>NZ_JBITTH010000010.1:0-316568 GCF_044541755.1 Streptomyces sp. NPDC085524
CGCACCATCCTCGACCGGCTCGACTCGGCCGGCATCGAAGCCGACGAGCTCACCGTCCACACCCCCGACCTCGACGACGTCTTCTTCGCCCTCACGGGCGGTGCGGGCGTGCCCGACCAGCCCAAGGAGGACGTCCGATGAGCTCTCTCACCCTGGCCCTGCGCGACTCGTCCACGATGCTGAGGCGGAACCTGCTGCACGCGCGGCGCTACCCGTCCCTCACGCTGAACCTGCTGCTCACGCCGGTCATGCTGCTCCTGCTGTTCGTCTACGTCTTCGGCGACGTGATGAGCGCCGGCATCGGGGACGGCGGGGCGGACCGGGCCGAGTACCTGGCCTATCTCGTTCCGGGCATCCTGATGCTGACCATCGGCGGCACCACGATCGGCAGCGCGGTCTCGGTCTCGAACGACATGACCGAGGGCGTCATCGCCCGCTTCCGCACCATGGCGATCCATCGCGGGTCGGTGCTCATCGGGCACGTCATCGGCAGTGTCCTGCAATGCGTGATGAGCGTGGTCCTCGTCGGCGCCGTCGCGGTGGCCATCGGATTCCGCTCCACGGACGCAACCGCCTTGGAATGGCTCGCGGCGGTGGGACTGCTGACGCTCGTCGCCCTGGCGCTCACCTGGATCGCGGTCGGCATGGGCCTGTCGAGTCCGAACGCCGAGGCCGCCAGCAACAACGCGATGCCCCTGATGATCCTGCCGCTCCTCTCCAGCGCCTTCGTGCCCGTCGACGCGATGCCGGGCTGGTTCCGCCCGATCGCCGAGTACCAGCCCTTCACCCCGGCCATCGAAACCCTGCGCGGCCTGCTGCTCGGCAGCGAGATCGGCAACAACGGCTGGCTCGCCGTCGGCTGGTGCGCGGGCCTGACCGTGCTCGGCTACCTCTGGTCGAAGTCACTGTTCGACCGCGACCCGAAGTAGGGGGGAAGGGCCGTCCGGCCGGGCACCGGCCGCGGCACCCGGCCCTCCGCTCTCCCCGCTCCCCGCTCCCGCCCTCCGCCTTCCCGCCCTCCTCCCCCGTCAGGAAGCGCGCGGGCCGACACCGTGGAGGAGGGTGTCGATGATGCCGGTCGCGAGTGCGTCGGGGTCGTACTCGCGACCGCCGCGCGGGGCGTGGCCCCCGCCGTGCAGGGCCTCGCTGATCAGGGCGTAGAAGACGCGGCGCACCCACTCCAGGTCGGCGTCCGCCGCGATCACGCCCTGCCGCTGGAGCCGGCCGAGCAATTCGGTGCAGCGCAGGGCGATTTCCTCGTGCGTGCGCGCGGCCTGCTCGCTCTGGGCCAGGCCCGGCCCGAGGGCGAAGCCCCAGGCCCCCTTGACCCGGAGCACGTTGGCAGTGGCCCGGTGCAGCGCGACCAGGGGCGGGGCGGTCTCGGGGTGACCGTCCTCGATGGCCTCCGCGAGTTTCGACACCGCCTCCGCCGCCAGCGCGTCGATCAGGGCCTGCCGGTTGGCGAACCGCCGGTGGACGGTGGTCCGGGTGACCCCGGCCGCCTCCGCGACCTGCTCCATGGACGCGGCCGGGTTCTCGGCCAGGACCCGCTCCGCAGCCGCCAGGATCGCCCGGACGCTGCGTTCGGCGTCGGCCCGCAGCGGACGGCCCGCCGTCTTGCTCATCTCGTACCTCCAGCCCTGTCGTACAGGAAGACGTTACAGCCGGGGCGCGAGTCGCTCATTAACTGACACAGCAATGTTGCAGTTACTGAAGAATCGGATACTCTCGTGTCACAGATGAGGGGCGCATTGTTGACCGATGCCGGCCCGCTCGTCCCGCGTTCCCACGAGAACATGAGTGAAGGAGCACCCCCTGTGCGTACAACGGCTCTGATCACCGGCGCTTCCTCGGGCCTCGGTGCCGAATTCGCCGCGCAACTCGCCGCACGCGGCCACGACCTGGTCCTGGTCGCCCGCTCGGCCGACCGCCTGGCCGCCCTCGCCGACCGGCTCGGCGACGCCCACGGAGTGCAGGCCCACGTCCTGGTCCAGGACCTCGCCCGGCCGGACGCCGCCCGCAGCATCGGAGCCGAACTCGCCGAACGCGGCCTGAGCGTGGACCTGCTGGTCAACAACGCCGGATTCGGCACCTGCGGCCGGTTCGAGCACATCGACGGGCAGCGCGACCACGACCAGCTGATGGTCAACGTCGTCTCGCTCGTCGACCTCACCCACGAGCTCCTGCCCGGCATGCTCGCGCGCGGCCGCGGCTCGGTGATCAACGTGGCGTCCACCGCCGCCTTCCAGCCGACGCCGTACTTCGCCGTCTACGGCGCCTCCAAGACCTTCGTGCTCGACTTCAGCATCGCACTCCGCCAGGAGTACCGGCGGCGCGGCATCCGCGTGCTCGCGCTCTGCCCGGGGCCGGTGGAGACCGGGTTCTTCGACGTCATCGGGACCCGCAAGGCTGCGGTGACCGGGTCGTTCAGCCTGCCCGAGCCGGTGGTCCGGTCCGCGCTGCGCGCCCTCGACGCCGACCGCGCCTACATCGCACCGGGTCTGAGCAACGCGGTGACCGCCCACCTGGCGCCCCGGCGGCCCCGCACGATGGTCGCGGCGATCGCCGAGCGGCTCTCGCGCGGTGTCCGGGACGTGCACGACGACGCGCAGCGGGCCGCGGTCTGACACGACGGCGGATATTCCGTACCGCGCCGTCGCCCGAAGCAGCAGACTCACCTCATGGTCATGGACATGGACATGCGCGTATTCCGGGATGAGGTCAGCAGCTGGGCGGGGGGCGGCTCCGGCGGCCGGGCGGGCGAGCTGGCCGTGCACCTGGGGTTGCGTACGGCGGTGCTGCTGGAAGGGCCCAGTGACCTCGCGGCCGTGGAGACCCTCACCGCGCGGCGCGGACGCGCCCTGGCAGCCGAGGGGGTGTGCGTCGTGTCGATGGGAGGGGCCATGAACGTCGGCCGGTACGCCGGCCTCCTCGGGCCGACCGGCCTCGGGCTGCGCCTGGTGGGACTGTGCGACGAGCGCGAGCAGGGCTTCTACGAGCGCGGCCTGGAGCGGGCACGGGCGCCGCGCGACGGGATCTTCGTGTGCGTGGCGGACCTTGAGGAAGAGCTCATCCGCACGCTGGGCACGGCCGCGGTGGAGGAGATCCTCGAGGCCGAGGGCGACTTCCGTGCCTGGCAGACGTTCGTGCGCCAGCCCGCACAGCACGGCCGCTCCGGGCAGCAGCAGCTGAGGCGCTTCCTGGGGACGAAGAAGGGCCGCAAGATCCGCTACGGTCACCTCCTCGTCGAGGCCCTCGACCCCGGCGAGGTGCCGGCTCCCCTGGAGGGACTCCTCGCGAGCCTGTGACCGCCGCCGGACGGGAGTGCGCGGCGTGCCGCGCCGTCGGATGTCGCGGCGCCCGCCCGTGGTTAGCATGCGGGAATGGATCTCCGAGCGGGCCAGGTGGTCGTCCACTACGCGGAGCACGGGACCGGACGGCCCGTGCTGGTGCTCCACGGCGCCGGTGTCGACCACCGCGAGACCGAGGCCTGCTTCGAGCCGGTCTTCGCCGGTGTCGCGGGACTGCGGCGGATCTACCCCGACCTCCCCGGAATGGGCCGGACCGCCGCCCCCGAAAGCCTGCGCAGCGCCGACGACGTCCTCGACACCCTGCTCGACTTCGCCGACGCGGCCTCCGGCGGGACTCCGTACCTCCTCGTCGGGCACTCGGCGGGCGCGTACTTCGCCCGGGCGATGGCGGAGCGGCACCCGGCGCGGGTCGCCGGTCTGGCGCTCGTCTGTCCGCTGCTGCCGGGGCTGCGCGACGTACCGGAGCACCGCGTCGTCGCCGGTTCGGGCGGGATCGGCGACGACGTCTTCCGGAGCTACTTCGTCGTCCAGACCCCGGAGATGCTCGACCGGTACGAACGCCACGTCGCCCCGGCCGCCGCGCTCGTCGACCGGGCGGCGCTCGAGCGCATCGGCGAACGGTGGGCACTCGCCCCCGCTCCGGCGGCGGACTACGCGGGTCCGACGGTGATCGTGGCCGGGCGGCTGGACTCGACGGTCGGGTACGCCGCCGCCACCGACCTCGCCGGCCACTACCCCCGCGCCTCCCTCGCCGTGCTCGACGAAGCGGGACACGCCCTGCCCCACGAACAGCCGGAACTCCTGCGCGCCCTGCTCGGCGAGTGGCTCGCACGCGTCGGGCGCTCGCGCTGACCCGGAACCGGCGGCACGTACAACGCCGGTTGGAGGAGGAGTCACCTCCTGGTGGTAGCGGGGAATCAACTCCTGGTGGGCAGACGGGGGCAGCAGCCGACGACTACGTTGTTCGCCCGTTCCGCGACACCCATGACGGAGGCCCGCCTCATGCAGACGCGTTCAGCCGATGACCCCCGCAGACGAGTGGCATGGGGGATATCCCTCGTCCTGATCGCCGTCACCGCGCTCCTCGGGGCCTCGCCCGGGGCCGCGACGGCGAGGTCCCTCGGCGCCCCGCCCGCTCCGCCCGTGCCCGTCCTGTCCTGGGGGCCCTGCGACGACCCCGGAGACGGCTTCGAGTGCGCCACGGCCCGGGTGCCGCTGGACTACCGCGAGCCCGGCGGACGCACCATCGCGCTCGCGGTCACCCGGCGGCTCGCGTCGGACAGGGCCCACCGCACCGGCGTCCTGCTGCTGCACCCCGGCGGTCCCGGCAATTCCGGAGTCGGCTTCGCCCGCAACAGCTACGACGCGCTGCCCGCCTCCCTCCGTGACTCCTTCGACGTCGTCGGGTACGACATGCGGGGCGTGGCCCGCAGCGGACAGGTGGAGTGCTGGAACGACCAGGAGTACTCCGCGGCCGTCGACTCCGCGCCCGGCGTGCCCGGCCCCGGAGCGCTGAACAGCGCCGTCCGCCAGGGCCTCGACTTCGCCACCGCCTGCAAGGAACGCGCCGGGGACCTGGTGCCGTTCATCGGCACCGGGTCGAACGCCAAGGACATCGACCTGCTGCGCCAGGCCCTCGGCGAGGAGACCCTCACCTTCTACGGCCGTTCCTTCGGCAGCTTCGTCGGCACCGTCTACGCCGCGCAGTTCCCCCGGCACGTCCGCGCCATGGTCCTGGACGGGGCCTACGATCCGCAGCACTACGCGGACGTGCCGTACGCCTACGACGCCGGGCAGTTCGTCGCCCTGGACGCGGCGGTCGGCCGGTTCCTGGACTGGTGCGCGCAGAACGCCACCGCCTGCGGGTTCGGCGAGGGCCGCCCGCGGCAGGCCTTCGAGCAGCTCAAGCGGGATCTGGACGCCGACCCCGTCATCACGGCGAGCGGGCGCCCGGCCACCGGCTACACCCTCGCCTACCGCCTGATGTTCAACATCAACGCGGGCAAGGAGATCTGGCCCGAACTGGGACAGTCGCTGCGGGCGGCCCAGGCGCGCCAGCGGACGTTCCTGCTGTCCCCGCCGTCGCCTGCGTCCTTCGACTTCCTGAACGTCAACCTGGCCGTCGAGTGCGCCGACCGCGTCTATCCGGCGAACCCCCGACTCCTGGCCGCGCTGGTCGGCGCCGAGGCCGCCGCCGCGCCGCTGCTGGGGCCCCCGATCGGCCTCGGTCCGCCCACCTACGACCACAACCACGCCCCCGCCTGCGCCCAGTGGCAGGCGGAGCGCCCGAGCCGGTACGAGGGCTCCTACCGGGCGGCGGGCTCCGCCCCGATCCTCGTGCTCGGCACGACCGGGGACCCCGACACCCCGTACCAGGACGCCGTGGCCCTCGCCCGGACCCTGGACAACGGACGGCTGCTGACCTTCGCCGCCGAAGGACACACCGCCTACAACCGCAGTGCGTGCGTCAGCACCCTCGTCACGGAGTACCTCGCCACCCTGGCCCTGCCCGCGCGGGGCACCGTCTGCGCGGACGAGACTCCCCCGCTCCCGCCGGGCCTGCGGACCCCGGCCCCGGAGGTCGACGAGACCCGCGACGTGATCCCCGCCCTGCGCTGAGGACCGCGTGAACACCGAGGCCGCCCGCATCCTCCGGGCGGCCTCGGCCTTCGGTTCCCGAAACCCCGGCAGCGGACCGTGCGTGGCCGCCGTCCCATCGACGCGGTGTCACATCCGTCGCCGCCGTTCAGTCCCGGCTACGGAAGCAGAAACGGACCGAGGGAAGGAACAGACGGGATGAAGGCCGTCATCGTGTGCGTCTCCGTGTCGCACGGCAACACGCGTCGTATCGCCGACACCATGGCCCGGGTGTGGGACGCGCAGGTCGTCGCTCCCGAGGAGGCCGACCCGCGGGAGCTGGCCGGCGCCGATCTGGTGGGGTTCGGTTCGGGCGTCTTCAACGGCAGGCTCCACCCCCGGCTGACCGGCTTCGTCGAGGCGCTTCCCGCCGGGCGGGCCCGGGCGTTCGTGTTCGCCACCAGTGGGCTGCCCGAGACGCGGCTGGTTCCCTTTACCCGCCCCGTGGTCCGGGAGCTCGAGAGGAAGGGCTACGGGGTGACGGACAGCTTCTCGTGCCGGGGGTTCGACACCTGGGCCCCCTTCAAGCTCGTAGGCGGCATCAACAAGCAGCGGCCCGGCCTCGGGGACCTCGCCGCCGCGAGGGCGTTCGCGGAGCGGCTGCGGGATGCGAGCGGGCCGGTGTCCTGACGCCCCACCTGCGGAAGGGTGGCTTCCGACACGGCGTGGAAGGCGTGCGGCTGCTCGGCTGTCCGCCGCACGTGGAGTTCCCGCCCACGAGCCGGTCTCGCAGAACAGGACCCTTCGGGGCCGCGGACGGGCGGGCGCTTCCGGATGCCCGGTCCCCCGGCGGACATCCGCCCGTTCCTCTGGGTATGTTCCCAGTTCGCGCACTGTCTATCATTCGGGCCGTACCATGCGCGTGCCAGGCGCGTGGAGCGCACCGCGGGCGTCAGGGGGAGGCGCGATGGCTGCACGACCGTACGACCGCACGGGCGGACCGCACGGGACGGACGGGCACGACCTGCCGGGCGGGGTGGAGCTGTACCACCTCAGGCCGGACGGCGGCATCGTGCTCGCCGACCGCGAGGGGTCCCGGGAGCTCGGGCCCGAGCGGGAGTTCCTCCGGTTCATCGACGACGGGCAGTTCGCGCACTACCTCGTGGGCGATGCCGCGACCTCGCCGGAGCGGCCCTCCAACGCCACCGTGAAGCTGGGGGTCGTGGGGCCCCGCAGTGCGTTCACCCCGCACGCGCACGGGGGTGAGCACTTCGTCCTCAGCCTGGGCCACGCCGCGTGCGGGCTCTACGACGCGGACCGCGGTCGCGTGTCCCAGGTACCGCTCGCGCCGGGCATGCTGATCCGCATCCCGGAGATGATGCCGCACTCCTTCGCGAACCGCGGTGACGCCCCGCTGACCATCCTCGCCGCCAACACGGGGTACGGGATCGACCACGAGGACTACGCGATCACCGCGGCGGAAGCCGAGGACCGGGCTTCCGCGGGCTCCCGGCGGTCCGGCCCCGCGGCGGGGCCGGCCACGACGGCGCTCGCCACCGCCACCGACTACCGGGCCCTGGCGGCCGCGCTGCGCGACATCGAGCGCGCCCAGCAGATCGACGGCATACCCGGCACCGGCGTCCGCGAGCGGCTGGCCGCGCGGCTGCGCCGGGTGGCGACGGCGCTGGAGGTCCGCCGGTGACGTGCCCGCACTGTGAACGCAACCTGCTCCGCAAGGAACGCACCGGCAACATCTGCAGCCACTGCCGGCGCGCCTATGCGCTGGACCCCAAGACCAACAGCCTGCGCCTCAACGACCTCCGGGTACGCCGGATCGCGACAGGGCTGACGGACGACGGACGGATCCACGTCACCCCGGGCCAGCTGTGGTACGCGCTGTCGCGCAAGCGGATCCGGGACGGCGACTACGACCCCGGCTGCGCGGGCGGCGCCATCGTCTTCGCCGTGATCTCCGCTTTCGTGGCCGGATTCGGCGGGCTGCCGTTCTGGTGGTACGTCTCCGGAGTCCTGCTGGCCATCGGATTCGGCAACCTGATCGCCCACGCGATGGGAGCCGGCCGGGGCCGCGCGCCCCTGCCCCGCTCGCTCTTCCGTGACGCGGCGCTCGTCCCGTGGGTGAGGGTGTACGGGACCCTGCCGCCCGGCGTGGTCGACGACATCGGCGACCCCTGGCCCCAGCGGCCGGCGGACGCACCGCCGCCGAACGCCGTGCTGGTCTGCCCCGACCCCTCCATCACCGCCTTCCTCACCGCCGACGGGCTGCCCGAACGCCACGGCATCGCCATGGTGGAGGGCCCCGAGCACGTCCGGTCGTCCCTGCTCTCCGCGCTGCCGCCGCGCGGCCCGGTCCTGGTGCTCCATGACGCCGACGCGCGCGGTGAGCTGCTGGTGCAGCACCTCCGCGCCAACCTCCCCGGCCGCCCGGTGGTCGACGCGGGTCTGTCGCTGCGTACGGTCCGGGCGCAGCCGAAGGCGGTGGCGTACCGCGATCCCCTGCACAAACCCTCGCCCGAGGAGATGCGACAGCTCGGCGCCCTCGGCACGTTCACCCCGGAGGAGCTGAAGTGGCTGGCGCGGGGCTGGCGGTTCCCGCTCGTCGGCGTTCCCCCGGTCAAGCTGCTCGCCGTGGTGGACCGCCTCGCCGGACAGGCCGCCCGCGGCGGCGACGCCGAGCGGCGCCGGGCCACGGAAGTCGGCTTCATGACCTGGCCCGGGGCCGCCCCGGACGGCACGGACCCGGAGGACGCGTCGCGGTGATCTGCCCGAACTGCTTCACCGACCTGAAGTACAAGGAGCGCACGGGCCGGGTGTGCCCGCACTGCGACCGCGGCTTCGCCCTGGACCCCCGGCTGCACGGCACCGGGATGCACGACCTGCGGATCCGTCGCTGCGCCGAGACCCTGACCGATGACGGCCGGCTCAAGGTGACGATCACCCAGCTCTGGTACCGCGCGCGTACGCAGAGCTCGTCCTGGCCCGCGCAGGAGGCACGGGGGATCCACCGCGGGATCAGCTGGTCCCTGGCCCTGGCGGTCAGCGCCGGGCTGATCGCCCTCGCGGCCCGCACCGGCGGTGCCCCCGCCTTCTGGTGCGGGGTCGGCGCCGTCCTGGTCCTCGTGGTGCCCAAGCTTGTCCCCTACGAGCGGGCCCGGTCCGCGGGCTCGTTCATCCGCCCTGCCGAGTACGGGTTCCGGCGGCTGATGACCGGCGAGTGGACCACGACGTACGGAGGGCTGCCGCCGGGTGTGGTGAACGACGAGGACCGCAACCCCAGGCATGCCGCGCAGCAGCCACGTCGGCCCCGGGCCGTGATCCTGTGCACCGACCACCCCGTCGCGGTCTTCCTGGCGGCGAACGGCGTGCCCGCGCGGCTGCAGGCGGTACTGCTGGAGGCGGACCCGGACGTCGCCCACGAGGCCCTCGTCGACCTCCCGGGCCGGCTCCCGGTCGTGGTGGTCCACGACGCGAGTGCCATGGGGGCGCTGCTGGCTCCGCTGCTGCGCATCGCCCATCCGGACAGGACCGTGGTGGACGCCGGACTGCCGGTGGCCGCGGTCCGGAGCCGGCGTGGCGCCGTCCACCGCTTCTCCGAGGCCACGGCCGTGGACGCGGACGAACTGCGGGCGGTGGCGGGCCTGTCCGAGGCGGACGCCGCCTGGCTGGCCGCGGGGTTCTGGAGCCCGGTCGCCGCCGTGCCCCCGGCGCGGCTCCTCACCGTCGTCGAGAAGGCGGTGGAACAGGCCGTGGCCGCCGAATCGGCCCCGCCCGGTCCCGCCCCTGAGCACGGCTTCCTGACCTGGCCGGACGCCCCCGCGACGAAAGGTACGTCCACCGCATGAGCACGAGCACGACCCCGCGTACGGATGGGGGCGCGGGTACGGGCCTTCCCGGCCCCGCGTACGCCGCACGCCCCGGCACGCCCGGATTCGGGGCCAGGCTCCTGGACCTGGCCATCGGGAGGGCCGCCGCCCGCGCGGCCGACCCGGGCGGGCTCCGGTTCACCGAGCGTCAGCTCTACTACGAGACCTGCCGGGTCCTCAGCCGGGCCCCCCGGCTCCTGCGCCGCATCCCCGGCACCCCGGCGCCCGTGCTGCGGCTGCCCTCCTTCACCCGCGCCCTCGACGCGCGCGGGCGGGACACCGTGCCGGGCCTGCTGCCGGCCCCGGTTCCCCCGGCGGGAGGTCCGGGGGCCCGGCGGTCCGAACCCGACCTGTACGACTACGGGCTGCCCCGGCTGCTGCTGTGCCAGGACCGCTCGATCGCCGCGATGCTGCTCGCCAACCACGTCCACCTGGAGGCGGCCTGCCCGGTCCTCGCGGCGGCCGACGCGCTGCCGCTGGCTCCGAGCCTCGTCGCGGCCCTGGAGCGGGCGGAGGGCGCCACGGTGCACGTCCTGCACGACGCGAGCCCCGAGGGCGTGGCGCTCCCGGCCCGGGTACGGGCCGCGCTCGGCCCGGTGGCCGGGGTGCGGGTCAGCTCCCTGGGCCTCGTGCCGCGGCACGTCTCCGCCCTGCGGCTGCCCACGGGGCGCGGCCCGGCCCTCGCGCCGGAGGCGGGCGCCCGCTGGCCGGCCGCACTGCGGCCGCGCGAGGCGGCATGGCTGGCCCGGGGCCGGTTCGCCGAGGTGGCCGCGGTTCCGCCGGCCAGGCTCGTGCGGACGGTACTGCGCCTGACCCGGGGCCCACGGCCGCCCCGCGACTCCATGTGGGGCGAGCTGAGCGGTCTGCGCGCCGCCGGCTTCATGACCTGGCCCACCGCGTGAACGGCCCCCGTCACCCCTTCCACCGACCCGAGGTACGCATACGATGATCCGGCCCCAAGAGATCGGCTACGCGGACGAACTCCTCGCCGACGGCACCGTCCACCGCCGGTACGAAGACGGCCTGGAGGAATGGCGCAGCCGCACCGCCGGCCGCCCCCACCTGGTGAGCTGGCACGACAACCGGGGCGGCTCGGGGACCGACGAACTGCTCGGCAACCGGGTCATCAAGCGCACCCTCGCCGACGGCACCGTCCTCTATGCCCGGGACATCGGCTACGGCCGGACGGTGTGGCCGCGCGGCGAGCGCGTCACCGTCAACCGCAGCTCCTTCGGGGGCCGGATGGGGGTGCTGCTCGCCGGGCTGGGAGTGGCGGCCCTCGCGGTCACGGCCGCCCACCTGCCCCCGCTGGACATGACGCCGGAGGAGGAAGAGGCGCTGCGCCGCCAGCAGGAGCAGACCCAGGCCGCGTCCTCGTCCTCCGGCGGCGACGGAGGCGGTGATGTCGGCGGGGACTCCGGCGACGACAGCTGGGAGGACGGCTGGGACGGCGACGGGGACGCCTGGAGCGACGACGACTTCGGCTGATCCGGATCCCGGGACACCACGTTCAGAGCACGAAGAACAGCACGAAGGAAAGGAGCCGTCCGTGGCACGTCTCTGCGCCTGTCTGGCCGAGACCACGGGGCAGGCCTTGGCCCATCTCGACGCGATGGGCGCCGCCGGGCAGAACCCCGCCCCGGTCGGCGTACCGGGCGCGGCGCTGGGCCTCGTCACCGGCGAACCGGGCCGCGCCGCGGGCCCGTTCACGGCGCACGGACGCACCGCGGCCGGCGAGGTCACCCTCCACAACCGGTCCGTGCTGTTCGCGGCGCTCGCCGCCCGCGCCTCGGCACCCCCGCCGCCGGCCGACTGCTCCGACGGCGAACTCCTGCTCCACTGCTGGGCGCTGCTCGGCGAGGCGGGGGTGGCGCTCGCCGAGGGCATGTTCGTCCTGGCCGTGCTCGACGGCCCCGACCTGGTCCTGATCCGCGACCACGTCGGTGCCCGGACCCTCTTCTACGCGCGGGCGGACGGCGCCTGGGCCGCCTCGACCTCGCTGCGGGCGCTGCGCCGCTGGCCGTCGCTCGGTACCTCCATGAACCTCTCGGCCGTCCGCTCCTTCCTCACCTTCGCGTACCTGCCGGGCGAGGAGACCCTGCTGACCGGGGTCCGCGAGGTGCTGCCCGGCAGGATCCTGCGGCTGGCCCGCGACGGCAGCGTCGCGGAAACGGTCCACTGGGAGCCCCGGGAGCACCTCGAGGACCCGGGCCCCGCCGACCCGACCGGCCATGTCCTGGGCCTCCGCGCCCTGTTGGAGCAGGCCACGGCGATCCGGCTGCCCGCGGCGGAGCCCGCCGCGGTGCTGCTCTCCGGGGGCATCGACAGCTCCCTCGTCACGGCCCTGGCGTCGAAGCTCCACAGCCACCCCGTCCACACGTACTCGATCAGCTTCGGCGACGACCTGCCGAACGAGCTGGGCTATTCGGGCCTCGTCGCCTCCCACTGCCGCACCCGGCACCGGATCCTGAACGTGTCGGGCGCGGCGGTGGCGGCGCGGCTCGCCGAGGCCGCGGCGCTGCTGGACAGCCCGGTCGGGGATCCGCTCACGGTGCCGAACCTGATGCTGGCCGAGGCCGTGGCCGCGGACGGCGCCTCCGTGGTGCTCAACGGCGAGGGCGGCGACCCCGTTTTCGGCGGTCCGAAGAACCTTCCCATGCTGGTGCAGGAGATGCACCGGACATCGGGCGCGCCCTGGGACGAGGACCGGGCGACCGCATACCTGCGCTCGTACCGCAAGTGCTGGACGGACCTCCCGGTCCTGCTGACCGCGCCCGTCCTCGAAGCGCTGGAGGACGCCCCGCGCCTGGAGCGGCACGTGGAGCCGTACCTGACCCCGCAGGGCCCCGGCCCGCACGCGATGGAGCACCTGCTCAACCGGCTGCTCCACTGCAACCTGCGGACCAAGGGGGCGCACCACATCCTGACGAAGGTGGAGCGCCTGACCTCCTCCCAGGGCGTGGAGGGCCGCTCCCCGCTCTTCGACCGGACGGTGATCGACCACGCCTTCGCGACGCCGCCGGGGTTCAAGCTCCGTGGCACGGCGGAGAAGTGGATCCTCAAGGAGGCCGTACGGGACCTGCTCCCGGCCACCGTCATCGACCGTCCGAAGAGCGGCATGCGGGTCCCGGTCCAGCAGTGGCTGACCGGCCCGCTGCGCGATCTGGGCCACGAGCTGCTCCTCGGCAGCCGGTCCCGGCAGCGGGGCCTGTTCCGGCCGGAGACCATCCGCACCTGGCTGAAGGGCGAGGGCACGCTGCTGCCCCGGCAGGGCGGCAAGCTGTGGCTGGTGCTGACCCTGGAGCTGTGGCTGAGGTCGTACGACATATGAGTTCCGAGCAAACCCCCGATCCGCGAAAGGCACCCATGACCGCCGCACCCACCGCACCGTCCGAACTGACCGACCCCCGCACCGGGCGGGCGCGCGGTACGGCCGTGCCCTCCCGGGAGGCGGAGGTGGCGGCCGCCGTCGCGGCGGCCCGGGGCGCCCTCCCCGGCTGGAGCGCGCTGACCCCGAAGGACCGCGCGCGCCGGCTGGACCGCCTCGCCGCCCTCGTCGAGGAGCACGCGGACCGTTACGCGGCCGCCGAGCAGGCGGGCACGGGCAAGCCCGCGGCGGAGACGGCGGGGGAGATCGAGCAGGTCGCGGACCTGTTCCGGTTCTACGCGTCGGCCGCGCGCACCCGGACCGCCCCGGCCGCGGGTCATCTGGTCGAGGGGCACGAGAGCTGGGTCCGCTGGGAGCCGATGGGCGTGGTCGGGGTGATCGTGCCGTGGAACTACCCGCTGCTGATGGCCGCCTGGCGCTGCGCTCCGGCCCTCGCGGCGGGCAACACGGTGGTGGCGAAGCCCGCCGAGACGACCCCCGACAGCCTGGAGCTCCTGGCGGAGCACGCGTCCCTGGCACTGGGCGCGGACGTGCTGCGGTACCTCCCGGGCGACCGGAAGACGGGCCGGCTCCTCGTGGAGTCCGGCGTGGACATGGTCGCGTTCACCGGCAGCGGCCGGGCCGGAGCCGATGTCGCGGCCCGGGCGGGGAGCCGCCGCGTCAGTCTGGAACTGGGCGGCAACGCACCGGCGATCGTCCTCCCGGACGCCCCCGCCGACACCTGTGCCTCGCTGGCGGAGGCGGCCACGTACAACGCGGGACAGAGCTGTGCGGCCCCGGCCCGGGTGATCACCCTCGCGGAGAACTACGAGGCCACTGTCGCCGGACTTGCGGCGGCCATGGGATCACGGCTGGCCGGCCGCGACTTCGGTCCGCTGAACAATGCGGACCAGACGGCCCGTTACGACGCCCTGGTCGCCTCCTCCGCCGCCAAGCGGAACGTCGCGGCCGACGTCTCCCCCGGCGTCGGCGAGGAGCGGGGCCACTGGCGCCCTGCCCGGCTGCTGGCGGACCTCCCGAACGACGACCCGGCCGTCACCGAGGAGGTGTTCGGCCCGCTCCTCACCGTGCAGCAGGCCCCGGACGTGGAGGCGGCCCTGGCCCTGGCGAACGGGGTCCCGCAGGCCCTCGGGGCGAGCGTGTGGACCGCCGATCTGGAAACGGGACTCGACCTGGTGGCCCGGCTGAACGCGGGCGAGGCATGGCTCAACTGCCACCTGGTGCAGACGGCCGAACTCCCGCACGGGGGCCGGGGAACGTCGGGCCACGGCACCGACCTGAGCATCCTGGCACTGCACGAGTACCAGCGGCCGAAGACCGTGACCGTGCGGGTCCCGCGGCGGCGGTGACCCGCCGCTGCCCCGCCCGGATCAGCCGAGGAAGTCCGTGACGAGTTCGGCGAAGGCCTCGGGGGCGAGGACCGTGACGCCCAGCTCCGCGGCCTTGACGGCCTTGGAGCTCGGCTTGCCGGTCGGGGACGGCGCGCAGACCAGGTAGGTGGTCCTGGAGTTGACGCTGCTGCCCGCCTTGCCCCCGGCCTTCTCGATCAGGGCGTTCATCTCGGAGCGGCCCAGCTTCTCCAGGGGCCCGCTCATCTTCCCGGTGACGACGACGGTCGCGGCCGCGAGCGGGCCGTCGCCCGCGGCCGCCGGCTGCTGGGGTTCCGTCATGTTGACCCCGGCCGCCGCCAGCTTGTCCATGACGGGGGCCAGGGCGGCCACCTGCTCGACGATGACCGGAGCCTTCTCCCCGCCGATGCCTTCGACTTCCTGCATCAGGACGGCGTCGGCCTGCCGGATGGCGTCCATCGTGCCGAAGTGCGCGGCGATCCGGCGGGACATGCTGCGCCCGGTTCCGAGCACGCCCAGGGCGCAGAAGACGCGGCTGAGCGGGCGGGACTTGGCGGCCTCGATCTGCTCCGCCAGCTTCGCCCCCCGCTTGGCGCTGCCGGAGGCCGTGGTGAGCTGCTCCTCGGTGAGGGTGAACAGGTCGGCGACGTCCGTGACGGCGCCGGCCTCGATGAGCGCGTTGACGTACGTCCTGCCGAGGCCGTCGATGTCGAGCATGTCGCGGCCGGCGGCGTACTCGATCAGTGCGGGGAGCGCGCAGGCGGTACCGCGGGCGCAGCGCCAGCGCTCCTGGCTCTTGTCTATCTCCCCCGCGCAGTTGGGACAGGCCGTGGGCAGCGGCACCTCCTGGGCACCGGCCGGGCGCAGTGCGGTGACGGCTGCCTGGACGCGGGGGATGATGTCGCCCGCCTTGTAGACCGTCACGGTGTCCCCGAGGTGGAGGTCGCGGCGGCGTATGTCGGCGGGATTGTGGAGGGTGGCACGGGTGACGGTGGATCCGTCGAGGTCCACGGGTTCCAGGACGGCCGTGGGGGCGAGGACTCCGGTCCGTCCCACTTCCCAGATGACGTCCGTCAGCACGGTCCGGCGCTCGACGGCGGGCAGTTTGAAGGCGATGGCCCAGTGCGGGAACCGGCTGCCGGAGCCGGCCGCGGCCTGCTCCGCCGCGTCGTTCGCCTTGATCACCACGCCGTCGATGCCGAACGGCAGGCTCGGGCGCAGTGCGGCGATCTCGTCGACCTTCTGCTGCGCCTCGGCGAGGGTCGCGACCACGTGGAGTCCCGCCGGTGTGGCGGCCGTGGTCCGTACGCCCGCCTCCGCCACGGCGGCGAGGAGTTCGGCGTGGGTGGCCCCGGCGGGTGCGAAGGCGGTGCCGTCGAGCTCGACCGCTCCGTACGCCCAGAAGGTCATCGCGAGCCGGTAGGGGCGGTCCTTGGCGCGCAGGGTTCCGGCCGTGCCGTTGCGGGGGTTGGCGAAGATCTGCGCGCCGTGTGCGGCGCGGACCTCGTTCGCGGTCTCGAACTGCTCGCGGGTGAAGAGGACTTCGCCGCGGACCTCGAAGGTGGCCGGGACGGGCAGCTGCTCGGGCAGGCCGTCGATGGTGCCCATGACGTGGCTGACGTCCTCGCCGCTGGCGCCGTCGCCCCGGGTGACGATCCGCTCCAGCCGGCCGGCCCGGTAGCGGGCGGCGACGGCCGCGCCGTCCATCTTCGGCTCGACGGTGAACCCGCCGGCGGGCTCGTGGCCCAGGCGGCGCTGGAGGGAGGCCCCCCAGGCGACGAGGCCGGCCGGGTCGAAGACGTTGTCGAGGCTGAGCAGGCGGGTGGTGTGCTCGACGTCGCCCGCCGGGGCGGCGCCGTCCCCGACCAGACCGGTCGGGGAGTCCTGGGCGGCCTCCTCCGGGTGGGCCTCCTCCCAGGACAGCACGGTCAGCCGGAGCCGGTCGTAGGTCGCGTCGTCCAGGGGGCTGTCACCGTCGCCGTAGTAGGCCCCGGAGGCCTCGCGCAGGCGGACGAGGGCGGCCTCGTACGCGCCGCGGCCGGACATGACGGACAGCGCCTCAGCGGCGGTGGTGTTGTTCATGGGCGTGATCTTCACCCATGGGTCTGACAACGGCCCGGTGCTCGGGCTCCGCTACTCGGTCCGCACGCTGCGGGCCCTGAGCACGAACGGCCGGGAGACGACGGTGACGACGACGGACACCGCTGCCAGCGCGGTGATCGCGATGGCGGGGGTGAGGTGTCCCGCGAGGCCTCCGGCGATGGCGGCTCCGATGCCCTGCCAGGTCATGCGGCCCGCGGACTCGACGCCCTGGACCTGGCCGCGCACCGGGTCGGGGGTCAGCTCGAGGAGCTGTTCCTGGAGCGGGAGGGTGGCGGCGAACCCGGCGCCGGAGACGAACACCGCTGCGGCCGCCACCAGTACGTGGGGGTGGAAGGCGAACAGCAGGTACGGGACGGCGAGCAGCAGGCGCAGGGCGAAGGCGTGGCGGCGGCGCTGGGCGGCGCTGAGGAACCGCCCTACGGCGAGGTCGCCGAGGAGCATGCCGGCCGATCCGGCGGCCAGGAAGACGCCCGCGTGTTCCGGGGCGTAGGAGATGAACAGGGCTTCGCAGCCGACGATCAGGCCGTTGGGGACCCAGAGGTTCAGCAGGAGTGCCCGGCCGCCGGGGTGGGAGAAGAGTTCGGCGTTCGTCCGCCAGGTCCGGCGCAGCCCGGGGCGGCGGGTCAGCCGGACGGAGCGTTCCCGGACGGTCGTCGCGACGACGGCCAGGCCGATTCCGGTCAGGGCGGCCGCGGTGGCGAAGAGGCCTTGCGGGGTCAGCCAGCGGAGCAGTGCGGCGCCCATGGCGTAGCCGAGTACGGCCGTTCCGCCCGAGGTGATGTTCATCAGCGAGCGTGCCGGGGCGTACGCGGTGGCGGGCAGGATCTCGGCGAGCAGCCCCATGCGGGTGCCGGTCCCGAGGGACTGGAAGAACCCCAGCAGCAGCAGGAGGGCGAAGCGGGCGGCCAGTGGCAGCCCGGGGATCGCCTGCGCCGCGACGCCTGCCAGCGAGATGCACTGGAGCACGACGAGGGTCCGGCGGGGGCGGCTGCCGTCGGCGACGGACATCAGCGTCAGGGCGCCGAGGACCGTCGCGAAGGTGGCGCCGTACATGCTCACGGCCGTCAGGAAGGGGGACCGGGTCTGGTCGTTGACCAGTGTGCCGAGCGCGAAGCCCGACAGGGTGCTCGCGGCGACCGTCAGCGTGAAGCCGGCGTACAGGCCGGCGAATTCACGGTTGCGGAGCAGGGCGCGGTAGCCGGTGGTGGGAGGCGGGGTGGTCGTGGAGGTGTCGGTAGGCATGAAAAAAGCCTCCGCACGCACCTTGTTGAGGTGGTGGCGAAGGCCGACGCGTTGATTCTAGCAGCCGGCCGGTTCCGGTCGTTCCGGGTGGGCGCCTCCCCACATCTATCCATCACCTGTGACATGTGAAATATTACCCGCGCTGCGGCTCACCGCCGGGCTCAATCCACCGAAAGGCGCCCCACGTTGCGCAGACTCGCTGCGGTGGGAGCGGCGATATCCCTCGCCGCCCTCACCCTCCTCTCCACACCCGCCCTCGCGGCCACCCCGCCGCCGGCCCCGCCCCTCGGCGGCCCCCGGGCCGAACACGCCGCCTCTCCACCGCCCGCCCCGCTCGAACTCCAGCGCCAGGCCCTGCGCCGCCAGGCCCTCGAAGACGTCGCGGCGGGCGGCGGCCCGGGCAGCGCCCTGCGCGCGGAGGCGGACGGCACCCTCCCCCGCACCGCGAAGATCGGCAAGCGGTACGTCGAACTCGCCCAGGAACGCAAGGACAAGGTCTTCGTCATCCTCGCCGAGTTCGGCGACCGGACGGACCCCCGCTTCGGCGGCACCCCCGGCCCCCTGCACAACACCATCGGCAAGCCCGCCCGGGACGACAACCACACCCTGTGGCGCAAGGACTTCGGACGGGACTACTACCAGCGGCAGTTCTTCTCCACCGAGCCCGGTTCGGCGTCCATGCGCGCCTACTACCGGCTCCAGTCCTCCGGCCGCTACGACATGGACGGCACGGTCTCCGACTGGGTCAAGCTCCCCTACAACGAGGCCCGTTACGGCACCGACAACTGCACCGAGTCCGGCCAGTGCCGCACCAACTGGGACATGATCCGCGACGCCACCGCCGCCTGGTACGACTCCGAGCGCGCGAAGGGCCGTACGCCCGAGCAGATCAAGGCGCAGCTCGCCGAGTACGACGTGTGGGACCGCTACGACGCCGACCACGACGGGAACTTCGACGAGCCCGACGGCTACCTCGACCACCTGGTCGTCGTGCACGCGGGCAAGGACCAGACCTGGGGCGGCGGGGCCCAGGGCAAGGACGCCGTGTGGGCGCACCGCTGGTTCGCGTACTGGAACCAGGCCGGCAGCGCGGGCCCGGAGGGCAACAAGGCGGGCGGCACCCCCGTCGGCGACACCGGCATCTGGGCCGGCGACTACCTCACGGGCGGCGAGAACAGCGGCGCCGGGCTGTTCTCGCACGAGTTCGGCCACGACCTGGGCCTGCCCGACCTGTACAGCTCGGACGGGGACAACAGCGTCAACTTCTGGTCCCTGATGTCCTCGGCCTCCTACCTCGGCAAGGGCCCGGGCACGACGGGTGAGTTCCCCGGCGACCTCGACCCGTGGAGCAAGCTCCAGCTCGGCTGGCTGGAGTACACGGAGGCCGACGCGGGCCGCAAGACGCGCGCCGTGCTGGGCGTGTCGGGCTACAACACCGAGGATCCGCAGGCCCTGCTGGTGCACCTGCCGCCCTCGGTGACCCGTACCGAGCTCACCGATCCCTACGAGGGCGCCGCCCAGTGGTGGAGCGGCACGGGCGACTTCATGGACAACACCCTCGGGCGCCCGGTGGACCTCACGGGGGCCGGCTCGGCCCGGCTGGACGCCCGGGTCTGGTACGACATCGAGCAGGACTTCGACTTCCTGACGGTGGAGGCCTCCACGGACGGCGGGGTGAACTGGGCTCCGCTGCCCGGCACCGTCGACGGGGCCGCCGTCCCGGCGAACGGCGTCTCCGGAACCTCGTCCGGCTGGCGGGAACTGAGCGTCCCGCTGGACCGGTTCGCCGGACGGAACGTCCAGGTGCGGCTGCGCGTGACCTCGGACGGCAACACGCACGGCAAGGGCGTCACCTTCGACGACCTGCGGATCACGGCGGACGGCCGGGAGCTGCTCCGCGACGGCGCGGAACGGGGCGCGAACGGCTGGACGGCCCAGAAGTGGTCGATCACGGAGGGCCGCACGGGCATCGCCCAGCACCCGCGCGCGTACTTCGCGGAGAACCGCCGCTACACGGGCTACGGCAGCCTGCTGAAGTCCGGGCCGTACAACTTCGGCTTCACCGGCGACAAGGTGGAGTTCTACCCGTACCAGCAGGGCGTGCTGGTCTGGCTCTGGGACACCGCCTACAGCGACAACACCACCAAGGCCCACCCGGGCGGCGGTCTGCTGCTGCCGGTCGACGCCCGTCCGGAGCCGCTGCGGTTCACGGACGGCACCCTGCTGAACGCGCGGGCCCAGACCTTCGACGCGCCGTTCTCCCTCCGGCCGAGTGAGCGGATCGTGCTGCACCGGGCGGGTGCCCCGGTGGTGATCCCGTCGCGGCCGGGAGTCGCGGTGTTCGACGACCGCCACGGCTCGTACTGGAACCCCGAGCTGCCGCAGCTCGGGGTCCGGGTCCCGGACACCGGTACCCGGATCACGGTCGAGAAGGAGGCCTCGGGCGGCTTCCTCACCACCCTCCAGGTCAGCCCTTCCCCCTGACCCCGGCTGCGGGGCCGGTGCGGACGACGCCTTCCACTCGTCCGCACCGGCCCCGGGAAGCCGGCCCCGGGAAGCCGGGTGCGGGAGGGCGTGTGCGGGAGGACGGTCAGAAGGGGCTTTCGCGGCCGCAGACGAGCGGCCACTTGTCGGCGGGGACGCCGCCGCACCACAGGCCCTCGTCGGCATTGGGCCGCCAGTTCTTCGTGCTGACCGTCAGGCACTCCCTGACCGGCGCGTACCGCGGGCAGCTGCCGTCCGCCTTCTTCAGGGTGTGCGCCCGGTAGGCGTCGATGCCCATGCTCGATTCCCCGGGCGAAGGCATGTACCGGTTGACGCTCCAGGACGCCCCCATCGTCGCGAACAGCGCGACGACGCACACCATGCCCGCGGCGACCTGCTGGACGACGCGGCGCGGGATGACCCGCGCCGGAGCGGGACCGCTCCGGCGCAGCGCGCGCTCGACCCACCCGGAGCCCCGCTGCACCAGGGCCATCACGCCCAGCACGGCCAGGACCATCAGGCAGTACATGATCAGCCAGGTGGTCCGCGGGTAGAGCTGCACGGCCTGCGCGCGCTCCATGTCCGAGGCCAGCGAGAACCGGAGCAGCCAGGCGGTGGCGAGCACGACCGCCGCCGCACGGGCCACGATGCTGCGCAGGGCGAGGCCGAGTCCGAGTCCCACCCCGAGCAGCAGCAGCAGCGCGAAGCCGCTCTGGCCGGCCATCTCGCCGGGGGCGGGCCAGTTCTCGTACGTCAGCGAGCCGGACCGGTCGCTCGCCCAGCCCAGGACGTACGCGGGGTCCGCGTACACCGAGAGGTAGGCGTACCGGTCGGGATACCCGGAGCCCAGCCGCACCATCTGGTGGAGCAGCGGGGCCCCGATGACGGCGGCGGTCGTCACGACGGCACTGACGAAGGCCAGGGCGCGCCCCCGTTGCACCGGCCCCTCGCGCCAGGGGAAGAGGAACAGGGCGAGCAGGGCGACGCCGGGCACGGACCACACGAACCAGCCCGCGTACCAGAGGAAGAGCGCCCCGAGGACCGCGCCGAGACCGGCTCCGCGCAGCAGCGCCGACTTCAGGCTGCGCTCCCCCGCACTGCGTATTTCGCGCAGGCAGTGCGCGAGCAGCGGCAGCAGCACGATCATCACGATGTGGCTGTACGGGCGGATCGGGTCGAGGAAGAGCACGGCCGACGGGACGGCGACGAGCAGCGCCCAGAAGGGGCGCAGCAGCAGCCGCCAGGCGAGGTACGCCATCGGCCCGGCCAGCGCGCTGAAGAGGATCTGCAGGTCGTGCAGGGAGTAGCCGGCCCCGCCCGTGCCGCCGTGACGCACCTTCGCCCACGCTGCGACCAGGAGCGGGAAGGCGGGCGGGTACATCCCGGACGGGCCCTCGCCGTGCAGGAACGAGTTGGCCATGGCGGTCAGGGCGCCGGCGTCGCCGTGCTTGCCGCCGAGCGGCGAGGGCGTACCGATGAGCGCGACGACGACGCCGCCCGCGATCACGCCCGTCGCCAGACCCGCCAGCGCCGCGCAGACCAGGCGCTTCACCAGCTGGTGACGGCGCGGCGAGCCGCGGTGGGCGGTGTACAGCAGGAGCGCGAGCAGCGGCAGGCCGATGACGGCCACGTACTGCTGGAGTTCGGCGAGGCCGCTGACCTGGCCGATGCGGTTCATCGGGTCGACGTCCACGTACCTGCTGAGGAGCGTGTAGCCGAGGGCGGCGGCCACGCTGACGACCACCTCGGCGAAGGCGGGTAACCGGCGCCCTGCGGCCCGGGAGGGCCGCCGTCCGCCGGTGGCCCTTCCCGGCTCGCCGTCCGCGCCGGCAGGTCGCCCGGGCGCCGTTCCCGCCCCTTGCACCAGCTCGAGCCCGGGGGCCGCGTTCCTCATGCCATCCGCTTCCGTCGACAGGTCACCGCGGTGAAGGTCTCGTGGTCTGTCGACCGGCGGTCGGTGTGCTCGCGGCGACGGAGGCGCACCCGCCCGTGTGTTGACCCCGGATCGTACGGAACCGGGGCGCCCGCCGCTGCAGATGCACGCATGTGAAGGGCGCGGCGTTGACGCCGCAACCTCACGGGAGCCACCGCACCGGGCCGGGACCACCTGGACGCCGCACGTCCGGCGGCCGTGGCCATCATGGACCGACAGGGCGACGTCGAGGGCGAGTTCACCCGACGGGGCGGGGAATTCTGGCGGAACCGCAGCACCCGGAGGACCCTGAAGGCATGGGCCGGGTCAATGACGAGGTCGAGGCGCTGCTGCAGGAGTACGCCGACCTGATCGCGATCAGCGGCGGGGACGCCTTCAAGGTGCGCGCCTACGAGAAGGCGGCCCGTTCCATCGGGGGCAGTCCGCTGGACGTCGCCGGGCTCGACGCGAAGGGGCTCAAGGAGATCCCGAACGTCGGCGCCTCGATCGCCGAGAAGGTACTGGACTACCTGCGCACCGGCCGTGTCCCGGCGATCGACGAGGTCAGGGCGGCGGTTCCGGCGGGGGTGCGGGAGCTGACCCGGATCCCGGGGCTCGGACCGAAGCGGGCCATGCTGCTCCACGAGCGCCTCGGGGTCTCCACGGTGGACCAGCTGCTCGACGCGATCCACGCGGAGCGGCTGCGTGACCTGCGCGGTTTCGGGGAGAAGAGCGAGGAGAACATCCTCGCCGGCATCGCGCTGATGCAGAAGGCGGGCAGCCGGATCCTGATCGGCGCCGCGACCGGGATCGCCGAGCAGATCACCGGCGAGCTGGCGTCGGTGCCGGGCGTCGTCCGGTGCGCGTACGCCGGGTCGCTGCGGCGGATGTGCGAGACCATCGGCGACATCGACGTACTGGTGGCGTCGGAGCGGCCGGCCCCCGTCATGGAAGCGCTCGTCGGTCTTCCGCACACGGCCGAGGTGATCGCGCACGGGCCGAAGAAGACCTCCGTGCGCACGACGAAGGGCCTCCAGGTGGACCTTCGGGTGCTGCCGCCCGCGTCCTGGGGCGCGGGCATGCAGTACTTCACCGGGTCCAAGGCGCACAACGTGCGCACCCGGGAGCTCGCGGTCCGCCAGGGGCTCAAGCTGTCCGAGTACGGGCTCTTCGACGCCGACAGCGGCGAGCGGCGGGCCGGCGCCACCGAGGAGGAGGTCTACGCCCGGCTCGGCCTGCCGTGGATCCCGCCGCCGCTGCGCGAGGACCGCGGGGAGATCGCGGCCGGGCTGCGGGACGAGCTGCCCGAGCTGGTGGAGGAGAAGGACCTGCGGGGCGACCTGCACACGCACACCGACCTCACCGACGGGCTGGCCCCGCTGGAGGAGATGGTGGCAGCCGCGGCCGCGCGCGGGTACGCGTACTACGCGGTCACCGACCATGCCCCGAACCTGTACATGCAGCGGATGACCGACGAGAAGATCCTGGCCCAGCGGGAGCGGGTGCGCGCCCTGGACCGGACGCACCGCGGGATGCGGCTGCTGCACGGCACGGAGCTCAACATCGGGCCCGACGGGGAGCTGGACTGGCCCGACGAGTTCCTGGCCGGGTTCGACCTGTGCGTGGCCTCGGTGCACTCGCACTTCGGGCTGGACCGGCGGGCGCAGACCCGCCGGCTGGTGCGGGCCTGTGAGAACCCGTACGTGCAGGTCATCGGTCACCCCACCACGCGCCGGATCGGCCGCAGGCCGGGCATCGAGGCCGACTTCGACGAGGTGTTCCGGGCCTGCGCACGGACCGGAACGGCCCTGGAGATCAACGCGCACCCCGAGCGGCTCGACCTGTGCGACGAGGACATCCTGCGGGCCAAGCGCTTCGGCGTGCGCTTCGCGGTCGACTCCGACGCGCACTCCCCGACGCACCTGCCGTACGTGCGCTACGGGGTGGGCACCGCCCAGCGGGGCTGGCTGACGAAGGACGACGTCGTCAACACCTGGCCGCTGACCCGGCTGCGCAGGTTCCTGCGCGCCTGAATCCCCGCCGGATGTGACCGAACGGCCCGGGGCCCTGTACTAAGTGCAGTGTGAAGGAAAAGTCCCACGCCCCGACCGTCCGGATATTCATCGCGCTCGCCCCGCCCGACGACGCCAAGCAGGAGCTGGAGCAGGCACTGCGCCCTGCCTACGAGGCGTACCCGCGCATGCGGTGGAACCGGATCGAGGACTGGCACATCACTCTGGCGTTCCTCGGGGAGCTCCCGGTGGCGGCCGCGTCCCTGCTGCGCCCGCCGCTGGCGGAGCTCGCGGCGGCCCGCCGGCCCCTGCGGCTGGCGCTGCGCGGCGGCGGCCACTTCGACGAGCGGGTGCTGTGGACCGGCATCGACGGGGACCTCGAAGGGCTGCACCTCCTCTCCGACGAGGTGCGCGCCCTGGTCAAGGAGTGCGGCATCCCCTTCGAAGGCCGCCCGCTGCGCCCCCACCTGACGCTGGCCCGCTCCCGCCGGAACGAACCGCTCCATGCGGTGGAGGCCGCCGCCGGACTCGCCGCGTTCACCGGCCGGCCGTGGCCGGCGCAGCGGCTGCACCTGGTCGGCAGCAACATCGGCCGCGGCCCGGGACCGATCCACTACCGCGACATCGAGGCCTGGGACTTCGGCGGCGACTTCGCCTGCGCGCACTGAAGCCCGGTCCGGCCGCGGTCAGGCAGCCGGCCTCCTGCGTCCTGCGAGGCCGGTGCTGAGGGCGAGGAGGACCACCGCGCACACGCCGGCCGTCCACGGCGAGGTCCCGCCCTCCGCCGCCGGGGACACCCGGCGCCCGGGGTCGTAGGAGACCCGGATCTCCGCGCCCGCCTCGGCCTCGGGCCCGTCCTTGAGTTCCGCCGGGTAGCCGCCGGGGCAGTCCAGCGCGAGGCGGTAGACGGTCTTCGAGGCAGGACCTTCGCCCTGGGACTCCTGGTTCCTGGCCTGTACGTCCCGTACGACGCAGGTGGCGACCTCGCCGCGCGCTGTCGTCTGGTCGGCGGTCGCCACCGCCGCCAGCAGCCCCAGCGCGAGGAACAGGGTCCCGAAGAAGCCGCCGCTGCCTCCTACGCGTACGAAGTACACCGCGCACGCGGCGAGGAGCAGGACCCCGACGCCCGCCACCGTGACGGTGACCGACGGCGCCGAGGCTGCCGTGAAGCACCAGGAGGTCCAGGCGAGGACGGCCGCTGCCGCGGCGCCCGGCAGGGCCGCGACCGGCCCCCACTCCTTCGGCTGTAGCTCTGACATGGACACCACCCCCCGCAGGGGGACGCCCGCCGCCCCTCCCCCGGTTTCAGGGGTGCGTCAGGTGGTCGGCGAGAGCCGGGACGGCGTCGGCGGGTCGCCGGGGGCGGGGGCGCCGTAGGTGGTGGCCAGGGCGCTGCCAGCCCGCCAGGCCTGCCAGTCCAGGTTCCAGTCGCCGATGCCGTTGCCGAAGGGCTCCATGCGCGGTCCCCCGCTGTTGACCACCTCGACGATGTCGCCTTCGCGGACCGTCTCGAAGAACCAGGCGGCGTCCTCGGTGCTCATGCCCGTACATCCGTGGCTGACGTTCTCCTGCCCCTGGGCCTCCACGGACCAGGGCGCGGCGTGCACGTACTCGCCGCTCCAGGTCACCCGGGTCGCGTACTGGACGGGCAGGTCGTAGAACTCGCTCGTGCCGCGTTTGATGCCGACGGAGTCCCCGCGCATCCGCACCTTCGGTTCCTTGCCGAGGACGACCTTGACGCCGGCGCGGGTCCTGAATCCGGCCTTGCCCGTGGTGACCGGGATCGTCCTGATGATCCGTCCGTTGCGGCGCACCGTCATCGTGTGCGCGGCGGAGTCGGTGACCGCCTCGATCCGGTCGGCGACGGTGAACTCCACGCCGTCGGAGGGGCCGCCGTAGCGGCCCCCGCCGATCTCGACCCCGTCGAGGCCGCTGCGGACGCTCACCGTGGTGTGGGCGGGCCAGTAGCTGCGGGGGCGGTAGTGCAGGGTCGTCTCGTCGACCCAGTGCCAGGCGCCCTCGACGTGGGGGTGGGAGGTCACCTGGAGTGCCTGCTCGACCCGGCTGCGGGCCAGGCCGTCGGCGGCCGGCACGGGGTGGCTGAGTTCCGCCGTCACGATCTCCCCGGCGCCGTAGGTCCCCTCGCGCGGCCCGAACTCCGCGGTCAGCCGCCCTCCTTCGGCGGGCGGGGCGGTCCGGAACTCCAGGGTCACGCCGACGGCGGTCCCTGCCGGGTCCTGTGCGCCGACCCGTACGGTGTAGGACTCCCCGGCCCGCAGCGACTCCATGTTCACCCAGCGCCGGCCGCCCTCGGCCAGGGTGCCCGCGAGGTGGCGGCCGTGCCCGTCCGTGACGGACACGTCGGTCAGGACCCCCTGCCCCGGTTCGGCCACGGAGATCTCCAGCGGTCCGCCGGCGTGCGTCCCGCGCGCGACCCGGCGGGACGCTCCGCCGAGGGCCGGCGGGGGCACCACGGCCCCCTGCCCGCCGACGGTGGCCACTACCCGCTCCTGGCGCCAGCCCCGGCACATGCCCGGCCGGAAGACCTCCACCGCGCACTGCTCGCCCCCGGGGCGGACGGCCTCGCGGCCCTCGTCCAGGACCCGGCCCACCAGCAGGCCGACCGAAGCGGCCCCGGGCGCGCGGCGCCCTTCGTCCGCCCCGGGCCCCTGGCCGGGCGCGGCCGCCCCGATCATCAGCAGCACGCTCGCGCCTGCACCCGCCACCACCATCCGTGTCCGTCGCGCCCGCCGCATGACCACACAACCCTCCCTGAACCGCTTCAGCCCGGAGACGGCATCAAAACGGACAAGACGTCAGAACGATGATCACCAACTCGGATGTGCAGCCGAACGAGACCCCGAACTCAACCCGCACGGACCACGGCGTCGACCTCGACGAGCCAGGCGGGATCGATGAAGCGGGACACCTCCACGAACGTGGTCACGGGCGCCGCGCCAGCCACGGCCACCTGGTTCCCGATGCGCACCGCACGGGAGAAGCCGATCTCCGGTTCGAGGGGTGATCCTGAGCTGACGGTCTGACGTGTGTTCTGCATCGCGCCATGACGCCGGAGCGGCAACCGGGGCCCGCAGCCGCGGGCCCTCCGCGGGCGGGGCCTCCGCGGAACGGGCCGTCCTCGGAACGGGCCCTCCTCGGGCGGGCCTTCCGCGGGCGCGGACCCTCCGCGCTGCGGGCGCGGAACCCTCGCATCGCGGGCCCGGTCGGCCGGGTCTAGGCTGGTGAGACTGCCTTGCCTTTGTCCTTTACACGACAGGAGGCACGCCGTGAGGCCGACGCACGAACGACTTCGCCGGGCCTGTGTGGCGGCCGCCGCCGCGGGCCTGCTCGTCCTCCCCGCCAGCGCGGGATCGGCGTACGGAGCGGCGACACCGGCGCCCTCCGCCCCCACCGCTTCCTCCCCGTCGCCCACGCCGGACGGCGGCTCCGGGTTCCCGCAGCTCACGCCCGCCGTCGCGGCGCAACTGGACACCGCCGTGCAGAAGGTGCTGCGCGAAACCCAGGTGCCGGGTGTGGTCGTCGGCCTGTGGGCCCCGGGCAAGGGCAGCTACGTCCGGACCTTCGGCGTCGCGGACAAGGCCACCGGTGCTCCCATGGAGACCGACTTCAACTTCCGGATCGGCAGCGAGACGAAGACGTTCACCGTCACCGCACTGCTCGAACTCGTCGACCAGGGCAAGCTCGCCCTGGACGACCCGATCGGCAAGTACATAGAGGGCGTTCCGAACGGGTCCCGCATCACCCTGCGCCAACTCGCAGGCATGCGAAGCGGGCTGTACAACTACAGCGAGGACCCCACCTTCAACAAGGAGCTCACCGCCGGCCCCGACAAGTACTTCCCGCCGCGGCAGTTGCTGGCCTACTCCTTCAAGCATCCCGTGCAGTTCGAACCGGGCGCGCAGTTCGACTACAGCAACACCAATCTGATCCTGCTCGGGCTCGTCGTGGAGAAGATCGGGAAGAAGCCGCTCAGCGAGTTCATCCGGCAGGAGGTACTGGAGCCGGCCGGGCTGCGCCGCACGGCATTTCCCGTCGACGCGAGCTTCCCCGACCCCCACCCGCAGGGCTACACCGACCAGTCGGCGACCGGCAAGGTCGTGATCTCGACCGACTGGAACCCCTCCTGGGCCTGGGCCGCGGGCGCGATGATCTCCGATCTGCTGGACCTGCGCAGCTGGGCGCGCACCCTCGCCACCGGTTCCCTGCTGACGCCCGCCACGCAGGCCGAGCGGCTGAAGACCACCCCGATGGACATCCCCGGTGCCGGGTACGGGCTGGGCATCTTCGACGTCCAGGGCTGGATCGGCCACAACGGCTCGCTGCCCGGGTACGAGTCGCTGACCATGTATCTGCCGCAGTACCAGGCGACCTTGGTCGTCCTCCTCAACACGGACATCCTGGCCGACGGCCAGGAGCCCAGCACGCTCTTCGGCGAGGCGATCACGAGCATCGTGACCCCCGACCACGTGTACCCCGGCCACAAGCCGACGGAGCCCAAGGCCGGTTGAGGTCAGGCGGCCGTTGCGGTGGTGACCACCAGGGGCGGCCGCGCCCGTTCCGCCGTCCAGGCGCGGCTGCGGACGAGTTCGGGGTCGGCGACCGTGAGGGCCTCCTCCACCGTCGGGCGGTGCTGGACGATGTCGCGGAAGCGGGCGCTTGCCAGCAGGGCCGGGTAGAGGTCGGCCGGCCATGCGTGGTTGCGCACCTCCTGCCAGGTCCCGTCCGTCCGCCGCAGCCCCACGGCGACCGGGGCTCCCGGCGCGTACGCCGTGCCCGGTGCGGGTTCGGCGATCCGCAGGGAGGCGTACTCGATGCCGGAGCACGCGGGGTCGGTGGTCAGCAGGACCAACGGGGCCCCGGGGCGCAGGAGTCGGCGGATCTCCGCGAACACCGCGAGCAGGGCCTCCCGGGTCGGCAGCGAGGCCAGGACGTGGTTGCACATCACCGCGTCCGCGCAGCCGTCCGGCAGGCCGGTCGTACGCCCGTTCTCGACGAGGTGGTACTCCGCCACCGCGGTCCCCGAGGCGCGCGCGAGCTCCAGCATCTGCGGGGAGGTGTCGACGCCCAGCACGCGTGCGCCGAGCCGGCGGGCGGCCTCGTCGGCGACCCTGCCCGGTCCGCAGCCGTAGTCCACGAGGACCGACCCGGGGCCGATGCGCCGCGACAGCGACCGGAAGACGAAGGGATATCCGAGGAGCCGGTCGGTGGCCCCCTCGACGGCCGCGAAGGCGCGCGCCCCCTCGCTTCCCGACCAGTCCGTGACCCGTTCGGTGCCGTCCCGTCCAGCGCCCTGCCCGCTGCCGTCCTGTCCCGTGCCCTGCGAGGAGTCGCTCACGGGCCCACTATCGGCCCGGCGCCGCGTCCGCGGGCGGTGCGACACGAAGTGCCCGGTGCGGGGTGCGGATCACGTAGTCTCGGCGGATGGCGAAGTACTTCGACGTGCACCCTGAGAATCCTCAAGCGCGCACCATCAGCAACGTGGCAGACAGCATCCGCTCCGGCGCGCTCGTCGCGTACCCGACGGACTCCTGTTTCGCTCTGGGATGCCAGCTCGGCAACCGTGAGGGCGTGTCCCGGATCCGCTCGATCCGCAACCTCGACGACAAGCACCACTTCACCCTGGTGTGCCAGAACTTCGCTCAGCTGGGCCAGTTCGTGCAGATCGACAACAACGTGTTCCGCGCGATCAAGGCGGCGACGCCCGGTCCGTACACCTTCATCCTCCCGGCCACGTCGGAGGTGCCGCGCCAGCTGCTGCACCCGAAGAAGAAGACCGTCGGCGTCCGCATCCCCGACCACGTCGTCACGCAGGCCCTGCTGGCGGAGCTCGGCGAGCCGCTGCTCTCCAGCACCCTCCTGCTGCCCGACGAGGACGAGCCGATGACCCAGGGCTGGGAGATCAAGGAGCGGCTCGACCACGTGGTGGACGCGGTGGTCGACTCCGGCGACTGCGGCACCAGGCCGACCACGGTCATCGACTTCTCCGGCGGCGAGGCGGAGATCGTGCGCCGCGGGGCGGGCGACACCTCCCGGTTCGAAGCCGAATAATCGTTCCGGCCGCGCGGTCGCGCCCACTACGATCACCGCGTGACGCATACCCCGGCCGGCACCACCGCCCTGGTCCTCGTGGACCTCATGCCCCGCATCATCGCCCTGCCGGTCGCTCCGCATTCCGGCGAGGAGGTAGCGGCCCGCTGTGCGCGACTGGCCGGGGCGTTCCGCGCCGCGGGGCGCCCGGTGGTGCTGGTGCGCGTAGAGCGGCCGGGCGTAACGGAGCAGCCGCCCGGCAGCGGTCTGATGGAGGGCCTCGCGCGCCCAGGTGACATCGAGATCGTCAAGCGGACGGTCGGCGCCTTCCACGCCACCGGCCTGGACGAGAAGCTCCGGGCGCTCGGCGTCGGCCGGCTCGTGCTGGCCGGGCTGGTGACGACGATGGGCGTGGAGTCCACCGCACGCGCGGCGAGCGACCACGGCTACGAGGTCGAGTTCGTCGAGGACGCGATGTCCGCATTCGCCGCCGACGAGCACGAGTTCGCGGTGCGCAGGATCTTCCCGCGGTTCGGCGAGGTGCGTGACACGGCCTCGTACACGGGTGCCGTCGGGGCCGGCGGAGCCGGATAGCGCGGCCGCCGGCTACAGCGGCGTGCCGGATTCGTTGGCGCGCTTGACCGCGGCCAGGCCCTCGGGGGTCCAGCCGCCGTCGCCCGCGATGTAGCCGAGGTCGAGCCAGCGCTTGAACTGCTGGAGGGCGATGACCGGATCGTCCGCGTACTCGATCTTGTTCGGGTTGAACCAGCCGGCCTTCCGGAGCCGGGCCAGCTCATCACCTGCCACGGTCGGGTCGTCACTGAGCGCGACCTGCGGCCTGTCGCCCTTGGGGGCTTTGGGGGTGGCCGCCGTCGCGGCGGGCGTCCGGGTGACGGCCGGGGACGGTGCGGCGGGCGAAGAGACAGCGGACGAGGGAGCAGCCGGCGAGGAGGAGGAGGAGGAGGAGGAGGAGGAGGAGGGCTGCGTGGCGAGGCTCGGGCCGGCCCCTCCGGCCTCCTGGCCGTTCTTCCCGCACGCTGCCGTGGCGAGGAGGGCCAGGCCTACGGCGGCGGTGGCGAGCACCACCTTGAGCTTCGGGTATCGCATCGTCATGTCTTCCCCTGATGGGTGCGGATGACCGGTGCCGAACGGAACGGCACTGAACGGAACGGACCTTACTGTCTGCGCCCCCGTCCGGCCGCCAGGCCCGCCCCGGCGGGGCGGGGCCGCGGAGGGCCGGCAGGACCTCCCGCTCGGGGGCGGTTCCGGCCGCGTTGCCGGCGACCGGCCCAAAGGGGCGGAACAGCCCGCACTCCGGGTCGCGCTTCTCCACCGCCGCGCCGTCGCGGCGGCCCGGCGCGCCGTCCCGAGGTCGCGTGGCGCTCTTCACGGTCGCAGCATGGAAGGAGGCCCGGGTCCGTCCGGGTTGCCCGGCGTGTACGGGTGAGGAGGCCGGAGATGGCCGCTGACCAGTCCGTTCCGTCGGCCGCTGGTTCCGGCGCGGGGGACGTGGCACTCGCGGCGGGCGGCCTGCTGGACGTGCTGGGGGTCGCGGCGATCGTCCTGGACAGTGAGGGGCGCATCACTCTGTGGAGTCCCCAGGCCGAAGAACTGTTCGGTTACACGGCGCAGGAGGCCTGGGGCCGGTACGCGGCGCAGCTGCTGGTCGACGAGCGGCACCGGGACGTGGTGCTGGACCTGTTCAGCCGCGTCATGGCGGGCGACGGTGCGTGGGCCGGGGCCTTCCCCGTACGGCGCCAGGACGGAGCGAGCGTCCTGGTGGAGTTCCGCAACATGCGGCTGGAGGCCGACAGCGGCACCGTCTTCGCGCTGGGGCTCGCCTCCGACCGGGCCACGCTGCGCCGGGTCGAGCGGGACCTGGCGCTCTCGCTGCGGCTGGTCGACCAGTCGCCGATCGGGCTGGCCGTCCTGGACACCGACCTGCGGTACGTGCTGGTCAACCCGGCGCTGGAGCGCATCAACGGGGTGCCGGCCGAGCAGCACCTGGGGCGGCGGATCACTGAGGTCCTCCCGTTCCTGGACGGGGAGGGCCTCGAGGCGGCGATGCGCGAGGTCATGCGCACCGGCGTGCCCCTGCTCGACGACTTCACCACCGGGCGGATCTCCCCGGACGCGGAGGGCGAGCACGCCTGGCTGTCGTCGATGTACCGGCTGGAGGACCAGGCGTCCCAGGTGATCGGGGTCGCCGTCTCGGTCGTGGACGTGACCGAGCAGCACATGGCCGCCGTGTCCGCGGCCCATGCCCGCCGCCGTCTGTCGTTGATCGCGGACGCGTCGGTCCGCATCGGCACCACCCTCGACCTGGACGTGACCGCCCGCGAGCTCGCGGACGTGGCGGTCCCCGAGGTCGCCGACGTCGCCGCCGTGGACATCCTCGACACCGTTCTCGCGGGGCCCCGTCCGGGCGAGGGCGCGGACGGGGAGGCCGTACGGTTCCGGGCGCTGGCGGTGAAGACGGCCTACCCGACCCCGGCCCAGGAGGCGGCCGACCCCGTCGGGGACGTGGCCCTGTACGGTCCCACCCGGCTGGTGTCGCGCTGTGCGAGCACGGGCCGCCCGGTGCTGGTCCCGCACGTACGGCCGGAGGACCTGCCGCGCATCGCCCGCGACGAGAACGCGGTGCGGCTGCTCGCCGAGGCGGGTGTCCACTCCTACCTGGCGGTGCCGCTGATCGCGCGCGGCCAGGTGCTCGGCGCGCTGGACCTCAAGCGCGCCCGCAACCCGGAGCCGTTCGGCCCGGACGACGTGCTGCTGGCCTCCGAACTCGCCGCACGCGCAGCCGTCTCCGTGGACAACGCCCGCTGGTACCAGCACCAGCGGCACACCGCGCTCGCCCTCCAGCGCCACCTCCTGCCACAGCACCCCCCGTCGGCCGTGGGGCTGGACATCGCCTACCGCTACCAGCCGGCCGGCGCGGCGGACGAGACCGGCGGCGACTGGTTCGACGTCGTCCCGCTCGCCGAGGAGCGCACCGCGCTGGTCGTCGGGGACGTGATGGGCAGCGGCATCAACGCGGCGGCCACCATGGGCCAGCTGCGCACGGCCGCCCGCACGCTGGCCCGGCTCGGGCTGGAGCCGGCCACGGTCCTCAGCCACCTCGACGAGGTCACCGCCGACGTGGGCGACGCCATGGCGACCTGCATCTACGCCGTCTACGATCCGCACACCCGGCTGTGCCACATCTCCAACGCCGGGCACCTGCCGCCGGTCCACCTCCGTGCGGGGCAGCCGCAGATCGTGGAGCTGGAGACGGCGGTGCCGCTGGGCGTGGGCGGCGTCCCGTTCAACACGACCACCATCACCCTCGCCCCCGGCGACGGACTGGTCCTGTACACCGACGGGCTCGTAGAGACCCGCGACCAGGACATCTACACCCGCATCCAGACCCTCGCGGACCTGCTCGCGGGCCCGCACCGCCCGATCGAGGAGACCTGCGACCTCCTCCTCGGGGCCCTCCGGCGCCCCGACACCCATGACGACGTGGCCCTGCTCATCGCCCGTACCCACGGGCCGGAGGCCCCGTGAGGCCGCTCTACCGGGCCTGCCAGGGGAACGGGGTCAGGTCGGGCTCGGCCCAGCCGGTCCGGGCGTGCGGCGCGGCCAGCGTCGCGGGGCGGTAGAAGCGCTCCGGCAGGTGCTTGTCGAGGAGGGCGGGGTGGCGGTCCGCGAAGGCATCGAAGTCGTCCTCGCCCGTCTCGGCCGCGTGGTGGGCGATCAGTTCCGTCCAGGCCCGGGTGAGCGTGCAGTGGTACTTCTCCGGTGCTCCCGCCCGGGTGGCGGTGCGCCGGATGCCCTCGTCGAGCAGGCCGAGCGCCGCGGGCATCCCGAAGCGGCGTACCGCGAGCCAGGTCAGGTGGACGTGTTCGCGGTGGCCGAAGCGTCCCGCCGACGCGGTGACCCCGGCCAGCAGCTCGTCGAACGCGGCGGCCGGGTCCGTCCCGTCGGTCTTGGCGGTCGTGGTGGTCATGCGGACACCTCGGTCAGGGCTTGCAGGGCGGCGCGCAGGCCAGCCAGTGCTTCGGGGGGCAGGCCGTCGAGCGCGCGGTGTTCCAGGGCCGTGATGGTCTCCCGGATGGTGGCGGAGGCCGCCCGGCCGGAGTCGGTGAGCTCGACGAGTACGGCGCGGCGGTCTCCCGGCCGGGAGCCGCGGGTGATGTGCCCGCGCCGTTCCAGGCGGTCGAGCACGCTGGTCAGCGTGGTGGGCCGGGTGCCGACGGCGGCGCCGAGTTCGGAAACGGTCCGGCTGCGGCCGTCCGCCAGGTTGGCCAGCGCGTTGATCTCGGACGCGGTCAGGTCCAGGTCGGCGAGCTCCGCGGCGAGCACCTGGAGGGTGGCGTGCGTGGCCCGCTGGAGCGCGAGGAGGGCCGACCAGTCGGGTGCCACGAATTCGGAATGCATAATTTCGGACTATACGATTTCGTACCATGTGCTGCAAGCGAGCACCGGTGCGCCGGTATGCGCGCCCGCGGGCCCGGGGTATGACGCCGGCATCCCCAGCGCGAAAGGACTGCCGTGGCCACTCAGCTTCTCGCCCGGCTCGTACGACAACTCGAGCGGCGCACCGGCAGGGGGCGCAGCGCCGTCGTCTTCACCGCCGATTTCGGCTCGGCCTCCCAGTGGGTCGCGGGCCGCTCCTGGGCCTATCCGAACGGGGGCCCCACCAACCCCGGCGACAACAAGCTCGACCACCTGGTCGCGGACCCCTCGTACAGCCGCACCGGCACGTTCCTGGCCACCCGCCGGACGGACGGCAACTGGGACGCCGGCCTGCTGACCACCGAGGGCAGCGAAGAGGGGTTCATGGTCCGGACCGGCGACGTGCTGGAGACCCGGGTGCGGCTGCCCGCCGAGCTCGGGGCCTGGCCGGCGGTCTGGACGTGGCGGGACGGCGGCAACGAGGTGGACGTCTTCGAGTACCACCCCGACAACCCCGACCTGCTCGAACTCTCCAACCACGTGCGAGGGGGACAGCGCTACCACCGGGACCCCGCCGTCGCCCCCGGCGGCTGGGTGGACCTGAAGGTGGAGTTCGGTGCGCGCTCGGTGGTGTGGTGGGTCGACGGCACCCGGGTCTTCGCCGACCGCCGGGGCGTGGGGCGGAGCTGGCGGGCGTACCTGATCGTCAACCTCTCCGTGTGCGCCGGGCGTTACCACCCGGCGCCCGACCCGGACGTGTCGCGCATGTCCTTCGAGGTGGCGCACCTGCTCGTCCGGCGGCCGTAGGGACGGCCTAGGAGGCGGCGGTGGCGCAGGCCTCGTGTCCCCAGCGGCTGCCGTTCTTGGCGATCATGTCGCCTGCGGCGTAGGGCTTCCCGCAGGGGCAGCTGCCGGGGAACTTCGCCTTGATCGCCCGGGACGCGCGGCCCGTGGAGCCCCCTGCCGCCGTGCGCTTCTTCGGTGCGGCCGCCTTGCGGCGCGCGGGTGCGACCGGTGCGGGTACCGGCATGTCCGCGTGCCCGTGGGCCGTGCCGGCGGCCTGCTGGCTGACGGCCGCGTCGCTGGCGGCCTGGTCGGCGATGGCGTTCAGGTGGTCGCCGTCCTCCTGGTGGGCGGGGACGTAGAGGAACGTGACGTCGCGGTCGGCGAGCAGTGCGTCGATGCTCTCGACGAGTTCGCGGTTGGCGACGGGCTGGCCCGAGGAGGTCTTCCAGCCGTTGCGCTTCCAGCCCGGGAGCCACTGCGTCACGGCCTTCATCGCGTACTGCGAGTCCATCCGCACCTGCATCGACGTCCCGGGAGCGACCGCCTCCAGGACGCGCTGGAGAGCGGTCAGCTCCCCCACGTTGTTGGTGGCCCGGCCCAGCGGACCGGCCTCCCAGCGCTCGGGGCGGCCCTGGGGATCGGCGATGACCCATCCCCATCCGGCGGGGCCGGGATTACCTTTCGCCGCTCCGTCACAGGCGGCAATGATGCGTTCGGACATCCCCCGATCATGCCGCATCCGAACGGGGTCCCGGCTCCCGGCCCGGGCGGGGTCGGGTCCTGTACGGGTCCGGGACCGCCGACGATCACCACGCCCTCCCCCGGCCCCGGGCCCCTGCTCGTCCGAGCCACGGCGGGAAGCACCCGGTCCACACGAAACCCCCGCTCGTCGGCTGTCAGGGGCGCTGGGCATCGCGGAGCCGGTCGACCTGTCCGCCGTTGAGTTGGGCCACGGTCAAAGGTGCAACCGGTGCTTTGTCCGGCGTCGCCGACGCCGATCCGCCAGGGGTATCCGGCGCCGGTCCCGCGTCCGCCGACGGCGCAGGCGCCGGCGCGTCTCACGGAGAGAAGAAGGTGACGAGGAACTCCACACGGCGGTTGAGTTTGCGATCGCTCTCGGAGGCAGGGTTGAGCCGCTCCAGCTTCGCTGCGCCGCAGGGCACGGTGAACAGCGAAGTGCGATGGAGGTCTGCCGGAGTCGCTGGTGGTGTCTGCCCGTCATCGATGAGCAGCTGCCGGATTTCCTGGAAGACCCAGTCCTTGGCGCTCTCGGCACGTTTGGTGGAGGCGCTCAGTTCGTTGGCACGGCGCTGGTCGGCGGTGAGTCCCGCGGTGTCGTCACGGTCGGAGTGACCGACGACGGTGATCACGCAGTGGATGGTGCCGAACTTCTCGGCCTTGGCTCCGCTGAGAGGAGCCTTCTCGATGTCGTCCTGCTCACTCTGCGGCTTGGTGGCGAACAGTTCTGCGAAGCCGTACTTGCCGGCCGCGAACCCTCGTACGGGGGTTACCACATCCGACTTGGGCATGATTCTTTCCTCTTCAGGTGGTCCCCCGGCGGCCCGCCATCCGCCGGGGCGGGGTTCGATCCTCTGCTTGCGTGGGCCGGCCCGTTGCGCCGCGGGCCCGTCGGCTGCGCAGAGGGGATGGTTCTCCCCGGCCGCCCGAATGCGGCGACCGGGGAGAACCGTTTCCTAGACCGGGCCGAGCCACGTGCACGGCTCGCCGGACGGGCAGCTCCAGCCCCTGCCGTCCCAGCTGTCCGGGGCGGGCGGGTCCCCAACGGCGTAGCCGAAGGTGGACTTGGGCGGGGGCTCCTCAACCAGGAAGCCCTCCAGGATCTCTTCGGAATCCTCCTTCTCTTTGTAGTAGTAGACCCGCACCCGCTTCATGTAAGGCTGGTACGTGTCCCAGCGGCGCTCCACCGTCCCCAGCACGGGGAGCTCGAGCCGGGCGCCCGAGTCTTCGGCGCTCGCTTCGGACCTGTCGTTCATGCCTCCCTCCTTTCAGGAACGCGTCGGCGGCTGCGGAAGACCCCGCCGCCGACACGCGGTCTCACCGGCGGAGGAGGCCGCCGACCGTGCTAGCGACCAGGGGCAGCAGCCAGGCGAAGTCCGCCTCAACACCTGCGCCGTTCTCGGTGCCTGCGGCCTTCGGTGCCGTGGGCGTGCGGTCGACCGCCGGTGCCTGGAACGGCGTCCGCAGAACGGCCGACGGGGCCGCTCGCTGTGTGAGTTCCTCGTACATGTCCCTTTCCTTTCATCCAGCGGCCAGGCCCTACCAGTTGGTGATGTGGGCCATGCCGCCCTTGGAGTAGGGCTGGATCAGGTGCCAGGGGAACAGATTCGCCTCGGCACCCGTCACCGCGGCGTCGGCGCGTGCCGGAGCGGTGGTGCTCCGGTCGACCGCGGGCACCTGGAACGGCGCCTGCAGGAGGGCCGACACGTCGGCCGGGGGTGACGGATCCTTGTTCATGTCCGTGTCCTTTCCTTGCGGAGCCGCGGCATTAGGACCGGCTGGAAAGCCAGGCGTCCAGCATTCCCTTGGCTCCATGGCCGATCAGGGTCCAGGGCACATCCCAGTTGGCCTCGACTCCGGTTGAGCCGGTGCCGGTGCGTGCCGGGGTGGCAGAACTCCGGTCGACCGCGGGAGCCTGGAAGGGCGTCCGCAGGGTGACGGACGACGTAGCACTCTGAGGGATTTCGCTGTTCATCCCGATGTCCTCTCAGGGCCGTGCAGCGGTGGCCGGGACCTGGGCCCCCGCCACCGCTGCTGCGTCGAATGGTGCACGGGGGCCTCTAGGAGAAGAGGTCCCTCACGAGCCCGCCCCAGTTGATGTTGGCCGCGACGCCGTCGGCGCCCTCGCCGGTGTCCTTGGGCCCGAGCGGGTCACGAACGACGGCGGGGGCCTGGAACGGCATCTGGGGAGCGGCGGGCAGCGCCGGCTTCTCCTCGTGCCGGATAATCGGCTCGTTCATCTTTCTCACCTTTCACCTGGTGACTGGCCGGCGATCGGTTTGCCGCCGGTGGCTTGTGCGCTGATTCCGCAACGGTGATCTCACAGCGCGTACGACCGCTGCGCGTAGCACATCTGTCGGGCAGGTCCCCAGAGTTCCGCGCAGCCGGAGCGGGCCGCCTGCACACCGTTGCCGTCGTGCCGCTCCTGCGGCTCTTGCGAAGGTTCGCGGCAGACCGGCGGAGCCTGAAGGGGGACTGCGTGAGGTGCCGGGGTTCTGGTGTTCGTGTCCATGGGGGCTCCTTGGCTTCGGCCGGCAGTCAGACGCTGCCGATGAATGTGTGGACCGGAGCGAGGCTGACGGGCAGCTCGTCGCTCACGTCGTAGGTGAACAGGTACGACACCGGCGCCCGTTGGTCGTTCTCCGGGTCGAAGAAGGTCAAGGTGACGTCCTGGCAATCCGAGCCGGGCCGGCAGAACGGGCTCTTGGAGACGGAGACGGTGTCCAGCGAGTAGAAGTTGTCGTTCCGACCGGGGACGTGCTCCGCGGAGAGGATGCCGCCCTGGATCTCGGCGCCTACCAGGAACGCGTTGGTGCCCGCTGCGTTCAGCGCTCGGTCGCCGGAACTCTGGCCGAGATTGCGGAACTTCCAGTAGATCTTGTCCAGCAGGGCGCGCACCGTGTCCTTGAGGAACGTCCCCTTCGGACCTTTGAACTCATCACGGACCTTCTTCTCGGCGGCGTCCTGTGCCGCTTGGCCTTTGTCGGCCACCTTCTTGCGCGCCTCCGCCACCTTCATGGTGACCACTGCGTCGAAGACGGCGTTGACCAGCACTGTCTCGTTCCAGGTGAACAGGCCGCGGCTCTTGACCTCGACCACGGGGACGACCTGGCCGGAGAACAGCCGGACAGTACGGTCCGTGAGGACTCCGGGGATCGAGACCCGGGAGATGAAGCCGATGTCCTTACTGTCCTTGGCCTGTCCGAGGAGTGCGTCCCGGAAGGTCCGGTAGATGACGGAGACCGGCGGGTACGAGAGCGTGGTGAGGAGTTCGGTGAGCTTCTCGTGGGTGGGATCGCCGGCGGCTTCGGCCGCGAACTCCTGCACCTTGTCCTCCGAGGCCTTGGGGTCCGTGATGATCGGCCGGGTCCAGTCCATGCCCACCGGCATCTCCGCCTCGAGGGCGTAGAGCGGGGTCGCGTCCGCGTTGAGCGTCCAGGTCAGCTTGTCCGAGGCCCACGGGTTCTTGGCCAGGTAGGCGTGGAGTTGTTTGGGGTCGTAGATGTTCGCCTGGTGCTCCTCTTCGGCATGTCCCTCCGTCGCGGGAATGACGATGTTCTGCATCTGCTGACGGAAGCTGTCCCTGCGGGCTTCGGTCTGGAAGTCGAAGCCGATGGTGCCGATCGCGTAGATCAACTGCTTCCCGGGGGTCGGTGCCGGGGCGGACGGGGTGGCACCGCCCCCGCTGGGCTGCCCGCCCGGATGCCCGCAGGTACCGCCGCATCCGGCGCAGGACGGGCAGACGCCGGTGTTCGCCGGGTAGGCGGCAGGTGCCGTATAGGCCACGGGCGTCGGATAGACCGCTGGCGACGTATAAGCCACGGGTGCCGTGTAGACGGGCGGTGTGGCGTAGGCGGGAGGTGCAGGAGGTGCAGGAGGTGCGGAAGGTGTGAAAGTTGCAGAAGGTGCAGGAGGGGCGGGAGATGCCGCGTCAGGGGGAGGTCCTGCCGGTTGCACTCCTGCCTGCACTGCAGGCTGCATCGCCGGAGGTGCGGGCGGCATGGGAGGCGGCGCGGGCCACGAGTCCGAGGTAGGAGGCACGGGAATCGGCGCCTCACCGGGAACGGGGACCTGCGCGGGCGCGACCTGTGAGGGCGCGGTCTGCACGGCGGGAACCGGCGTTCCGGCGCCCGCGGGTGCCTGGGACGTGGCTGCGGGCACGGCCTCGGACGGTTCCGCGGCCTGTGCGTTTACGGCGTGCGTGTCCATGACGATGGCTCTCTCTTTCTCTTCGGTGTGCGTCGGACCGTGAGCGCCGGATACCGGCCTTCCCGTCCCGCCGACCAATGCGAAGGCTCCGGCCGCGTTCAGTCGGCCGCCGAGCAGCCTGCGGCACTGGGGCGCGTCGTCCGGGGCACAGGGCGGACGGACCGCGGACTCGAGTACGGCACGACCCGCGGCAAGCGGGTCGGCCTTGCGGCCCTCGGCCAACTGCCGTGCCACCAGCAGCGCCACGACCCCGGTGACTGCAGGGGCGGCGAAGCTGCTGCCCGTCAGCGAGGCGAGTGAGCCGCCGGGGGCGGCGCCCTGGATGTTCTCTCCGGGCGCCAGTACTCCGTTCAGCCGGTGCGCGGCGCCCCAGTTGTTGATGTCCAGCGGCGCGCCGGTGGCGTCGGCCGCTCCCACGGCGAGCACGGACGGCGTGGCGGCGGGGGCTTGCAGGCAGTCGCACCCGTCGTTCCCGACGGCCGCGACCACCAGCACCCCGTTCTCCTCGCACAGCCGGAGCGCCCGCGCCAGCATGCTGTCCGGCGCGCCATCGGGGGTGCGCTCTCCGCCGCTGATGTTGATGACGTGGGCCCCCGCCTCCACGGCCTGCTCCAAGGCCCGCGCCAGGTCCAGCTGGGGCACGCGTGTCGCTCGGCCGTCCGGGGAATCCCGGAACACCGGCAGCAGCAGGCCGGTGCAGTGCGGCACCAGACCGGGCGCCGGTGTCCCGACCTGCCCGAAGAGCAGGCTCGTTACGTGAGTGCCGTGCAGAGACATCAGGCCCGGACCGGCCGGATCCGACACCAGAGTGGGCAGTCGGGTGAGGGCCGATCCCGCGAAACAGGGGTGTGCCAGGTCCACCGGGCCGTCGAGGACGGCCACCCGAACCTCGGGGCTGCCGAGGAGCTCTCGTTCCCCGGCCATTCCTCGCACAACCGACCGGATGTCCATGTGGAACCTCCGTGTGGCGACGTATCGCGATGTACTCCGATGCGGGTCGACGCCGCGGACGACGTGCCCACCCAGAGGTGTCCCACCGGCGCGTTCCGGGGTTGTGCCGCCATGTGGCGGAGGGTGTGCGGCAGTCGTCAAGGAGACGTTCGGGGACCCGTCGCCAGGCGTTGCAGAAACGTTCCTGCCTTATGGATCCGGCACGTGCGTGTGCTGAGCGGAGGCATCACCGGTAAGGTGCCGGGACGTCGCCCCGGTTGCAGGCACATATGGCGTCGCCGACAGTGAGAGGCGTGTCGCAAGGACCACGTCTCGAAATCCTCGGTTCCTTCCAAGTCACCTGCGGAGGGCGGCGCATCGCCATATCCACTGGGGCTCAGCGGCTGCTGGCCCTTCTGGCTCTGCACCGCAAGGGCACGCACCGACGCTCAGCCGCTGAGCAGTTGTGGCCGGACTGCACGTGCTGCCGGGCAGCCGCCAATCTGCGCTCCGCGCTCTGCCGGGCCAGGAGGATCGGGTCGGCTCCTGTCATCGACATCGCCGATCACAGCCTCGCGCTCGCCCCTTCCCTCTCGGTCGACTTCCACGACGGGTGCGACTCGGCCCGCCGCATCGTGGCCGGCGACGTCGCCGCCCGGGACGGGGACCGGCTGGTGGCAGACCTCAGCCAGGCCCTGCTCCCCGGCTGGGACGACGAGTGGCTGATCCTCGAGCGCGAGCGCTGGGACCAGCTACGGCTGTATGCCCTGGAAGCACTGGCTCAGCGCTTCCAGAGCGAGGGCCGTCACCTGTCCGCGCTGCAGACGTCGCTTGCTGCCATCTGCATCGACCCGCTGCGCGAGACTCCGCACCGGATCGCCGTCGAGGTGCACCTGGCGGAGGGCAACGTGGCCTGCGCGGTCAAGAGGTACCAGGAGTACCGGCGGTTGCTGCAAGTGGAGTTGAAGGTTGCCCCTTCGCCCCTGCTCACGCGCCTCGTCTGTGACCTGCCGCGGACGTAGGCGGGCGCGTCTTCCCCCCGAGTGTCCGCGGTGACCGGGTTGCCGGTGATCGATGCCACGCCTCCGTACCGCTCCAGGGCCGTACGGAGGCGCAGCAGGGCTGTCCGCGGCTCGCTCCGCCTCCCCGATGCCGCAGCCGTAGGGCGCAGGGAGCTCACCCGACCCGGAAGAGGGAGAAGGCCGCGGTGGTCGGCTCAACCCGGTCCGACCGCCCACTGCCCGATCTGCGGCGATTCCGGTAGGTTCTTCGTCCGGCTGCCGTTGAGCTTGGCGATACCGTGGCGGATCGCCGTCGCGTCGACCTGAACGCCGTCTCGGCTCGCTCTCCGAATGTCGTCGACGACGGCTCGGGGCGAGACAGGATCGTCGAGGAGCCGAGTGACACCCGACAGGCGGTCGCAGAAGGCCTCCCGCTCCTCGTCGTACTGCTTGAAGTATTCCGGAGCGAATACGGCGACCTGAGCATCCACGGATGCACATCCCTGCGCCGTGTAGGTCACGAGCTCATCGTCGTCGCCGGGTGCCCCGTCCCTGGCGACCCTGGCGGTTTCGGTCACGACGAACGACACGCCGAATGACGGGTTGGCGGCGTTCTCGCTGGTCAGTTCGAGCCAGAGGACCCCACGGGGCGGCCATTCGGCGCCACGGTCCGGCACGGGATGGAGCGCTGAATGCGCCGATCTGGTCCTGGCCCGCAGGCCCTTTGCGTGGCCGCCCGGTGGAGCGTGGAATCGGCCGTCCCACCGCAGCTTCTTGACACCGAGGCCGTCCGGCGTCTGCCAGTCGGGTCGCGGACACCGGGCGCAGGACCTGGCAGGGCCAGATGGCGACCGGCTCGTCGAACGCGGGTAGGGACGACTCCGAGAGCGGAAGCGCGCTCGCGAACACGCTTTCCGGCTGGCCCGCCAACCACGGGGTGCAGTAGACCTGGTCGCCGCCCGCCATCCAGCTACGGAGTGGGGCTCTGCGACAGCATGGTGCAGGTGTCGGGGTGGAACGGGAGGTGGTTCGCCTCGGGTGTGCCGTGGCCGAAGCCCACGGTGCGGGCGAAAGCCTCTGGACTTCTGAAGCTGATCGGCACTCGCGCCGCCTTGCCCCTGTATCGCTCGCCATCAGGATTACGCACCGTGTTCGCCCAGGACGGCACATTGCGCGCGTACTGGCGCAGAACCGTGAACCATGTCGAGAGGTGTGTCGGCTGACGCTCGGCACGTCGGCGCAGGACGAGGTCTGCAACGCACTGCCCCCGCCTCCCGGACGTCACCAGGATCAGCCCCACGGTCGTCACCGTGTACGGCCGCGGCATCGGCCTGGCGGCGGTGACCACGGTCAGAGTGCCCCTGACCGCCCACGTCGCGTCGGGCTCCGGCAGGACTTGGGCACCGCCATGGCCGCGGCCGCACTGGTTGCCATGACGGCGCGCACGGCCTCGCGTAGGCGCTCCCGCAGGCTCGCCGCGACCCGTTGAGTACGATCACACCATTCTCCGAGTACGCGAGCGGATGCCGGCCGCGCCCGGCGCCGGAAGGGTGGGCGGATGCGCCGACTGCTCCTGCTCGCCCCGCTGTTGCTGTTCACCGCCGCCTGCGGGGTGGTGCAGTCCTCCGATGACGAGGCGACGGACGCCGCACGGGAGGTGGCACGCACCGCGGGCGAGCGGCTCTACAGCCAGCGTCCGCGCACGGCGGAGGAGGTCGGGCGGTCCGCGTCGGGTATCGACGGGGTCGAAGTGCTGCGAGTGACCGGTACCTCGACACGCGACGGGGACGGTGTGCACGTGGTCGTCCGCACGTCCGGGTCGGCGTACAGCGGATGGATCGACGCCGAGGAACTCGCCGTGCGGCGCTGCTTCGTGGTCCGCGTGTCGCCCAAGTCGCAGTGGCGTGAGGATCCCCGTGACGTGGACTGCCCGGACGGTCCTCCTCTCACCTTCGCCCCGCCTCCCGAACCGCCCAGGCTCCCGTATGAGGAGCTCCGCTCGAATCTCCCCCGTGTGCCGGCGGGCGGTGGGGTGGACGAGGCCGAGGTTCGCCGCACGGTCGCCGCCCTGGACATGGATCCGGCGATCCGCACCGAAGTGAAGGCGGACGGCGGCCGGGTCGGCGTTCTCCTGTCGGTGAAGGGCAACAACTTCGACGCGCAGGACTGCCTTCTCGCCCGCGTGGCCCCCGGAGCCACCGAGGTGTGGGTGCCGTCCCGGATCCAGCGGATGCCCGGAGAAGGCGGCTGCACCGTCGCCAACGCACTGGACCCGCTGCCGCCACCGCACTGAACCGGGGGCCGGCTCCATCAGGCCGCAGGCCCGTGTGCCACATCACGACCGGTCGGTGCCGGGTGGATCCGGCCGTGCCCCGTGCGATCGGCGCGAGCGGTGTCAAAGGCGTCGTACCGCCGTCAGGACGCTGTTCGCGGCGTCCTCCGTCGCCATGTGCCGTGAGGCGGCCGCGGCGGCGGTCGTGTACGCCCGGTCGTGCACGGCGGCGGTGAGTGCCGCGGCGAGGTTCTCGGGGGTCAGGGAGTCGAAGGGGAGGGCGGCCGGGGCGGCGCCGATCGTGGTGAGCCGTGCGGCCCAGAACGGCTGGTCCGCGGCGACCGGCACGGTGACGGACGGGACCCCGGCGCGCAGTGCCGCCGCGGAGGTCCCGGCCCCGGCGTGGTGGACGACGGCGGCGAGCCGCGGGAACAGCAGGGCGTGCGGTACGTCGCCGATGGTCAGTACGTCGTCCCCGCCCCCGCCGGCGGCGAGTCCGGCGCTGCCGGACTGGAGGACGCCGCGCAGACCGGCCCGCCTCAGGGCCCGTACCGCGATGCCGCCGAGGCGTTCCCCGTGGCCGGAGGCCATGCTGCCGAAGCCGATGAGGACGGGCGGCGGACCGGCCGTCAGGAAGGCCTCCAGGTCCGCGGGCAGCCGGCTTCCCGGATCGACGTACGGCCACCAGGATCCGGCCACCGACAGGTGGTCCGCCCAGTCCGAGGGGCGCGGCAGCAGCGCCGTGCTGAAGCCGTGCAGGACGGGCCGGCGGGCCTTCTCCTGCCGACGGCGCGCGTGCGCGGGGGTGAGCGGCGGCAGGTCCAGGTGTGCGCGCAGCCGTGCCACGGCCGGAGCGTAGATGCGGTCGGTCATGCGCAGGGCGAACCGCCCGGCGGCGCGGTTGCCGGTCCGGCCCAGCGAGCGGGTGCCGGCGACGGGCGGGGCGAAGTCCCCGGTCGGGGCGGTGGGCTGCAGGTACACGCCCAGCCCCGGTATCCCGGTGGCCTCGGTGACGTGCCAGCCCAGCGGGGCGGTGGTCGTGGACAGCAGGAGCAGGTCCGTGCCCGGATCCACGGCGGCGGCGAAGCCCTCGCCCAGGTCGCTGAGGAACGCGGCGGCGGCCCGCACCAGTGCGCGCTGCCCGCGTACGTCGCCATGGGCCCGGGGGTCCGCCGGCAGCGGCCGGAAGGCCAGACCGGCCTCCTCGGCCAGGGGTGCGAACGACTCCGTGGCGGCGAGTGCGACCTCGTGCCCGGCGGCGCGCAGGGCGGCGCCCAGTCCGGTGTAGGGCGCGACATCACCGCGCGAGCCGGCGGTGGCGATCAGGATCTTCATCGGTGGTTCCCGTTCGTGGCTGTTGTTCGGTGTGGACGCGGCGGGACGCGTTGGCGTGCACCGCCTCGGCCAGGTATGCGGCCAGGCCCGGGCGCTGCCGCGACTGCGACGGCGGGACGACGAGGGCGAAGGCCCGCGGGTCGGCGGCGAAGTCGTCGGCGATCCGCCGGTGCATCTGCGCAGGGCAGGGCGTGAACCAGCGGGTGATGTGCAGCCGGTGTCCTTCGGCGACGTCCATGGCCCGCTCGCCGTCCGCCGGTTCGCCGTCGTCGTGGACGGCGAGGAACTCTTCGCGCCAGGCGGCGGCTTCGCCCATGAGCCGGCGCCAGTCCTCCTTGCTGTGGGCACCGGCCCGTGCCATCGCTTCCCGGTGGCCTTCCGAGTCGTGCCATTTCATCTGTGCTTCGGTGGCGTAGCTGAGGTCGAAGGCGATCTCACCGAAGACCTCGAAGCGTTCCCCGGGCGTCAGGGACACCCCGGTCTGCTGGACCTCGATCGCCCGCTCGGCCACCTCGGTCAGCTGCTGCAGCCGGGCGATCTCCCTGACGAGTTGGCCCTGCCGTGCCCTCAGGTGTGCCAGGGCATTGGCCTGGGGGTCCCGGAGGATCTCGGCGATCTCCTCCAGGGGGAAGCCCAGCTCGCGGTAGAAGAGGATCTGCTGGAGCCGGGCGAGGTCGGCGTCGTCGTAACGGCGGTACCCGGCCGGGCTGCGGTCACCGGGTGACAGCAGCCCGGCCTTGTCGTAGTGGTGCAGCGTGCGCACGGTCACCCCGGCGAAGGCCGAGACCTGACCGACCGTATATCCCATGGAGCGGCCTTTCGTTCGTCGACAGCTTCAACCCTGACGCCGGGTGAGGGTCAACTGCCGGTGGGGCCCGCTGCCGTGGAACCGGAGTCGTGCCGACCGGCCGGCAGCTCCCGCGCTCACTCCCGCTGTCCCCGCATCGTCACCAGCCGGTGCATCGGTTCGGGATCCAGTGCCGGGTTCGCCGCGGCCACGCGGGCCGGTTCCCCCTCGTCGAGCAGTTCGGCCAGCCGTTGCTGCGGAAGGTTCGGGTGGCGGGTCAGCGCTGCTCGTACGGAAGGGTCCGGGTCCCGGGCGAGGCGTGCGACGGCCGCCGGCGCGGTGTGGGGGCCGCGGGCAGCTGGTCCCACATGCCGAAACCCCGGCGGCGGACCTTCGCCACCGGATGGGTGGGCATGGACCGGCGCAGGCTCCAGGAGTGACCCGGTCCTCGTGCCGGTCATCTCGAAGTCGGTCCGACCCAGCCCACCGGGCAGACCGGGCAGACCGGGCACTCCCGTTGACGTGGGCGCACGACAACCCCGTAACGGCTTCAGGAGACGGCGGAGCGGATCTCGTCCGCCAGGACCCGCGCCGCGCCGGCCGCCGGTCCCGCGACCAGGCGGGTGCGGGTGAGGCCGAAGGACAGCCCGCGCTCGCGGTCGGCGAAGGCGATGCTGCCGCCGCTGCCGTGGTGGCCGAAGGCAGCGGTTCCCCCGGCCGTCTCGGGCAGGCCGAGGAAATAGCCCAGCCCCTTCGTGTACCGGCCGAGCAGCATCCGGTCCTTCCCTTCGACGGCGACCCCCGCGGCGAGGGTGACGCGCTCCGGGGACAGCAGCCGTACCCCGTCCACCTCGCCGAGCAGCGCCGCGTACATCCGGGCCGCGGCGCGCGCGGTGGTGGTGCCGCAGGCGGGCAGGTCGGAGAGGAGGTAGGTGCGGCGGTTGGCGAGTTCGGCCGTGGTCCACACCTCGCGGTTCGGTACGACGAGGCGGCGGAAGGGGGCGTCGGGCGGGAGGGTGGCCAGCCAGGCGGCCCAGTTCCCCTCCACGAGGGTTGCGGCACGTGCGAGTTCGCTCGCGGGCAGGCCGAAGTAGAGCTCGTCGCCCACTCCGAGAGGTTCGCTCACGTACGTGCGCAGCGCCTCGGCCGGGGTCAGTCCGGTGATCCGGCGGACGGTCTCGCCGAGGATCCAGCCGAAGGTCCAGCCGTGGTAGCCGCTCGCGGAGCCCGGCTCCCACAGCGGCCGCGCCCCGGCGACGTGGGCGCACATGGTGTCCCAGTCGCACAGCTCGGCCGGGGTGACGTCGGGGGGCAGCTGCGGGATGCCGAGGGTGTGGGTCAGTGCGTGCCGTACGGTGGCCCGTTCCTTGCCCTGCGCCGCGAATTCCGGCCAGTAGTGGGCGATCGGGGTGTCGTAGTCGACGAGTCCGCGATCGGCGAGGACGTGGACGACGGTCGCGGTGAAGCCCTTGCCGGTCGAGAAGCTGTGGATCGGCGTGTCGGGGCCGAGGAGGCGCCCGGCGCCCCGATCGGCCCAGCCGGCGTACGCGTCGACGATCGGTTCGCCGTCCAGGTAGGCCGCGACCTGGAGGCCGCTTTCCGCCCCCGACTCCACCAGGTCGGCGAGGATGTTCTCGATTCGCCCCTGTACGTCCGCATTCGCCCTGCGATTCACAGGGGCATCATGCCACCAGGGCCGTGCGGCGGTCGCCGCACGGCCCTGGTGTCGCACTTCAGCCGTTTCGGCACGTCAGTGGTGAAACGGTTCCTCGCCCACGCGGGGTGGGCGGCGGAGATCGGGCGTCATGCTCAGGCGGGGGTGATGTTCTCCGCCTGCGGGCCCTTCTGGCCCTGCGTGATGTCGAACGTCACGGCCTGGCCCTCCTGGAGCTCACGGTAGCCGGTGGCGTTGATCGCGGAGTAGTGCGCGAAGACGTCCGGACCGCCGCCGTCCTGAGCGATGAAGCCGAAGCCCTTTTCGGAGTTGAACCACTTCACGGTTCCCGTAGCCATGTTCATGCCTTCCATTTGACGTACGTCTCCCACACCGCGTGGGAAACGGAGGTGATCGCCCTGGTCCTACGGCACAACACAGCAAAACTGCCCACACCGAATGGCGCGGGCAAGGCACTTGGAACCACGACAGCTACCCGTGAAGGTACACGTCTGCACGCACCGTCACCAGGGGGTTTGATCGCTCCTTGACGGCGGGTTGCGGATCCGGCCGGATCCGGCTCCTCCGCGCCCTCCCGGAGCGGCCGTCCGCCGTGTGACCGCACTCACACGAACTTCCCGGCATACCGTGTCGACCGGATCCCCGGCGCCGGGCGTATGCCTGTTGAGAGGGACACATGGATTCGGGAGCGATTTCTTGACCGTCGAGGAGTTCGAGGAGTTCTACGCGCAGGCGGCGGGACGGCTCACAGGGCAGTTGTACGTGATGCTCGGCGATCACCACGAGGCGCAGGACGTGGTGCAGGAGGCCTTCGTCAAGGGCTGGGGCCGACGGCGCCAGCTGGAGCGCGACGGCCGGCCCGAGGCATGGATCCGCACCGTCGCGTGGCGGCTCGCCGTGAGCCGCTGGCGGGTGCGGCGCCGCAGCGCCGACGCCTGGCGGCGCACCGAGCCCGCGGGCCACGTGGAGGGGCCGGGGCCCGAGGAGGTGGCCCTCGTGCAGGCACTGCGGCAGTTGCCGCCGAAACAGCGCCGGACCATGGCGCTGCACTACCTGTGCGATCTGACCGTCGAACAGATCGCCGCCGAGACCTCGCTGTCCGCGAGCACGGTCAAGACCCACCTGTCCCGGGGCCGGGCCGCCCTAGCCCGCGAGCTCCAGGACCCGCGCCCGGAGGAGGCTCCCGATGCCTGACCCGTACGACCACGACCCGCTGCGCTCCCTGTTCCGGGAAGCGGCCGCCGCCGGGCGCTCCCGCGCCTCCCTCCCTCCTGTGTCCGCCATCGCCGTGCGCGGGGAGAAGGCCCGGCGGCGCCGGATCGCCGGCTTCGCGCTCGCCTGCTGCCTCGTCCTCGGCGCTTCCGGCGCGGCCGTCGCCGCGTTCCTGCCGCGCGACGCGGGGCCGGGCCTCCCGGCGACCACTCCCCCTCCGCTGGCACCGTCCCCCGCACCGAACCAGTCCCCTCCGCCCACGACGGGGACGACCACCGCGCCCACCCGGACGGCGTACCCGCCCGCGTCCAACACCTCGCCGGCCTCCCCGCCGCCCACCTCGACGGTCAGCTCGACGCCCACGTCGACGGCCACCTCGACGCCCTTCCCCCCGTAACCCTGCGGCAGCGACCGCACCGCCACCGGCCCGGACCTCGGCACCCCGACCCCGGCCGGCGGTTCCGCACACCCCACAGCCGATCAGGAGATCCCGTATGCCCGTTTCCGCCCCGCCCCGGCCGGCGGTCGCACCCGGCCCGCCCGCCTCCGCGCCGTGCGCGCCGGCAGCCCCGTACCGGAGGTGGCGGCCCGGGCCGGACGACCGCGAGGTGCTCTGGCTGTACGTGCTCACGCGCGTGGGGATCTGGACCACCGCGGGTGCCGTCCGCTGGCTCTTCCCCGCCGACGGGGACCGGGCGGTGCGGCCCGGCTCCCTGTTCTCCCCCTGGGAGCGCTGGGACTGGTCGCACTACCTCCGCATAGCCCAGGACGGCTACTTCCCGGGCGGAGCGGGCCCGTGGACGGCCGGCTGGGACAACCGGGAGGCCTTCCTGCCCGGCTTCCCGCTCGCCCTGCGCGCCGTCCACGCCGTCGTGCCGCACTGGGCCGCGGCGGGAGCGCTGATCTCCTTCCTCGCGGGCGGTGTGGCCGTCCTGGCGCTGGCGCGCATCGCCCGCCACCACCTGCGGGACGCGGAGGCGGGGCGGCGTACGGTCCTGTTCCTCCTGCTCTCGCCCTGCGCCGTGTTCCTCGCCGCCGGATACACCGAGGCGCTGTTCCTCGCGCTGGCCCTGCCCGCCTGGCTGGCGGCGCAGCGCCGCAACTGGCCCGCGGCGGCGGCGCTGGCGTGCCTGGCGTCGTCGGTGCGCGCCACGGGGCTGTTCCTGCTGGCGGCGCTGGTGCTCCTCTTCGCCACCACGGCACGGAGCCGGCGCGAGTGGCGGTCGGCCCCCTGGCTGCTGCTTCCCGCGCTCGCGCCGGCCGCGTACAGCTGGTTCCTGCATGCGCGGACCGGGGACTGGAGCGCCTGGAAGCACGCCCAGGAACGCGGCTGGTACCGGGACTTCCACACGCCGTGGGAGGCCTGGACCAACACCTGGAACGCCGCGTTCCACCACGTCCAGCCCACCGGGTACGCGCTGATGTGGCAGGCCGAGCTGGTGGCGATGCTGGTCGGCATCGCGCTCGTGGTCCCGCTCGTGCGGCGCCGCCAGTGGCCCGAGGCCCTCTACGTCGCCCTGACCCTGTGGGCCCTGGGGACCTCGTACTGGTACACCTCCATCCCCCGTTCCACGCTGCTGTGGTGGCCGCTGTGGATCGCCCTGGCGGGCTGGAGCCTGCGCCGTCCGGGCCTGCGGACCGCGTACGTGTGCATCGCGGGCCCGTTGTCCACGCTGGTGGCCGTCACCTTCCTGACGGGGCGCTGGGCGGGCTGAGCCGGGAGGGCGACGGCGGGAGGAGGCCGTGGTCCCGGGCGTAGAGGGCGGCCTGCGTGCGGTCGCGCAGGCCGAGGCGGGACAGGACGCGGGAGATGTGGTTCTTGACCGTGCCCTCGCTGAGGAAGAGCCGGGCCGCGATCTCCCGGTTGGTGGAACCCGTCGCGACCAGGCGCAGTACGTCCGTCTCGCGCTCGGTCAGGGCCGGCGGGCCCGCCGGGGCGGCTCCCGGCTCCGGCGGCTCCACGGGCGCCGGCCGGCCGGAGTTGGCGGCCAGGCGGCGGGCCACCGACGCGTCGAGCTGGGCGACTCCGGCGTGTGCCAGCCGTACGGCGGCGGCCAGTTCGGCCGAGGGCAGGTTCTTGAGGAGGTAGCCGACGGCTCCCGCGGCGAGGGCCTGGACCACGTACTCGTCGTCGTCGAAGGTCGTCAGCATGATCACCCGGCAGTCGGGGGCGCGGCGGCCGATCTCTCCGACCGCGGTGACGCCGTCCATGACCGGCATCCGCACGTCCATGAGGATCACGTCGGGGCGGTCGGCGAGCGCCGCCTCGACGGCCTGACGTCCGTCCGGGACCGCGCCGGTCACGGTGATGCCGGGCTGGATGCCGAGCAGCGAGGCGATCCCCTCGCGGACGAGCTGCTGGTCGTCCGCGACCAGCACCCGTACGTCGGGACGCGCGGGTGCGGTCATCGGCCTGCCTCCCCCGCCGCCGGAGCCGGAACGCGGGGCACGCACGCGGTGACGACGGTGCCGCGGCCGGGTCCGGTGGCGACTTCGACCCTGCCGCCCAGCAGGGCCAGGCGTTCGCTCATCGCACGCAGGCCGAATCCGCCCGCACCGGCCGCTTCGCCCGGGCGGGCGTCCGGGCGGGCGTCCGGGCGGGCGTCCGGGCGGAAGCCTCTGCCGTCGTCGGCGACGACCAGCCGGGCTTCGTGCTCCCCGTACTCCGCCGAGAGCCTGACCTGCGTCGCGCCCGCATGGCGGCGTACGTTGGTGAGCCCCTCCTGCGCCGCGCGGTACAGGGCGGTGAGCGCTTCGGTGCGGTGGCCCTGCTCGTCTCCGGAGAGTTCGAGCGTGACCGCCGGCGGTCCTGCGTCGGCGTGGCGCACCAGGTCGGCGAGGGCCGCGGAGAGCGAGAAGGGTTCGGGCCCGTCCTCGTCGCGCATGGCGCGGACCGACTGGCGGACGTCGTCGAGTGCACGGTCCGCGGACCGGCGGGCGTAGGCGAGGGCCTGCCGCGCGGTGCCGGGGTCGCGCTCGTGGAAGGCCTCCGCCTTTTCCAGCTGGATGGCGATGGCGGTGAGGTGGTGGCCCCGGCCGTCGTGGAACTCCCGGGCGAGCCGGTTGCGTTCACGTACGGTCGACAGCCGCGCGACCCGGGCCGCGTAGCCGGTCAGCCGCTCGTGCGCGTCGCGCAGTTCGTCCAGGGTGTGCGTGAGCCGGTGGCGGGCCTCCTGTTCGCCCACGGCGACGCCGGCCATCGAGACGGCGAGGAGGAGGGCGAGGCCGGACATCAGCACGTCGGTGACCTCGGCCGGCCGGGCGTACCACCCGGGCGCCCAAAGGGTGTTGGCCGTGAGGATCACCGCGGCGCAGGCCACCGCCAGCGCGACCCCCACCCGGCGGCCGAGGGCGAAGTAGGCGGTCAGCGGCAGCAGGACGAACAGGGCCCGCGACACCCCGGAACGGTCCAGGCCGCTCGCGGCGGCGAACAGCGCGAGGCGCAGGGCGAGCAGGGCGAGGGCCGGACGCAGCGGTGTGCGGTGCGGGTAGCGCCGGTGCTCCGCGCGGTCGAGGGCCGCCAGGAGCAGCAGGCAGCCGGTGAATCCGCCGAGCACGAGCGGGTCCGCCGGTCCGGCCCCGACGATGCCCGCGTAGAGGCCCCCGGCGAGGACGACCGCGTGGACGAGGGGCGGCAGCCACGGAAGGGGGCGGGCGGGCCCTGGAGGCGGGTGCGGCGGCGCGGTCATGGGGTCCCTCCCGTGGGTTCGGCTGCCCCGAACGATACGTGCGCCCACGGGTGGCCGGATCGCGGTGCGACGGGACGTGACGAACCTTGGCCGGAGGTCATGTGCCGTTCGGCCGGGCGCCTGCCGCCCGGTGTGGCCGCTCGGCATCTGGGGCCCGACGACCGGGTGTTCATAGCCTCGGAGGGCCGGACGACAGCGGGTCTCCGGCGCCCTCCGAGACGAGAACACAGGGATGCCTCTGATGAGAATCGCCCGACCGGTCGCCGCCACCGCCGCGACGCTGCTGGCCGTGCTGATCGGCCCCGCCGGTGCGAGCGCGGCGCCCACGCCGGCCGCCCCGCCGGCGTGCACGGCGCGGGTACCCGGCGCCACGTACGTGACCGGCGCCTGCCTGGCCGACCTGACCACCGCCGGAACCGCGCTCAGTGGACACACCGACCCGAAGGACTGGGCCGGTCTGGAGGCGCCCGGCGCCGTCAACCCGTCGGGGGTCAAGGGGGTGCAGCTGGACGGCTACTTCCCCGACACCTCGACCACCAACACCACCCACGGCTGGAACCACGACAGCCAGTTCGTCATCCGGCTCCCCGACCACTGGAACGGCGGTCTGGTCGTCGCCGGCCCGCCGGGGGTGCGCGAGCAGTACGCCAACGACCGCCTGATCTCCGACCACGTGCTCGCGCAGGGGTACGCCTACGCGGCGACCGACAAGGGGAACACGGGCCCGCAGATCTACACCGACGGCAGACGGCCGGGCGACGCCGTCGCCGAATGGCACCAGCGCGTCACCGAGTTGACGGTGGCCGCGAAGCGGACGGCCGCGCAGCACTACGGCCGCGCGCCCGTGAGCACGTACATGGCGGGCGCCTCGGCCGGCGGCTACCTGGTGCGGTGGCAGCTGGAGAACCGGCCGGAGCTCTACACGGGCGGCGTGGAACTGCACGGCCTGCTGTTCACCCCGGACAGCCCCAACATCCTGGACACCGCCCCCGCCGCGCTGCGCGCCTATCCGCGCGTCGTGGCCGGCGAGCCGGGCGCTCTCGACGAGATGTACGCCGCCGGGTACCCGGCCGAGTCCAGGCCGATGTGGCAGTGGCACTACGACAACCTGTGGGACTCCCTCCAGCGCACCGTGCGCGAGGAGATCGACCCCGGGTACGACGGCGACCGGCAGGCCGGCGTCCCTTTCTGCAAGCCGGGCCTGGAAAAGGGCTGCGACACCGACTACGTCTACGCCGACCGGCCGCAGCGCGTGCACAGGACGGTCGAACGGCTGTCCCTGACGGGGCGGATCGGCCGGCCGCTCATCACCGTCCAGGGCACGCTCGACGCCCTCCTGCCGATCAGCAGGAGCGGTGACGTCTACGCGAGGATGGTCGAGGACTCCGGGCGCGGCGGTCTGCACCGCTACTACCGGATCACCGGCGGTTCGCACGCCGACGGGCTCGCCGGGCCGTTCAAGGACCTCGTGCGGCCGATGTCGCCGTGCCTGCGGACGGCGTTCGACGCGATGACCGCGTGGACGGGCCCGGGCGGCACGCTCCCGCCGCCGAGCCGTACGGTACCGAGGCCCGCGCCGGGGACCGACGCCGTCAACGCGTGCTCGCTCTGAACGGGCCCCCGGCCGGGGGTTCGAGGGGGACGCCGGCTCCGGCAGCGCGGGCTGCATCAGTCGGGCCAGTAGGCGTCCGGGATCCGGGCCAGCACCTCGTGCAGCCGGGCGATCCGGGCGGCCTGCCAGCCGCCTTCGGCCGCCGGACGGTCGACGAGTTCGAGGCGGGCCCCGTGGCTGCGCAGCAACCGCCGCATGGACGGCTCGGGTTCGGTGTCGCCGCCCAGCACCACGGGGTGGCCGAGGGCCTGCCCGGCGAAGGCCAGGCCGATGCCCAGGGTGCCGGAGGTGGACTCCACGACGGTGGCTCCGGAGCGCAGTTCGCCGCGTGCGCGGGCACCGGTCAGCATGGAGACGGCGGCGCGGGCCTTCATCCCGCCCGCGCCGAGGCCTTCCAGCTTCGCCCAGAAGCCGGGGTGGCGGTGCGGCCGGTCGGCGCTGATCCGGGCGAGCGGGGTACGGCCGAGGAGCGGCAGCAGGCCGGGGTCGGCGGCCCGGGGCCGCCGTCGAGCCAGGAGAAGGGGTACGGCTCGGCGGACACGGCGTGCACTCCGGAGCCGAGGAAGCGCGGGAGCACGGCGCTTCCGTTCTGGGCGAACATCACGAGGGGCTTGCCGGTGGCCGCGGCGTGGTCGAGCAGCGGCTGGAAGGTCCGGTTGCCCAACGTCATGCCGGAGGCGAGGACAGCGTCGCAGCGGCCCAGCTCCGCCAGCGCGTCGGTCCGTACGGTCTCTCCCCATTCGGTCGTACCTCCCTTGAGGTCGCAGGGCGTGTACGGGATCCCGCGCTCGCGCAGCCGTTCCAGGAGGAAGTTGACGACGCCGACGACGAGGACCCGGCACCCCGGGGCTTCGGGAAGGAGGCCGACGACGGCTCGGGCGCGGGCCCGGGAGCGGTGCAGGGTGGAGCCGGCCGGGATCGCGCAGGGCCGCGCGCCGTGCTCGGGGGTGTGCGGGCGGGCGTGGATGAGGTGGGCGTCGAGGGCGGCGATGCGTACGGGCGGCAGGGGGTGTTCGAGCAGGTCGGCGACGGTGGCGCGCCGACGCAGTCGTCGAGGGCGGCCGGGGGCAGGGCGCCGGGTTCCACGGCGCAGGAGCCGACCGCGGCGCCGTGGCGCAGGCTGAGCACCTCGTTGCGGTGGCCGAGGGCGCGGCCTTCGTGGCGTACGGCCTGGGCGGTGGTGAAGGCGAGGGCCACGCGCTGCCCGGCGGGGTCGGGCCCGTAGGCGCCTGCCCGGACCTGCTCGATGAGGTCGTCGACGGTGTGCACCCGGGGTTCGCGAAGGGTGGCGGCCAGCGCGGGGGCGGTACTGGCCCCCGGCGTTGACCGGGAACGCGGCCAGGTCGCGGCAGGCCCGCTCCAGCTCGTACTCGTCCCGGACCAGGCGCACCAGCATCCCGGCGCACAGATCGGCCGGCTTGACCACGAGCGGGTAGCCGATCCCGCGGGCGGCCGTCAGCGCCCGGCCGGTGTCCGCGCAGAGCGCGAAGCGGGGGCCGGGCACCCCCGCACCGGCCAGGACCCGCCGGGTCAGGTCCTTGCGGCAGGCGTTCTCGACGGCTGCGGCGGCCGGGCCGGGCAGGCCGAGACGCTCCGCGAGGCGGGCCGCGGCGGGCAGGTCGTCGTCGCAGGAGGAGACCACCCCGGCGAAGCCGAGCTCCTCGTGCAGCGGTTCGGCGTGCGGGAGCAGGGCGGCCGTGTCATTGGTCTCGGCGGTGACGACGTTGCGCGCCGTGAGCAGCGGGTGCGGGCCGCCGCCGGGCGGGGCGGCCCGCAGGTAGTGGTGCAGGGCTCTGGTGAGGAAGGTGAACTCGTGTGCGCCTTTGCGGATCGCCTTGGGCAGGAGCCCGCTCATCGATCCCACCCAGCTTTCGACAACCAGCAGATGTCCCACGGGACTTCTCCTCACGCTCTCGGACCGGAGCACAAGGAAGCTATCGGAAATCGTTTTCATTTCCAATTTCGCTGCGGCGGTGCCGACGGGCCGCCCCGGCGGAAGGTACCTATGCTCGGAAAGAGAGCCCTGACCCGACTCCTGGAGGGCGGCTGTGATGACCGAGTCGATCGACGCGGCCCAGGCAGACCGCGCGCTGAAAGCCAAGCACCGGGCGATGTGGGCCATGGGCGACTATCCGTCCGTGGCCTCCCACCTCATTCCCGACCTGGGCGCCGTGCTCGTCCGGGAGTGCGGGGTGAGCCGCGGGGACCGGGTGCTCGACGTCGCCGCGGGCTCCGGCAACGCGGCCATCCCGGCCGCACTGGCCGGCGCCGACGTGGTGGCCTCCGACCTCACCCCCGACCTGCTGGAAGTCGGGCGGCACCTGGCCGCCGTACGGGGGGCCCAGCTGGAGTGGCGGGAGGCGGACGCCGAGGCGCTGCCCTTCGCCGACGGCGAGTTCGACACCGTGATGTCCTGCCTCGGCGTGATGTTCGCGCCGCACCACCAGACCGCGGCGGACGAACTGCTGCGGGTCTGCCGGTCCGGAGGCACCATCGGGCTGCTCAACTGGACCCCGGAGGGGTTCATCGGCCGGATGTTCGCCACGATGAAGCCCTACGCTCCCCCGCCCCCGCCCGGAGCGCAGCCGCCGCCGCTGTGGGGCGACCCGGAGCACGTCCACGAGCTGCTGGGCAGCGGGGTGACCGATCTGGTCGCCCGCCGCGAGACGGTCCGGGTGGACCGGTTCAAGAAGCCCTCGGACTTCCGGGAGTTCTTCAAGGCCCTGTACGGGCCGACCGTCGCCGTCTACCGGTCGATCGCCGAGGATCCCGAACGGGTCGCCTCCCTGGACCGCGACCTCGACGCGCTCGCCGCCGAACACACCGCGGACGGGGTCATGGAGTGGGAGTACCTGCTGCTGACGGCTCACCGCCGAGGCTGACCTGCAGTTCCGGGTGGGCGTCCCACCACTCCTTGTGGAAGCGGTTGTTGCCCACGTTCGCCAGATAGGCGCGGGCCGCCGCGCGGTAGAGCAGTTCCGCCTGGCCGGACGAGACCGCCGCGCGGTTCCACGCGAGGCGGATGCGCCCGGTGATGGGGGTGCCGACGAGCGGGCGCATCACCGTACCGGCCACGCGGGGGGCCGTGGGCTGGCTGAGCGAGATGGCGCGGCCCGCCGAGATCAGGTCGTACTGCATCATGCGGTCGGTGATCCGGTAGCGCAGTGACGGGGTGAAGCCGACGCTCGCGCACGCGGCCACGAGGGCCTCGGGTCCGCCGTCGTCCTCCTCCACCAGGGTGAGCCACGATTCCCCGGCGAGGTCGGCGAGGTCGATGCGTTCCCGGTCGGCCAGGGGGTGTTTCGCCGAAAGGCGGATGCAGAACGGCTCCTTCGGGACGAGCGTCCGCGCTCGGACGCCCGCGGGGAGCGGCACCTCGTGGTCGTTGACCTCGCCGTAGACGATGGCGTCGTACCGGCCGGTGCCCAGCATCCGGGCCAGCGCGGTCACCGAGTGCTCCAGGTTGACCGTGATCTCCTGACCTGACATGAACAGGTCAGTCTGGGCCAGGAGTCCGTCGACCAGCACCAGCAGGATGCAGCCGAGCCGCAGCGGGGTTCCGGTGCCGATCGCCCGCGCCTCCGCGCCCAGTGCGTCCATCTCGTTCAACACCCGTCGGGCCTTGGCCAGTACGAAGTGACCCAGCGCGGTCGGTTCCACCCCGCTGCGGCCCCGTACGAAGAGCTCGCCGCCCGTGACCCGCTCGATCCGCCGCAGTTGCGCCGAAAGCGCCGGCTGGGACACCCCCAGCCGCCGCGCCGCGCCCCCCAGGCTGCCCGCCTCCGCTATCCGGCAGACGGCTTGCAGATGCCTCAACTCCAGCTGCATCCGGGCAGCGTACGCAGCACGCCGCCACCACACCATAACGCGGACCTTATGTCCGCCGAGATGACCCAAAGCCGTCATGTACACGCTCATACTCGGCCGCGAACGAACACTCACCCACCCAACCCCCCACGATCGGAGTGGACGTTGCAGCCCACCAGATGGACGGCGGCCCTGGCAGCGATGGTGCTGACCGCGGGCCTCGCCGGCACCCTGGCCGCCGGGACGGCGTCGGCGGCCCAGCAAGCGCAGCCCGCCCCGTCCCAGAAGGACACCCCCGCGGCGCGCGCGGTCGCGGCCGCCGACCAGGCCGTCGGCAGCGGTCTCGACACCCTGGTCAACTCCTCTCAGGAACAGTACGAACGCCGCCAGGTCACCCCCTGGGTCAAGGACCTGTACTCCGTCGCGTACGAGCGCAGCTACCGCGGCCTGCCCGTGGTCGGCGGCGACGCGGTGGTGCTCGCCGACGGCGCGGGCAAGGTCCGCGCCCTCCAGTCGGCCTCCTCCGTACGGATCGACGTCTCGACCCGGGCGACCGTCAGCGCCAAGGATGCGGAGTCCACGTCCCGTTCGAAGCTGGCTTCGGTCGACAAGGTCGACAGCAGCCGGCTCGTCGTCCGGCTCAAGGACGACAAGCCGGTGCTGGCCTGGGAGACCGTCCTGATCGGCCGGTCCAAGACGGCGCCCAGCAAGCTGCACGTCTTCGTGGACGCGCGCACGGGCGCCTTCGTCGACAGCTACGACGACGTGGTCGCGGGCACCGGCAGCAGCAAGTGGAACGGCCCGAACCCGCTCACCATCGACACCACCAACTCGTCCGGCACGTACTCGCTGCGCGACCCGAACCGCACCGGCCTGAGCTGCGCGGACTACAGCAGCGGCACGGTCTTCTCGAAGTCCTCCGACTCCTGGGGCACCGGCAACCCCACGAGCAAGGAGACCGGCTGCGTCGACCTGATGTTCGCCGCGCAGAAGCAGTGGGACATGCTGAGCCAGTGGCTGGGCCGCAACGGCGTCAGCGGGAACGGCCGCAGCTTCCCCGGCAAGGTCGGCCTGGGCGATCTGAACGCCTACTGGGACGGCAGTTCGGTCACCATCGGGCACAACAGCGCCAACGAGTGGATCTCCGGCCTGGACGTGGTGGCCCACGAGTACGGGCACGCCATCGACTCCAACACCCCCGGCGGCACCAGCGGCCAGGAGGCAGGGCTCGGCGAGGGCACCGGTGACATCTTCGGCGCGCTGACCGAGGCCTTCGCCAACGAGCCTTCGCCGTACGACACTCCGGACTACACGGTCGGCGAGATGATCAATCTCCAGGGCCAGGGTCCGATCCGCAACATGTACAACCCGTCGGCCATCGACAACGACCCGAACTGCTACAGCTCGGCGATACCCGGCACCGAGGTGCACGCCGCGGCGGGCCCGCTGAACCACTGGTTCTACCTGCTCGCCGAGGGCAGCAGCCCGGGTGGCGGCAAGCCGAACAGCCCCACCTGCAACTCGTCCACCGTGACCGGCGTGGGCGTCCAGAACGCCGGAAAGATCTTCTACGGCGGGATGCTGCTCAAGACGAGCAGCATGTCGTACAAGAAGTACCGTACGGCGACGCTCAGTTCCGCCAAGTCCCTCGACACCACCTGTGACCTCTTCAACAAGACCAAGGCCGCCTGGGACGCGATCAGCGTGCCCGCCCAGTCCGCCGATCCGACGTGCACCCCGAGCGGCCAGAACAACGACTTCTCGATGTCGCTGAACCCCTCGTCGGGCACCGTCCAGCAGGGCGGTACGGTCACCACCACGGTCGGCACCACCGTCACCACCGGCACCGCCCAGTCGGTGACCCTGACCGCCACCGGCCTGCCGGCCGGGGTGAGCGCCTCCTTCAGCCCCGCCACCGTGCAGTCCGGCCAGTCCTCGACGCTGACCCTGAGCGCCACGTCCAGCGCGACGCCGGGCGCGGCCACCGTGGTCGTCAAGGGCCAGGGCAGCACCCTCTCACACACCGTCGACTTCGCGCTCAACGTCGGCGGCACCCAGCCGCCGAACGACCCGCCGAACATCGACGTGGCCAGCGTGCAGGCGCACCTGGCCCAGCTGAACACGATCGCCTCCCAGAACGGCGGCAACCGCCGTGCGGGCAGCGCCGGTTACACGGCGTCGGTGGCGTACATCAAGGGCAAGCTCCAGGCCGCCGGCTACACCGTCACCGAGCAGAACTGCACCTCCTGCACCTACCCGTCGAACAACCTCATCGCCGACTGGCCGGGCGGCCCCGCCGACCAGGTCGTCATGTTCGGCGCCCACCTCGACAGCGTCTCGGCCGGCCCCGGCATCAACGACAACGGCTCGGGCTCCGCGACCCTGCTGGAGAACGCGCTCGCACTCGCCCAGAAGAACCCGACGATGACCAAGCACGTGCGCTTCGCCTGGTGGACGGACGAGGAGCAGGGCCTGAACGGCTCCGAGTACTACGTGGGCCAGCTGAGCAGCACCCAGAAGGCCGCCATCAAGGGCTACTACAACTTCGACATGGTCGGCTCCCCCAACGGCGGCTACTTCATCAACAACCTCAACTCCGCCACCGCCGCGCCGCTCAAGGCGTACTGGACCTCCCTGAACCTCGCTCCCGAGGAGAACACCGAGGGCCAGGGCCGCAGCGACGACTACTCCTTCCAGCAGGGCGGCATCCCCACCTCCGGCTACGCGGCCGGCGCCAGCGCCCGCAAGACCTCCGCACAGGCGGCCAAGTGGGGCGGCACCGCGAACGCCGCCTACGACTCCTGCTACCACAGCGCCTGCGACACCACGAACAACATCAGCGCCACGGTCCTGGACCGCAGCGCCGACGGTGTCGCCTACGCCGTGTGGAAGACCGCCGTCGGCGGCGAGACGCCCGCGCAGGACTTCTCCATCGGCGTCAGCCCCTCCGCGGGCAGCGCGGCCCAGGGCGCTTCCACCTCCGCCACGGTGAACACCTCGACCGTGAGCGGCGCCGCCCAGACCGTCGCCCTCTCCGTCTCCGGCGCGCCGGCCGGGGTGAGCGCCGCGCTCAGCCCGACCTCCGTGCAGTCGGGCAGCTCCTCGACACTGTCCGTCCAGGTCGGCGCGAGCACCGCGCCCGGCACCTACACCCTGACGATCACCGGCTCGGGCACCGTCAGCCACAGCACGACCTACACGCTGACCGTGACCGGGACCGGCGGCTGCACGCCGCGCCAGCTCGTGGCCAACGGCGGGTTCGAGAACGGCTCCTCCCCGTGGACCGCGACCTCGGGTGTCGTCACGAACCAGTCCGGCCAGGTCTCCCACGGCGGAAGCTACTTCGCGTGGCTGAACGGGTACGGCTCCAGCCACTCGGACAGCGCCTCGCAGTCGCTGGCCATCCCGTCGGGCTGCTCCTCGTACCAGCTCTCGTTCTTCCTGCACATCGACACGGACGAGACGGACAACGTGGTCTACGACAAGTTCACCGTCTCGGTGGGCGGCCAGACCCTGGAGTCCTTCTCCAACCTGACCCCGACGACCGGCTACGTCCAGAAGACCTACAACCTGGCGCAGTTCGCGGGCCAGACCGTCACCCTGAAGTTCAGCGGCGTGGAGGACCAGTCCCTGCAGACCTCCTTCGTCGTGGACGACGTCACGGTCCAGGTGAGCTGATGCCCCGGGACGCGTGAGGAACTGACCACCTGAAGTCCGGCCCGGTCCCCGCCTGCTGCGGGGGCCGGGCCGGACGTCTGCTGCCCTGGCTCAGGACCGGACGTCTGCGGCCGTGGGTCAGGGCCGGACGGCCAGGGCCTCGACCTCGAACAGCACGTCGGGCGCGGCCAGGCTCGCGACCCCGATGAGGGTCTGCGTGGGCGGCTCCTTGCCCCAGACCTCCTGCACGGCAGCGGCGATCGGCCCGAGCTTGCCGAGGTCGTGGTCGACCACGTACGTCCTGAGCTGGACGACGTGGCCGAGGCCGAGGCCGTGGGCGGCGAGGGCGACGGCGACGTTGCGGAACGTCTGCGCCACCTGCTCGGAGAAGTCGGCCGAGACGACCCTGCCGTCCGGATCGGACCCGTACTGCCCTGCGATGAGTACGAGTTCCGAACCGGCGGGGACGGTGGCGGTGTGGCTGTAGCCGAACGGGACCGGGTCGTGCAGACCGTCCGGATTGACGATGGCGTGTGCCATGTGGATCACCCTTCGCGTGCGATGGAGCCTGTGTCCGTGTGCGCTCACAAGCCTCGCAACCAATCACGACACCCTCTGTCGTGAATTCCCGTAGGGTTTTCGCATGCGCGCCGACCGGTTGGTATCGCTGGTACTGCTGCTGCGGCAGCACGGCCGGCTGTCCGCGGCCGCGCTCGCCCGCGAGCTGGAGGTGTCCACGCGCACCGTGCTGCGCGACGTCGAGGCCCTGTCAGCGGCGGGGGTCCCGGTCTACGCCGAGCGCGGCCGGCACGGCGGCTTCGAGTTGCTGCCCGGCTTCCGGACGGAACTCACGGGGCTGAACCACGACGAGGCGCTCGCCCTGCTGATCGCCGGATCACGGCGCGGTGCCCAGTCGTTCGGGCTCGGCTCGGCGCTCGCTTCGGCCATGCTCAAGGTGGTCGACGCGCTGCCCGAGAGCCAGCGGGCCACCGCGGCCGGTTCGGTCCAGCGGCTGCTCATCGACCCGGAGACCGACCTCCTGGCACGCCGGCCCGCCGCCGAGGAGGTGCCCGACGGCATCGTCGCCGAGGTCCGGCGCGCCGTGCTGGCCGGGAGCAGGCTGCGCATCCGCTACGCGGCCGTGGACCGGGCCCCGAACTGGCGCACGGTGGACCCGATCGGCCTGGTCACCGTGCGCGAGCTGGGCTATCTGCTGGCCACCCGGTCCGGCGAGGACCGCACGTACCGGCTGTCGCGCATCCTGGCCGCCGAGGAACTCGCCGAACCGGCGCAGCGTCCGGACCGGGTCGACCTGGACCGGGCCTGGCAGGAACGCAGCACGCGGTTCCGGAGCGGCGGCGACCACGTCACCGTGCTGGTACGGATGGACCCGGCGCGGCGGGAGGAACTGGTGGGAACGGCGCTGGCCGTGCACACCGAGGAAACCACCGCGGACGGCCGGCTCCGGCTGGAGGTGGCCTTCCAGGACGCGCGGCACGCCGAATGGGCCCTGTGGCAGCTCGCCACGAGCGCGGAAGCCCTGGCCCCCCGGTGGCTGCGCGACTCCCTCCGCGCCCGCGCCACCGCGACCGCCGCCCGCTACGACGCGTCCCCCTGAGACCGGCCGGCGGAACGCGGCGGAGTCCGGCCGGGCCCGGTCCGCACGGCTCCGACCGCGGCCACCGTCCAGGCCGCCACCCACAGTGCGCCGACGGCGAGTGCCGCAAGGGCGGTTCCCATCGCGGGAGGAGTGGCGCCCGTGCCGGGGGCCAGGCCCGCCGCCCGCGCGCCGAAGCCGATGACCGGCCCCGACCATCAGGATCCCGGCCCGGGAGACGAGTACCGCGCCCCACGGACCCACCGGGCGGCCGACGGGCGTGCCAGCACCAGGGCGACCACCGCCATCAGCAGGCCGAGCCCCGCGTCGCCCAGTTGAGCGGCCGTCACATCGCCGATCGACGCGTAAGACGGGACCCGGGCTATCCGACCCTGATCCGCCGGACACCCCTAGCGGCGGCCGGGGGGCCGGCCGGAGCCCTTGCCGCGTTCCGGGGCGACCATGGCGGTCAGTCCGAGGTCCAGTTCCGCGCCGTCGACGAGCAGTGCCTCGATCGCGCGCGTGCGCGGGTCGATGTCGGCCTCCACGCCCTGCCCGCTGTAGTGGGGGTAGCCGGAGGCGCCGGTCTCGCCGGTCGCCTCGACCACGGCCACCCGCAGGGCCCTGTCCGCTGCGGAGCCACCGCGCAGGTTTTCGATGTGCTCGGGTACCAGCAGGATCTCGAAGCTCTGCGGCTCAGGGGTCATGTCCCGAAAATACCCGACAATCCACCCCGGGGCAGGCGGGCACACGCCCGCTCTCGTACCCTCTCCGGGAGCCCCACCAGCAGACGAAGAGGAACACGATGAGCGGCGCTTCCCTGAGCAGGATCCTCCTTGTGGCGAGGGAGGGCACCCTCCGCGGCCTGCTGGAGCGCCTGCTCACGGCCCGGGGCCACGTCGTGATCGACGGCGGGAGCGGGGTGGACACCGTCGCCCTGCTGGGCAGCGAGGACCCGGTCGACCTGGTGGTCTGCGAGCGCACCGGGCCGGGTCTGGACGAGGTCGCCCTGTTCGAGGAGATCCGCCACCACCCCGACCACGGCCTCGTGCCGATCCTCGCCCTGCCGCCCGCCGACCCCGAGTGCACGGCGCGCGCGCTGGAGGCGGGGGTCGACGACTGCCTCGCCAAGCCGTTCCACCCGACCGAGTTCCTGACCCGCGTCGAGCGCCTGGCCACCCGTCCGGCGGGGTGAGGCGGCGGTCCTCGCGCACGCGCACACCACAGAGCCTCCGGCCCGGCACTCGGGCCCGGAGGCTCTGTCTTGCACGTGAAGCGGTACCCACCCCGACGGCCTCACGGCCTGCGCACGCCTGCGGTGCGTGGGTGAAGGTGAAGCCGGGGCCCCGTGGGCACTCGCGCAGGCAACCGAGGCCCCGGCTCGCGGAGGGGACTGCGTCAGCTGCCGGCCGAGAGGTTGCCGGAGAGGACCGGGATGTTGTCCAGGATGTGCGACAGCGGCTCGTCACCCTTGGCCTGGGTGGAGTTCTCGGTGCACTGCTGGTTCTGCGGGTTGGACAGGACGTTGATGTCCTGGACACCGACGTTGACCGCGGCAAGGATCGACTGCGCGTTGAGCTTGGCGGGCAGGCCGATGCAGGGCTTGTTCAGGGTGCCCTGGACCACGCCGAGCTGCGGGCTCAGGTCGCCGTGGGTCTTCTGGTTGCCGTAGATCTGCTGGGCACCGTTGCCGTTGACGGTGTTGATCCCGTTGTCGTTGCCGATGGCCATGGCCGGGGCTGCGACGGCGGCGCCCACACCGAGGATGGAGGCGGTGGCGGCGGCGGTGGCCATCATCTTCTTGATCATCATTGGTCCTTCTGTTGCACAAGTGCAGGGTGGTAAGCACCTTGATCAACGGCCGCGATCACGCCAGGTTCTGCTGTTTCACCCGATCAGCGGCGCATGACGCCGCACCTCCCGCAAAACGGGGGCTATGCCGCCGGTACGACCGAGGCCCGGATCGCCTCTGCCCACTCCTGCAGCAGCAACGCGTGCCGGACGCGCTCCGCGTCGGTCAGGCGGCCTTCGGCGCGGGCGAAGAGGCCGCGGATGTCGGCGTTGATCTCGGAGAGGGGACGCTCGGGGACCGGGCGGGTGTCGCTTTCATGGGTCGGACTCACGTGATCAAGAATAGGCGGAGGGTCCGACAACAGTGGGCGACGTCCGGCATGCGGACACTCCCCTACCAGTCCGATCAGAAGCCCGACGAATGCGACGAGCAGGCCACTTTCCCCGAATTGGCCTTGCCCTGGCCGACATTGGCCTCGGTACGTTCTCGGCATGCGCATCCAGATCGTCGACGCCTTCACCACTCGCCCCTTCGCCGGAAACCCCGCCGGCGTGTGCCTCCTGCCCGACGGGCCCTGGCCTCAGGACTCCTGGCTGCGGCGGATCGCCGCCGAACTGAACCATCCGGAGACGGCCTTCGCGCTGCCCCTCCCCGCCGGGGACGGGGCCGACTGGGAGATCCGCTGGTTCACCCCGCTCGTCGAGGCCGAGCTGTGCGGCCATGCCACATTGGCCACGGCCCACACGCTGCGCCGCGAGGGGCTGTTGGCCGGGGGCTCCGTGCGGTTCCGCAGCCGCTCCCACGGCGTGCTCATCGCGCACGCCGCGGCGGACGGGGGGTTCACCCTGGACTTCCCCGCCGCCCAGACGCAGGAGGTGCCCGTCCCCGCCGGGCTCGTCGAGGCGCTCGGCGTCCGGCCCGAGGGCACCTTCCGTACCGGCGCTCTGGGTGATCTGCTCACCGTCCTGCCCGACGAGGCCGCGGTCCGGGCCCTGCGTCCCGACCTCGGGGCGATCGCGGCGCTGACCGTACGGGAGGGCCTGCGCGCGGTCGTCGTCACGGCGGCCGCGCAGGAGGAGGGGCAGGGCTACGACTTCGTCTCCCGCTTCTTCGCGCCCGCCAACGGCATTCCCGAGGACCCCGTCACCGGCAGCGCCCACACCTCGCTGGCGCCCTTCTGGTCGGCGCGGCTGGGCGGCCGCGACGGGCTCGTGGGGTTCCAGGCCTCGGCACGCACCGGGCTGGTCAGGACCGCCCTGCACGGGGACCGCGTACTGCTCGGCGGGCATGCGGTCACCGTGCTCGAGGCGACCCTGACCGTCTGAGCACCCCGGTCCGCTCCCCCGCTCCCCGCTCCCCCGCCCGTCGGCCGTGACCGAAACGTCGCCCGCCTGAGTCCCTCCCGGCCTCGTCGGGGCCGGGTCCGGTTGGTTAGGTTCCTGCGAAACGACCTCGGGGAGACCGATCACATGCCCACATCCGGGGGAACCCGCCGGATCCTGACCGCCACCGCCGCGGCCGCCCTCCTGCTGGCGGGCCCCACCGCATGCGCGGACAAGGACGGCAAGCAGGCGGCCGGGGCGACGCCGCCGGCGTCCGCCACCGCCTCCGTACCGGATTCCCCCTCGGCGACGGCGACCGCGGCACCGTCCGCGACGGCTTCCGGGGCGACGCCATCGGTCTCGGCCTCCCTCTCCTCCTCGCCGTCCCCGTCCCGTACGCCGGTTCCGGCCCCGGCGGCGCCGACCCGGCTGGCGGTCTCCGTCGACACCCGCGGCGGCCAGCTCTCGCTCGTGCGCGGCGGGGCCGGGCAGGAGTTCACCGTCACCCTGCGGAACGGGAACTCCGCCGGGTACCGGCACGTGCTGGTCGCCTTCCAGATGGAGTTCCTCGTCGGCGAACCCGGGGACCTGCCGGGCAGCGGGCCGGGATTCCTGCTGGAGCGCCTCGACCCCGCTTCGGGCGCGTGGCGTCCGGCGGACCTGCGCATCGCCAACGACGTCGAGCCGCTCTCCCGGTTCACGGGCGGTACGCCGCTCGCCCGCGAGGCCGTCCGGGTCGAGCGCTACCGGATGCGTGCGACCGCCGGCGGGCCCACCGGCAGCAGTCCGGTGGTCGTGTCCTTCATCGACACGGACGCCGGCCGTGAGGTCGCCGCCCACGTCGTACTCGGGCACAGCACGCGCTGAGACCCGGCCGGGCCGTCATCGGGCCACCGAGAGCACGATCTTCCCCCGGTTCCCGCGCTGTTCCAGACGCTCATGGGCCTCGGCTGCCCGCTCCAGCGGGAAGAGGGCCTCGACCGGGACCCGGTAGGTGCCCGCTGCGACCCGGGCGAGGATCTCGCCCAGGTCCCCGCGGGGGTCGTAGCCGTGCTCCAGGAGGTTCGTGAGCTGGAAGCCGTGGACGGAGGCGTTCTTCGGGTAGAAGTCGCGGGTGTCGACGGTGCTCGGCTCCAGTGCGACGTTGGCCAGCGCCACCACCCGCCCCGCGTACGCCGCCATGCGCAGGCCCTGCCCGAACACCCGCCCGCCGACGGTGTCGAGGACCACGTCCGCGCCGCGGCCGTCCGTCAGCCGCAGCACCTCCTCGGCCGAGTCCCCGCCGGGCAGGGCGGAGAGGTCGACGGCCTCGTCGGCGCCCAGCCCGGTGGCCCAGGCCGCCTTGGCCGCCGAGCTCGCGACGGCGATGACCCTCGCCCCGGCATCGGCCGCGATCTGCACCGCCGCGCTCCCGACCCCGCTGGCCGCCGCGTGCACCACCACGGTCTCGCCCTCGGCGACGCGGGCCAGGCGGCGCAGCGTGTACCAGGCCGTGAGCCAGGCCACGGGAAGGGCGGCGGCCTCGGCCGCACCGACTCCGTCGGGGAGTACGGCCACCTGCCCGACGGGCACGGCTGCGAGCTCCGCGTAGAAGCCGGGAGCACCGGCGGCACCCAGGGCCATGACCCGGCTGCCCGCCCCGATCCCGGAGACCCCCGGTCCCGTCGCCACGACCGTGCCGGACGCCTCGAGTCCGGGGAGCAGCGGCGGGCGGCCGGCCCGGTGGTAGCTGCCGGCGCGGGTGAGGGCGTCGGCCCGGTTCACCCCGGCCGCTTCGACCCGTACGAGCACCTCGCCCGGTCCGGGTACGGGGTCGGGCAGCTCCACCGGGACCAGTACCTCGGGGCCGCCGAACTCTTCGATCCGCACTGCTCGCATCCTGCGCCCGCTCTCTCTCGCCGTGACACCGGTTGAACCGGTTGAAGTGGTGTCACCTTGCGACACCGCACGAACAGGTGTCAAGGGAGTAGAGTCGGCCCATGACCCCCACACCGGCCGACCCGCTCCTCGCGTTCCCGTTCATCGGGGGGCGCCCGTGCCTGGACTTCGTCGCCACGCTGGGCAAGCGGTACACCGCCCCCGTCGAACGGCTCACCGACCCGGGCGCGCTGAGCCGTTGGATCGGCGAGGCCGGACTGCGGGCGGGCGTGCGGGTGACGGCGGGGGAGCTCGAGGCCGCGCGCGAGCTGCGGGAGGCGGTCCACCGGGTGCTGCGGGCGGCGATGGCCGGGGCCGGGCAGGCGCCCGCGCCCGATGCGGGGGATCTCGTACGCATCAACGAGGCTGCGGCGCGACCCGACCTCGCGCCGCAGCTCGCCGTCGGGGAGGACGGCGGCGGGTGGGCCGTACGGAACCACACGGGCGGCGCCTCGGCGCGCCACGACGTGCGGGCCGCGATGGCCACGGTGGCGCGCGACGCGGTGCTGCTGATCGGCGGACCGCTGGTGGCGCGGGTGAAGGAGTGCGGGAACCCGGACTGTTCGCTGCTGTTCCTCGACGACTCCCAGGCCCGGCGGCGGCGTTGGTGCTCGATGGAACGCTGCGGCAACCTGGCGAAGATCGCCGGCTACCGGGCCCGGGCCCGCGCCGGGGGGAGTGCCTGAGCCGAATCCGCCCGCCGGCGCACCGCTGAATATGACCGAACGGTCACAGGTTCGGACGCGGGGAACGCACCGGGCCGCCATCGCCATCTAGGCATGCGGCGAGGGCCCGTCCGGGCCCTGGCCTCACGGTATCGGCAAGGACCGGCCGACCACCGGGCACCGCGTGTGCGTTGGGGTGGGGACCGGGTGCGAGTGGCAAGGCGGGGCTGGGATGAAGGCAGTAACGGCGGCGGACGGTTCCTCGGACGGCGGAGAGATGGAACGGACCACCGTTCTGCGGATGCCCGAGACGGCCCCGGCCTCCGAAGCCGGGGGCGAGCCCGAGCCGCGCGGTGCGGAGGAGGCGGGGACCGGGCCGGAGCCCTCGGCCGGGCGGGCGGGCGGCCGGGGCGTGCCCTCCTGGGCCCGGACGGCGGACACGGATTCCGCCGCCGCGGGCGTGGAGGCGCAGGCCGAGGCGACTCCCGAGCCCGGGAGCGACACGGACGCCGACACCGAGGCAGCGCCGGGCGTGGCTGCGGCGACTGAGCCCCCGGCCGCCCCGGAGCCCGAGGCCGATGCCGGCACCGAGGGGGGCCCGGACGAGTCGGCAGACGCCGGCGCGGACACGGAGGCTCGCCCTGCGGCTGCCACGGACACGGACACGGAAGCCGATTCGGACGCAGGGGCAGACCACCGGGCGGACCCGGACGCGGATGCCCGCGCTGGTGCGGGCACCGGCGAAGGCACGGATGCAGAGGCACCCGCCGAGGCGGTGGACGACGCGGAGTCCGACCACCGGGCAGACTCCGACGCCGCGGCAACTCCGGACGCGGACAAGGACCTCCCGGCAACCCGGGATTCCGAAGCAACACCGGACACGGAGGCGGGCACCCGGGCAAACCACGACGCCGAAGCGGCCCCGGTCACCGAAGCCGAACCGGGCACTGGGGCAGCCGCCGACTCCGAAGCCGAGGCGGGTGCCGAGGCAGCCACCGGCACTGAAGCCCGGCCCGGCACGGGGGCGGACGCCAGGGCGACAACCACTCACGAAGCCAAGGCCGACGCCGCGGCAGCAACCGCCACCGAAACCGGGACGGGCAACGCGGCAGCAACCAGAGCTCAGGCCCGGCCCGGAGCAGGGGCGGGTGCCGGGGCGGCGACCGCTGCCGAAGCCGAGGCGGGTGCCGTGGCAGCCACCGGCGCTGAGGCCCGGCCCCGTACGGCGGCGGGCGCCGGGGCGACAACCGCCCCCGAAGCCAGGGCCGGCGCCGCGGCAGCAACCGGCGCTCAAACCGAGCCCGGTACGCGGGCCGGTGCCGGTAGGGCAACCGGCGCCGAAGCCGCGACCCGGGTTGCGCCCGGGGCGGGGGCGGGGGCAGGAGCAGGGGCCGGGGCACGGGTTGAGCCCGGGGCAGGGGCCGGGGCGGCGGCCGGGGCCGGGGGTGGGTTGCCGCCGTTGGAGTTGTTGGCCTCGCTCACCAATACCGCTCCGCCCGCCGAAACCCCCCGGCGGACCGTCGTGCGGCGGGTCAAGGTGTGGACGCCGCTGGTCCTGCTGCTCGGCGGCGTCTACGTCGGCGCGCAGCTGCTGCGCCCGCTCCCCGCACCGGCGTTGGTCGCTTCCCAGTCCGTGCACGCCCTCGACGGGCAGTTCACCGTGCCCTGGCCCGCCAAGGGGCAGGCGGCCGTCCGGGTCTCCGGCTCCGGTGACGTCGGTACCTTCGGGGAGCAGAAGCCCGTCCCGACGGCCAGTGTCGCCAAGGTGATGACGGCCTACGTGATCCTCAAGGGCCACCCGCTCCGCAACAAGAACGACGCCGGCCCCGACATCGAGATCGACGCGAAGGCCGTCGCGGAGGGCAACTCCGAGAGCGAGTCGCGCGCCGAGGGGCTCACCGCCGGGACGAAGTTCAGCGAGCAGGACATGCTCAAGATGCTGATGATTCCGTCCGCCAACAACGTGGCCCGCCTCCTCGCCCGGTGGGACACCGGCAGCGGCGACGAGACGGCGTTCGTCGCGAAGATGAACGCCGCCGCCAGGGACCTCGGGATGGAGGACACCACGTACACGGACCCCAGCGGCCTGGACTCGGGCACCGTCAGCACCGCCGTCGACCAGCTCAAGCTCGCCGAGGCCGTCATGAAGGACGAGGCGTTCCGCTCGGTCGTCGCGATGCCCAACGCCACCATCAAGGGCCTGCCCAACCCGATCTACAACAACAACACCCTGCTCACGGCTTCGGGCCTCAGCATCCGGGGGATCAAGACCGGTTCGAGCACTCCGGCCGGCGGGACGCTGATGTGGGCTGCGTACAAGTCCGTCGGCGACGAGACCCCGCTCGTCCTCGGCACGATGATGGACCAGCACGTGGACGGCCCGGACCCGGACGGTGCGAACAGCCTGACCCTGGTGAAGGAGAACAGCCGGAAGGTGATCGAGGCGGTGCGGGCCGCGCTGGCCTCGGCGCCGGCCGTCCGCAAGGGCCAGCCCGTCGGCTACGTGGACGACGGGCTCGGCGGCCGCACGCCGCTCGTGGCGACGAAGGACCTGAACGTGATCGGCGTACCGGGGCAGCAGTTCCGGCTCTCGCTCCGCGCCGGGGCCTCGGGCACACCTCGTACGGCCAAGGACGGCACCGAGGTCGGCGTGCTCACGGTCGGCGAGGGTGACGGGGCCAAGAGCGTGCCGGTGGCGGTGCGCGGGGACCTGGCCGAGCCCTCGTTCGGGACCAGGCTCACCCGTCTCGGATAGGACGGGTGAGCCGCGCGGCCCTCAGTCCTTGCGGGCCGCGCCGCGCCAGACCGTCACGTCCAGGGTGGCGTACGTACTCGGGTCGTTCTTCGCCGAACTGCCCTTGTAGACGACCAGTGCGATGCTCCCCTGCTCGGTCTTCACGCACATCGCGCCTCCCTTGGAGAGCGCCTCGACGGGGATCCTGGTGGTGTACCGGGTCTCCTGGCGGCAGGCCTGGAGCGAGCCCTCGGTTCCGCTGTCGAGGCGTGCGAGCTTGGCCCCGTAGGTGCCGAAGGTGCACTCCTCGCTGGCGCAGTAGTAGTAGAGGTCGTCCTCCTTGCTGTCGTGGGGCTCCAGCGTGTCGTCGGCGAACTTCAGGTGGTAGTTCGAAGTGAGCTTGAAGTCCTTGGTGACGACGGGCTCCGGGTCGGGGCGGGGCTGGCCCTTGGCCGAGGAGGTGGGGTTCGCCCCGTCGGCGGAGTAGCCGGTGCTCTTGCCCAGGGAGTTGATGAAGGCGCCGCAACTGGCGAGGAACAGGAGGAGGCCGCCGAAGACGGAGACCAGGATGATCGCGGTCCGGTTGCGCCGCTTCGGCGGGTGCGGCGTTCCCACCTGGATGAGCGGCATCGGGATGGGCGCGGGCGTGGGGTGCGGGGTGTACGCCGCCCGCGGCGGCCCGAAGGCCGACGCCGGGCCGTAGCCCTGCGGGCGGGACGCAGTGCCCGGCTGGGAGGGATGCGCCGCGGGGTGGCCGGCGCCCGAGGGGTATCCGGGGGGCGGGGTGGCCGGGGCGGCGGGCGCGGCAGCGGGGGCTGCGGCCGGGGCGGCCGGGGTCGCGTGCGCCGTGGGGGCCGTATGGGCCGTCGGCGGTGCCGTCGGGCCCGCGGGCACTGCTGCCGTCGCGGTCGGGACCGCGGTCGTCGGGACCGGGGCCGGTACCTCCTGGCGGTGCGAGATGCCGTCGGCGAGCCCGCCCGGCAGCCAGTCCTCCGGCCGGCGCAGCTGGGTCTGGTCGGAGGCGGTGCGGCACAGGTCGAGGATCTCGGTGAGCGAGGCCCGCCCGGCGGGGTCCTTGACCAGGCAGCGCGTGATCAGCGGCCGGAGTTCGTCGGGGATCTTGGACAGGTCCGGTTCCTCGTGCACGATCCGGTACAGCACGCCGTGCGAGGGTCCTTCTCCGTACGCGGGCGCGCCCAGCGCCGCGTACGCCGCCACCTGGCCGAGGGCGAAGATGTCGGTGGCCCCGCTGATCTCGCGGCCGGCGGCCTGCTCGGGGGCCATGAAGGCGGGGGTGCCGACGGCGACTCCGCTCGCGGTGAGCGAGGTGGCGTCGGCGGCCCGTGCGATGCCGAAGTCGATGACCCGGGGGCCGTCCGCCGCGAGCAGCACGTTGGAGGGCTTGAGGTCGCGGTGGACGATGCCAGCGCCGTGGATGACCTGGAGGGCCTCGGCGATGCCGGCGACGAGCATCAGGATGGTCCGCGCCGGGAGCGGACCGTGCTCGGCCACGGCTGCGGAGAGGGTGGGCCCCGGTACGAAGGCGGTGGCGAGCCAGGGGTTGGGCCCGTCGGTGTCGCTGTCCATGACCGGCGCGGTGTAGAGGCCCTGGACCCGCTGGGCGGACTGGACTTCCTGGCGGAAGCGGCGCCGGAACTCGGGGTCCTCGGCGAACTCGGGGCGGATCACCTTGATGGCGACCGGCCGGCCTCCCGGCGTGTGCGACAGATAGACCTTGCCCATGCCGCCGGAGCCGAGCCTGGCGGCGATCCGGTAGCCCGCGACCATCGGCGGATCGTCGCCCTCCAACGGCTGGAAGACTCCGCCCGCCACGTCCCCGTTCATCAATTCCCCTTGCCTTCCGTGATGTTGCGCCCACCCTAGTGCTCCGGTCGGACGTTCGAACGCGGCCGGGGCCGTACGGGACTCCCGTACGGCCCCGACCCTCTGCCCGGTCAGGCCCGCGGCGGGACCCCGGGCGGGCGGCCCGAGCCGCGCGTCAGGGAGTACCCGTACAGGCCCGCGAGGGCCGCGAGGACTCCGCCCGCGGCGGTCCAGAGCCAGCGGTCCGACCACCAGCCGCCGGACCAGCCGCCCTTCGGTTCGCTCCGGGTGCCGGTGACGGTGGCCGGGACCAGGGGCTTGGAGAGGGAACCGTCCACGGCGTGGGCGCCGCCCGTCTCCTCCACCTCGGCCTGGACCGCGGCCCGTACCGGCAGGCCCTTGTCCTCGTCCGGCGCGTCGAGGACGGTCAGGCGCACGTAGTAGCTGCCCGGCAGCGGGTCGTTGGCCCACTGTTCGGCCGAGGCCCGGACGGTGCGCAGGGTGCAGGACAGGGCGACCGTGACGGCTTCCTTGGCGGCGGCCCGGGTCTGGGTGCCGTAGGCGCACGCCTGGCGGCGGCGCAGTCCGTCGTACACGTCCAGCTGCCAGGTGGCGGAGCCGTGCCGGCTCTCGGACCGAGGCAGGGTGACGGTGGCCTTCACCGTGGCGCGCTGCTGGGCGTCGACCGGGACCACCCAGTAGAGGTAGTCGCCGGTGGACGCCCCGGCCGTGGCCGTCTCGCCCGGGCTGAAGGCCGTGGCGGTGCGGAAGCTGGTGCCCGCCTCGGTCGGCCCCGTTTCCGACTTCCCGATGTTCTTGTCCCGGGTCGCCGTGGCCGACGCGGAGGCCGGCGCGGAGGGCGATGCGGTGGCCGACGAGCCGTCCGCCTCGGCCGTGCAGCCCGCCACCGCGAGGGCGGCGGCGCCCGCCAGCAGGGCGGCGGTCAGGGTGCGTACGGTACGCATCAGTTGGTCCTCCAGACGGAGATGCGCCAGCGCGAGATCCAGCCCCACACCAGTCCGGCCAGCAGGCCGACGATCGTGAGGGCGGCCAGCAGCCACCAGCCTCGCCCGAGGCCGAAGGCGGCGGCGTCGGAGGCCTCGCCCGGTCCGTCCACCAGCTCGACGGTGAGCTCGACGGGCATGCCGGGAGTGGTCTTGACGGAGGCGGGCGCGGAGAAGGAGTTGCTGACCTGGAGGCAGACGGTCTCCGCGGCCGGCTTGTCCGAGTCGGTCCCGTCGATCTCGGCCTTCGGGTAGCGCAGCCCGGTCGAGATCGCGTCGGTGCGGCCGTCACCGGCCTCCGAGCCGCGGACGATCTCGCGGCCGTGGACGGTCGTGGCGCGCAGCAGGACTCCGTAGTCCCGGTTGACGGCGCGGTCGGAGGCGACGCTCACCGAGGCGCGCAGCTCCTGGCCGGGCAGGACCTCGACGCGGTACCAGCGGTGCTCGCCGAAGCTCTCGCGGTCGCTGTACAGGCCGGGCTTGAGCAGCGGGGCGCCCTCGCACTGCTTCGCGCCCTCGGTCGCGACCGGGTTGGCGACGGGATCGGCCGCCCGGTCGACGAGCTGGCGGACCCTGCCGGAGAGTTCGGCCGTGTGCTGCACGGAGGTGTACGTGCCGCCGGTGGCCTCGGCGATGCAGGTGAGCTGGGCGCGGGTCTTGGCGTCCGGGACCAGGCCGAGGGTGTCGATGGTCAGGTGGATGCCCTTGGCGGCGATGTCGCGGGCCACTTCGCACGGGTCGAGCGGGGCGCAGGTGTCCTCGCCGTCGGTGATGAGGACGATCCGCTTGGTGGCGTCGCCGCCGTCGAGGTCCTGGGCCGCGGCCAGCAGGGCCGGGCCGATCGGGGTCCATCCGGTGGGGGCGAGGGTCGCCACGGCGGTCTTGGCCTCGGTCCGGTCGAGCGGGCCGACCGGGTACAGCTGCTTGGTGTCCTTGCAGCCGAGGGCCTTGTCCTCGCCGGGGTAGGTGGCCCCCAGGGTGCGTATGCCGAGCCGTACTTCGCCGGGCACGGCGTCGATGACCTCGTTGAAGGCCTGCTTCGCCGCGGCCATCCGGGACTGGCCGTCGATGTCGGTCGCCCGCATGGAACCGCTGACGTCGAGGACGAGGTCGACCTTGGGAGGTTCCTTCGCCTTCGTTCCGTCGGCGGCGCCGGCGCTGGCCGGGAAGAGCCCGACGGCGAGGGCGGCGAGCAGTCCGCACGCCCCGGCCGCAAGCCGTTTTCTTGTGATCATCGCCGGATCGTATTGAGGATCGTCCGTCAATCCAAAACGTGACGCCCGGACCGGTTTTCAGGGGTGCGCGGCCGGTATGCGGACGGAAATCCCGGTGCGCGGGGCGGAATGCCGGATCTAGGGTGCCGGGATGAGCTCCCGTACTTTCCGTATCACCGTCCGCGGTTCCTTCGACGGCCTCACCGACGAGCAGCGCGCCGAGCTGCTGGCGGCCGCGCCCGAGCACGACGTGCTGCGCGCCGCCTTCACCGCCGAGGGGCACCTCACCTACGACCTCGCGGCCCGCCCCTTCTTCACGTTCCGCTTCCTGGACTCGGGCGAGGCGGAGGAGGACGTCCTCGACGCGACGGCCCGCGCGGAACTGGCGGCGGAGAGCTGGCTGAACGAGCGGGGGTACGGCTTCAAGCAGCTCAAGTCGCAGGCCGAGGACCTCTCGCAGGCACCGCTGGGCAAGCGGCAGCGCCGGGAGGCCGCCAAGGGGGAAGGCCGGCCGTAGGTCGTGACCGCAGGGCGCCTGCGCCCGGTCCCCGCGGGGCCGTCCCCCGCCGGGCCGTGCCGGGGCCCGGGTGGGGCTACCCCCGGCCGGTGGGGGCGAAGGTGCCCGCCAGGTGGGTGCGCAGCCCCTCCGCCGTGGGCGGGGCGAGGCGGGCGCCGAGGTAGCCGTCCGGTCGGATCACGAAGGCCGTCGGACCGTCCGTCTCGTAGAGGCGGGCGAACTGTCCCGCGGTGTCCGTGTAGACGGGCAGCCCGTCCGCCGCGGTGTGCGGAGCGCCTGCGGGGAGGAGCACGCACGTCTCCATCCGGCCGCCGGAGGCCTCCCGGGCCGTGCGGGCGAGTGCGCCCGGGTCCGGGGCGGCGCCGTACAGCAGCAGTACGTGGTCCCGGTCGCGCAGCAGGTCGTACAGGCGCAGCGGGTAGGCGGCGATCTCGCCGCTGAGGCCGACGCAGTCGGGAGCGCGGTCGCCGGGGCGGGGGCCCGGTCCGTCGCCCGGCGGGTCGGTGATCGGGCTGCCGCGGTAGCCGACGAGGAGTTGGGCCTCGCGCAGCATCAGCGTCTCCGGGTCCTCCGGGTCCGCCTGGACCCCGTGGGCGGCGTGCCGCACGGTGCGGCCGACGACTTCCTCGCCGACGGGCCGGCGCTCGGCGTCGTAGGAGGCGAGCAGGTCGGGGTGGGCCCGGCCGTCGACCGCGAGGGCGAGTTTCCAGGCCAGGTTCCAGGCGTCCTGGATGCCGGTGTTCATGCCCTGGGCGCCCGTCGGCGGGTGGATGTGCGCGGCGTCGCCGGCGACGAAGACCCGGCCGTCTCCGTACCGGTCGACGATCCGGTGGCTGATGCGGAACACGGAGGTCCAGCGGATACCGGAGGCGGTCGTCGGCCTCGGTGACAGCCGGTCCAGAACGGTTTGGATGTCGGCGAGTTCGGGGCCGCGGCCGGACTGCAGGCCGTGCGTGACGCCGTCGGCGGACGCCTCCTCCTGCCGGGCGGTGGAGAGTTCGGGCGGGACCATCATCGACATCCGGTAACGGCCCGCGCCGGGCAGCGGGATGCACACCAGTACGTCGTCCACGGCGCCGGAGGCGCCCCGGTGCATGGCGCGCACGGTGTGGTCGTGCGGGAGGTCCCAGTCGAGCTGCGCATCGGCGAGCATGAACTCGTCCGGGAGCGCGCCGCCTTCGAAGGTGAGTCCGAGGCCCTTGCGGACGATGCTGTGGGCGCCGTCGCAGCCCACGAGGAACCGGGTCCGCACCTCCTCCTCCGCTCCGGAAGGGGTACGGACCCGGCTGGTCACGCCGTCGGCGTCCTGGGTGAACGACACCAGCTCGGCGTCGCGTTCGACCCCGGTGCCCAGGCGGGCGAGGAACTCGGCGAGGATGCGTTCGGTCTCGTACTGCGGCAGGGCCGCGAATCCGTACGGGATCTCGGGCGGCATGACCATCTCGAGGCGGGGCTGCTCGACGCCGTTGACGTACGCCAGCTGCCCGCTCAGCGGGACGGCCGCCTCGAGGGCGGTGCGTACCAGCCCCATGCGGTCCCAGAGTTCCAGGGTGCGGGGCTGGATGCCGACGGCCTTCGCGAACGGCAGCCGCTCGGGCAGCCGGTCGACGATCCGGCAGGAGACCCCGCGCCGGCGGAGCTCCACGGCCGCGGTCAGCCCGACCGGGCCGGCGCCGACGACCAGGACGTCGGTTGCGTGGGTGTGCGCCATGAGCCTCTCCCGGCGTGCGGCCCCCGTTGGAGCCGGTGCTCCTCCATGGTCGCCGCGCGCCGGGCGTCCGGCATCTCCGCCCGGTCACACCCGGGGCTGCTCCCTTACTCGACTACTCGACGACGAGCTCGACCTCGATGTTGCCGCGGGTGGCGCGGGAGTACGGGCAGACCTCGTGGGCCTGCTTGACCAGCAGGGCGCCCGTCTCGCCCGCCAGGGACTCCGGGAGCTCGACGCGCAGGACGACGCCCAGGCCGAAGCCCGCGCCGTCCTTGCCGATGGAGACCTCCGCGGTGACGGAGACCTCGCTGGTGTCGGCCTTGGCCTGACGGCCGACGAGGCCGAGGGCGCTGGCGAAGCAGGCGGCGTAGCCGGCCGCGAAGAGCTGCTCGGGGTTGGTGCCCTGTCCGTTGCCGCCGAGCGCCGGGGGCATGGCGAGGGCGAGGTCGAGCTGCCCGTCGGAGCTGACGGTGCGGCCCTCGCGGCCGTTGGCGGTGGCGACAGCGGTGTACAGCGCGTCCATCGGGGTTCCTCTCGCAGAAATCATCCGGTGCGGCGGCCGGTGGTCGGCGCCGCTCCATGAGTAGAGCACACAATTCAGTTGTGCACAATTCAATGCCTCACAAGCCTGCCCGGGTACACTGGCCGTATGACCGACCAGCCCACCGCCCTCCGCCCCGACCAGGACTTCCTCCGCCTGGACGGCCAGATCTGCTTCGCGCTCAACGCAGCGAGCCGTGCCTTCGGCGGGCTCTACCGCGTGGTCCTCAAGGACCTCGGCCTCACCTACCCGCAGTACCTGGTGATGCTGGTGCTGTGGGAGCACGGCGAACTGCCGGTGAAGCAGATCGGGCAGCACCTGCGGCTGGACTCGGGAACGCTGTCCCCGCTGCTCAAGCGGCTGGAGGCGGCCGGCCTGGTGCGCCGCGAGCGCAGCGCCGAGGACGAGCGCTCCGTGCACGCACACCTCACGGAGGAGGGCGCCGCGCTGCGCGCCCGGGCCGTTGAGGTGCCGCGCCGGATCGCGACCGCCACGGGGTTCGAGCTCGGCGAGATCCTCGAGCTCCAGACCCGCCTGAACCGCCTCACCGCCGCCCTCGACGCGGCCGTGCCGCAGGAGGGGCAGGAGGCGTAGGGCGCACCGGAGGCGGGACGGGAGGCGCAGGGCGCGCGGGAGGCGGGGGCGCCTGACCCGCCGGACACTGGGTCGGGGAGTCAGGAGGTGCGCCATGGACCCGGTTGCGGCGCTGGACCGGATCGCCTTCCTGCTGGAGCGCGCACAGGCCCCCGCCTACCGGGTACGGGCCTTCCGCACGGCGGCGGCCGCGCTCGGCCGGATGGACGGCCGGGAGGTGGCCGAACGCGCCGGGTCGGGCTCCCTGGAGCAGGTCAAGGGCATCGGCCCCAAGACGGCCCAGGTCGTGCGCGAGGCGCTCGCCGGGGAGGTGCCGGCCTATCTCCGGAACCTGGAGGACGAGGCGGCGGCGCTCCCGCAGGCTCCGCCGGCCACGCCCGCCGCCACCGCCCTGCGCGCGGCGCTGCGCGGCGACTGCCACGTGCATTCGGACTGGTCGGACGGAGGGAGCCCGATCGAGGCGATGGGGCGGGCCGCCGGCGCGCTCGGCCACGAGTGGGCCGTCCTCACCGACCACTCGCCCCGCCTGACGATCGCCCGGGGGCTCTCCCCGGAGCGGCTGCGCGAGCAGCTGGGGGTGGTGGCCGCGCTCAACGAGACGTGGGCTCCGTTCCGGCTGCTCACGGGCATCGAGTGCGACATCCTCGACGACGGGTCGCTGGACCAGGAGCCGGAGCTGCTGGACCGGCTGGACCTGGTGGTCGGCTCGGTGCACTCGAAGCTGCGGATGGACGCCGCCGCGATGACCCGCCGCATGGTGGCGGCGGTACGCAATCCGCTGATGGACGTCCTGGGCCACTGCACGGGGCGGCTGGTGACGGGGCGGACCCGGCCGGAGTCGCGGTTCGACGCCGAGGCCGTGTTCGCGGCGTGCGCGGAGGCGGGTACCGCCGTGGAGATCAACAGCCGCCCCGAGCGGCTGGACCCGCCGAGGCGGCTGCTGCGGCTCGCCGTGGCGGCCGGGACCTTCTTCGCGATCGACACGGACGCGCACGCCCCGGGCCAGCTGGACTGGCAGCTGCTGGGGTGCGAGCGGGCCGTCGAGTGCGCGGTCCCCGCCGGGCGGGTGGTCAACACCTGGTCCGCGGACCGGCTGCTGGAGTGGACCCGCACCCGGCAGGCGCCGTGACGGCGTGCGGCCTCACGGCATGAGGGCCAGGAGCTGCCTGGTGTGGCCGGGCAGCTCCGATTCCGCGAGGCCCGTGAGGAGGTCCCGCAGCGGGAGGGGGCAGTCGACGAGGACCGTGGCTTTGGACAGGAGCAAGGTGGGCACCTGCGTGTCGAGTTCGGCCTCGCTCAGGACGGGGCCGGCGAGTGCGCACAGGGCCTCGCCCTGCGCGCGGATCCGGTGACGGAGCCCCGCGCCGCCGCCGGCGAGCGCGATGACGCGCTCGAGCGTCCAGAGGTCCTGCGCCACCCGGTTGTCGTACGGGGCGACGGCACCGGAGGCGGCCGAGCAGACGGCGGTGATGGTGGCGGCGCCGATCAGGGTCACATGGGCCAGGATCTGGTCGGCGTTCCACTCGCCGGGCGCCGGGGCGGGACGCGCGGGCCCCGATTCCGCGACCGTTGCGGCGGCGTCCAGCAGCGCGCGGTAGGCGTCCCGCAGCGGGGTGGTGTCCTGCATGACTGCTCCTTTCCGATCAGGGTGGCGGCGGCGTCAGGCGTGCGGCCCCGACATCTCCCACGGCGCCTGCGGAAGGACGTCGCCGGTCTCCAGCAGCGACTTGAGGTTCGCCAGCACGGCGGGCCATCCGCGCGAGATGCCGCCGAGCATCTCCTGGTCGGGGAGGTTCTCGTGGGTCACGGTGAGGCGGACGATGTCCTCGTGCGGTTCGACGAGGAAGGTGACGACCGAAGGCTCCCGCGCCGGTTCGGCATCGGGGCGGTCCTCGAAGGTGACGACCAGACGCGTCGGGGGCTCCGACGCGACCACCCGGCCGACGACGTCGACGGCCCCCGATCCGTCGACGCGCCGGTGCTCCCACGCCGAACCGGGCTGCCAGTCGGAGACGTTGGCGTGTCCCCAGTAGCGCGCCGTCAGGTCCGCGTCGGTCAGGGCCTGCCACACCTGCCGGGCGCTCGCACGGATGTAGGTGACGTAGACGTAGGTCGGCACGGTCGTGCTTCCACTGGTCATGGCGTACTCCTCTGCCTGGTTCCTGATGGCGCTGAGCGCTTGCAGACGCGGCTTGTCGAAGCCTGAGATCCAGCGCTCCTCGATCTCGTGGATCGGCGCGGGATTGAGGTAGTGCAGCCGTTCCCGGCCGCGCCGGACGACGGTCACGAGGCCGGCCTGCCCGAGGACGTCGAGATGCTGCGTCACCGACTGGCGCGCCATGCCCAGCTGCTCGCACAGCTCGCGCAGCGTCTGGCCGTTCTGCCGGCGCAGACGGTCGAGGAGGACTCTTCGGGTGGGGTCGGCCAGCGCTTTGAAGACCGAGTCCACTTCTCTCGCTTCGAGGCTCACGGCTCCATTATGCAGGTAATCACCTGCATAATGTCAACGGCGCCCCTGCACCCTCACCGCCCCGCCACGGGGACCACGTGAAGCGGCACCCCGCGCCTCGGGGCGCCGGGTGCCGCTTCGTACCGGGTCGGCCGCGGGTCAGGCCGAGCTCTCCTGGCCCTTGCGGAGCGCCAGGCCCGCGAGGACGGCTCCGGCCGCCGCGCACAGGACCGCCGCGACACCCGCCCAGGCGACGGAGCCTCCCACCGCTCCGTCCAGCGGGTCGAAGCCCGCCGCGCCCCCCGCCACGTGCAGGGTGACGACGCCGAGCGCGGCCACCGCCCCCGCCCGCCACACCGCGGCGGTGTCCCGGAGCGCCAGCAGCGCGCCGAGGCCGAGGCAGACCGCGGTGACCAGCAGCGGCAGGTACCGCTCGGGCGGCGCGGACTGCAGTGCCGTCAGGTCCGCGGGCAGGTGGAGCACCCCGCTCACCAGCAGGGCGACCGCCACGGGCCAGCGCAGTACGTGCCGCAGCACCTGGCCCCCGCCGCCGGCCGGGACCGGGACGGGCGCGGGGGCCGCCGCGGGGGCCGCCGCGGGGGCGGTGCGCCGGGGCCGCTCCTCGTACGGGGCGTCGTAGAGCTCGGAGTAGCCGGGATCGTACGGCTCCTCGTACGGCTCCTCCGGGACCGCCGCAGGAGGCTCCGGCTCGGCCGCCACCGCGGGGCGCTCCTGCTCCGCGGCGCGGTTCCCCTCGTGGCCGAGGATGGTCGCCAGCAGGGCGACGTCCTCGATCGGGCGCCCCACCGCTGCGGCGCGCAGGGTGATGTCGGCCTCGACGGTCTCGTGCGGGGGCTCGCCGAGGAGGGCGACCATCCGCTGTACGTCCTGCACGGGCCGGGTCACGGCGGCCGTGCGCAGTGCCTCGTGTCCGGCATCGGGGAGGCGGCCGTCCTCCTTGAGGAGGCTCACGAGGGCGGTGACCTCCTCGAGCGGGCGGCAGGTGACAGCCGTCTCCAGCAGCGTGCGTATCGGCCGGGCGTCCGGCGCTTCCGGCGCGTCGGGCGCCGGCGTGGTCTCGGGGGGCCCGGGGCGGTCGTCGTGGTCCGTCGCCGCGAGGGTGATGGGGTCATTCATGGAAAGCTCCGTTCGCCGACGCGCGGGTCTACACATCGCGCGGCGGTCATCGTGCGTCATGGGAAGCGCACGCTTTGTTACATTTACGGTCGAATCCGCTCGCTGCGCCATTCGGGGCGGGCAAACGGGGGCCCGCCCGGCCCCCACGGGGAAAGGGCGTCAGCCGTGCCCGACTCGAGTGCCCCCGCCCGGCGGTGGCGCGCTCCGCTCCTGGCCCTCGTGGTGCCCGTCGTCCTGCTCCTGGCCGGCGCCGCGCCCCCGCCCTCGCCCCAGCCCCCGGCCGGGCCGCTGCTGGTGGAGACCGACCGGGGCGCGGTACGCGGGCGGGCGCACGACGGGTACCGGACCTTCGAGGGGATCCCCTACGCCGCTCCCCCGACGGGCGCGCTGCGCTGGCGGCCGCCGCAGCCGGCTCCCCGCTGGAGCGGCGTGCGCGATGCCGGGGCCGCCGGAGCCCGGTGCGTGCAGCTGCCGGCCATCGGGCCGGGCGGGCCGAGCGGTTCGGAGGACTGCCTGTTCCTCAACGTCACGGCGCCGGCGCCGGGCACCCTCCGGGGCGGCAGTCCGCACCGGCTGCCCGTCATGGTGTGGTTCCACGGCGGCGGGTTCGTCAACGGCGCGGGCGACCTCTACCGGCCGGAGCGGCTCGTCGTCCGGGGCGGCGTGGTGGTCGTGACGGTCAATTACCGGCTGGGTGTCTTCGGGCTGTTCGGCCACCCGGAGCTCGGCGGGGCCCCGGCGCTCGCCCTCGCGGACCAGCAGGCGGCGCTGCGCTGGGTGCGGGCCAACGCGGCGCGCTTCGGGGCGGATCCGCACGCCGTCACCGTGTTCGGCGAATCGGCGGGCGCCCTCAGCGTGTGCGCCCATCTCGTGTCCCCCGCCTCGACGGGCCTCTTCCACAAGGCGATCGTGCAGAGCGGCTCGTGTTCGACGACGATCCCCGCGCAGTCGCTGCTGCCGGGCCTCGGCACGTACGAGCCCTTCGTCCCCGAGACGCGGACCGTCGCGGACGGGGCCCGGGCGGCCCGCAGGCTCGGGTGCGACGGGCCGGCGGGCGGAGTGCTGGACTGCCTGCGCCGACTGGACGCCCGTACCCTCGCGGACCCCGAGCTGATGCAGCGGTTCTCGCTCGTTCCCTACGGCAACGGCCTGCTGCCGGTGGAGCCGCGGCGGGCCCTGGAGACCGGGCGGTTCCACCGGGTGCCGGTGATGCAGGGCACCACCCTCGACGAGATGCGGATCTTCGTCGCCCAGACCCTCGCGGCGTATCCGGTCGCCGACGGGGCCGCCTACCGGGCCCGGCTGGAGCGGTCCTTCGGCTCCGCGACCGCGCAGGCCGTGGAGGCGGCCTATCCGGTGTCGGGCCACCCGACGCCGGCGCTGGTCTGGGCCGCGGTGCTGTCCGACGCCTCGTTCACCTGTCCGGCGCTGCGGGACAGCGGGGCGCTGGCCCGGCACGTGCCGACGTACGGCTACCGGTTCGCCGACCGGGACGCCCCGGACTTCACGGGGCTGCCGGCGCCGGCCGGGTTCCCGTCCGGGGCCTCGCACGGCTTCGAACTGCCCTACCTGTTCACGCTGGCTCCGCTGGCGGGGGCGCAGCGGGAGCTGGCGGACCGGATGACCGGGTACTGGGCGGCGTTCGCCCGGACCGGGAGCCCGGGCACGGGCGCGGACCCGGGCGGCGTGCGGTGGCCGCGGTTCCGGGGGCCGGACTCGGTGCTGTCGTTGGCTCCGGGCGCGGAGGGCATCCGTACCGTGGACGCGCGGGCCGAGCACCATTGCGCGCTGTGGGACGCGCGGTGGCCCGGCCCCGGGACCGGGGCTACCAGGGCTCGGTGACGACGACCCCGTCGCTCGTGCGGAGCACCAGAGTGCCGTGGTCCCCGTACACCTCGCGCCGCCAGGAGGAGAACAGCTCGGCGATCCGCCGTGCGACGTCCCCGCGGCCCTTGCCCACCTCTCGGGTGCTGAAGAGGATGTCCGCCTCGCCGACGGTGCGGACCTTGCGGACGCGGGTCTGCTTGACGACGAACTCGTCCGGTTCGCTGTGGTGCCCGGCCGTGTAGCCGGTGAAGTCCCGGGTCATGTCGAACCAGTCCGCCGGGCCGCAGGGGCCGCCGCCGTTGCCGGTCTCGGTGGTGGTGTCGGTGCCGCTCCCGGTGTCGCCGTCGGTGGGCGGGCCGGCGGGAGCGCCGGTGTCCTCGTCGGTCGGCGGGCCGGCAGGGGCGCCGGTGTCCTCGTCCGTCGGCGGGCCCGCGGGGGCACCGGTGTCCTCGTCCGTCGGCGGGCCGGCAGGGGCACCGGTGTCCTCGTCCGTCGGCGGGCCGGCAGGGGCACCGGTGTCCTCGTCCGTCGGCGGGCCCGCGTAGCCGCCCGTCTGCTCCTCCGTCGGTACGTCGAGCGCGCACTTCTCCGGTGTCAGGCTGGGAACCGGTGCGGGGCCCGCGGCCTGTCCCGCCCGTCCGGTCCCGCAAGCCGCCAGCACGGCGCACAGGAGCCCCGCCGCCAGGGCCCGGCCCGTCGTCTTCCTCTGCTTCATGGTCTTCCCCCTCCGCTCCCAAGAGGGGAAAACACCGGCCCCGGTTCCCGGGCGTACGGTTCGGGTATGACCGTTCCCGCTGATCGCCCGCTCCTCTACCTTGACGTCGACGGACCGCTCATCCCGTTCGGGGCCGGCCCGTACCCGCAGGGGGACGACGCCAACCCCCTGCTCGCCAGGGTCGATCCCACGGTCGGGCCCCGGCTCGCGGCCCTGGAGTGCGAGCTGGTGTGGGCCACGACCTGGATGCACGAGGCCAACGAGTGCCTCGCGCCCCGGCTCGGCCTGCCGCCGCTGCCCGTGGTGGAGTGGCCCGAGCCCTCCGACGGGGACGGGCCCGGTGGACCGAGCCGGGTCCACTGGAAGACCCCCGCCCTCGTCGGGCACGCGGCCGGGCGCCCCTTCGTCTGGGTCGACGACGAGATCACCGCCGCCGACCGCGCCTGGGTGGCCGCCCACCACCCCGGCCGCGCCCTCCTGCACCGCGTCGATCCCGGCCGGGGCCTGACCGGCGCGGACTTCGGAGCGCTGCGCGCCTGGCTGCTCAGCGCGTAGCCGCCCAGGAGGCTCCGATCAGCAGGCGTTCCGCCGCCGCGAGGTGGGTGGCCGCGGCCAGCCAGGCCCGGGCGTAGCCGTCTGCCGAGGGGTCCGCGAGCCGGCCGAAGGCGTCGCGGGGGCGCCGGTCGGCCTCGGTGGCGAGGGCCGTGGCCAGATCGGCGGCCGCGGTGAGGCCGGCCCGCCGCAGCGGGCCGTACGCGGCCAGGGGCCCGTCGGCCCGGGCGGCCTCGGCGACGGCGCGGCGGCCGCCCGCGACCCCGGTCTCCAGCAGGCGGCGCGTCCGCCACAACGGGGAGTCGGAGAGCGGGTCCGGGAGTACGGGGATGGTCCCGGGAGCGGGGGCGGGGGCGGGGGCGGTCGTGGTGGACGGGTGCGGGAAGTGGGCGCCCTGGAGCCGGTCGTAGCCGAGGTCGGCGCGGCCCAGCCATTCCTCGGGCAGCCGCAGGGTGTACTGCGCGGCGGGCACGGGGCCGACGGCGAGCGGGCGCAGGGTGGCCGCGCGGTCCAGGTCCGGGCGTCCGAGCACGCGGAGCGCGAGGCCGGGGTACGAGGCCAGCCGGCGCAGGTTCTCGGCGTGCGGCAGCTCGGGGTGGGGGTGCGCGGGCAGCAGCCGCAGCAGCGGCGCGTCCTCGCCCGTCTCGCGGACCAGGAGGTGGTCCCCCGCCGCGCCGACCACCGTGACGTCGCAGCCGAGCAGTGCGGGCCCCGGCCCCTCGGACCCGCCGGACTCCTGCCCTTCGGCCAGGAGTCCGGCGACGGCCTCCGCGGCCGGCCGGGCGAAGAGCGCGGCGGCGGGTCCCTCGGTCCAGGGCGTGCCGGGCAGCGGGGTCGCCCTGACCCCGCGTCCGGCACCGAGGCGGCCTTCCGGGGACACGGTCGCACCGACGATGCGCAGGCCGCCGCGGGCGAGTCCGGCGTGGTCGAGGGAGCCGCCGCCGAGGGCCACGGAGGCGGCCCCCGCGCCGCGGGCGCGGGCGAGGCCTCCGGGGCGTACGTCGGCGATCGAGTAGGGGGCGCCGTCCGGGGCGATCAGGTGGGTGACCACTCCCCCGTATCCGGTGGCGGAAACGACGGGTTCCCGGCACAGCCCGTACACCTGGAGGCTGCCGCCGGGGGTGTAGGCACGGCGGGTAGTGCCGGTCAGCGCGGGACCCCCGGAGCCGGCGGCCAGCAGCGCGGTGGTGTACAGGAGCGTGCGGAAGGCCCCGGTGAGGTCGGTGAGCCGCTGGCCCGCCGTGCGCTCGCGGGCCGCGCGCAGTCCGCGTACGACCCGCAGGGCGGCGGCCTCGGCGCCGGGCAGTCCGGCGAGGCGGGCGGTGTGCGCGGCACGCAGCAACTCGGCCTGGACCACGGCGCCCCCGGCCGTCACCCCGGCGGCGAGCGCCTCGGCTGCGGCCTGCCAGAGCGCGCCGGCGGCGCCGGTCTGGGCCGCGGTGAGGGGCTTCGCGGGCGCGGGGGGCTCGGGAGCCTCACGGGGATCCGTGACCTGAGGGAGCCCGGCGGGCCCGGGCGCCCGAGCGCCGCTCGGCGTTCCAGAAGGCTCGGGCGCCACGGGGGCGGCCCCGTCGGCCCGGACGGACCCGGCAGCCTGAGGCGACCCTGCGGGCGGCACCGGTTCCGCGGCCTGACCGGCCTCGGCGGTCGCCACGGCCTGTGCGCCGTGTGGAGCCCGGAGCGGGTCGGGAGCGTCCCCGGCTCCTGGGGCCTGGGCCTCGGGGGCCGGTGCGGACTGCGGGGCTTCCCCGGACGGGTCGGGGTCCGAGGGGGCGTCCGCCAGCGGGGCCGCGCCCAGGACCGCGGTGCGGTGCAGGCAGCGGGGCGCCAGCAGGCAGCTGCACACGGCCTGTTCGGCGCGGGTGACCGTGCCGTCCTGACCGGGGTTCAGGATGACCAGGGCGTCCTCGCCGAAGCGGACGGTGATGCTGCCGTCCGCCTCCCGGGTGGCGCCCGCGCCGCAGCTCTCGATGGCGGCGTCCAGCTTCTTGCGCAGCCGCGCGGTGAGGCCCTCGACGGCTTCGGCTAGCACCTCGGGGGCGACGGCGGGCAGTTCGGTGCTCAACTGGCTTCTCCACGGAGGCGGTCCCCCACCCAGCGGGCGAGGGCGAGGGGGCTGAGGGCGGCCACCGGCATGCCGGCCGCGACGAGTTGCCGGGCGACCGGGACGCTGTAGCGCGGCGAGCCGGCGTCGTCGAGCGCGGCGCAGCCCAGCAGGTGGGCGCCGGAGGCGGCCAGCGCGCGGACCTCTCCGAGGAGTCCGCCGATCGGGGCGCCCTCCTCGAAGTCGCTGACCACCACGACGAGGGTGCGGCTCGGGACGGTGATCAGGGAGCGGGCGTGGGCGAGCCCGGCGGCGATGTGCGTGCCGCCGCCGACGCGGACCTCCAGCAGCAGCGAGAGCGGGTCGTCCACCCGGTCGGTGAGGTCCACCACCTGGGTGGAGAAGGCGAGGAAGTGCGTGGACAGGGTCGGTACGCCGCCCAGTACGGCCGCGGTGAGCGCCGACCAGACGACGGAGGCCTCCATGGAGCCGGACACGTCGACGACGAGGATCAGCCGCCAGTCGGCCTCGCGGCTCGCCCGGGTGCTGAACACGGGCCGCTCGGGGACCACGACCACGCTGCCGTCCTCGCGGCGGGTGGTGTGCGCCAGGTTGGCGCGCAGGGTGCGGGCCAGGTCGAGGGTGCCGCCGGGGCGGCGGGTGGGGCGCGGGGTCGCGAGGCCGGAGAGGGCCGGCCGCAGCCGGGTCGCCAGTTCCCGGGCGAGTTCGTCCACGAGCCGCCGCACCAGGGGGCGCAGGCGGGCCAGTTGGGCTTCCGGCATCCCGCCGGCGAGGGAGAGCACGGAGCTCAGGAGCTCCACCGAGGGCCGTACGGACGCCGGGTCGAGCTGGGCGAGTACGTCGGTGCGGCCCGCTTCGGCGGCCCCGGCGAGCACCTCTTCCCGTACGTCGGCGCCGAAGAGGGACTCCAGTTCCTCGGACCACTCCCGGGCCGTGGGGAACGAGGCCTCCTGGCCTCCGCCCCGGCCTGCGCCGCCGGGGACGTCGGCGCCTTCGCCGCGTCCGGCGCCGTACAGCTCGTCCAGGGCGTGGGCGTAGCGGCGGGCGTCGGCGGGCAGGCGGTCGCGTTCACGGCCGAGCAGCAGCCGCCAGCGGTCGGCGGGGGCCAGCCGGGCGGGCCGTTGCGGGGGCCGGGCGGCGGCGTCATGCGCGCCCTGCGGTGTCTCCGGGGCCTGCGGTGTCGCGGCGGGCTCCGCCCCGGGCGCCTGCGGCAGTGCCCGGACCGCGTCGAGTCCGGCCGCATCGGCCGCCGCCCAGAGGGCCAGGAGGGCGGGCGGGGCGTCGAGGCCGAGGTCGATCCGGTCGCCGAGGCGTTCGGTGACGGTGTCCAGGAGCCGGTCGCGGGCGGCCGGCGACAGGGCGTCGAAGCCGCCGCGGAGGGCGGGGAGGCGGTCGAGGAAGAGGTCGTCGTCGAGGTGCTCGACGCGGTCGAGGAGCGGGGTGAGGGCGGCCGGGGAGGCCTGGAGCAGTGGCCCGGCGGCGGTGAGGAGTCCGCCGAGCCGGCGGGTCAGGGCGCGTCGGCTGTCGGGGCCGGCCGCGCCGTCGATCCATCCGGCGGCGCGGGAGCCGAGCAGGGCGGCCGGGTCGAGGTCGAGGAGGACCCGTACGGCCAGGGCCGCGCCCTGCATCAGCGGGGAGGCCGTGGCGGCCAGGGCGGCCAGCGCCTCGTCCGTACGCAGGCCCAGGTGGTGGGCGGCGGCCCGGTCGGCGAGGGCCACGAGGGCCGCCGCGTCGGCGGGGTCCTCGCTGCCGGCGAGACCCGGCAGAGCCCGTACGGCCGCTTCGAGGAGGTCGGCGGTGAGGGCGCTCGCGGTGGCCCGGGACCCGGCGGAGGTGCCGGGGAGGTGACCGCGGTGGAGTGCCTCCAGGAGGTCGAGGGCGTCGAGGAGTTCGGGCAGGGTGGCGGTCTGCGGCAGGGCGGTGGCCGCCTCGTGCAGCCGTACGTCGACCAGCGCGGGCAGGTCGCACCGCGCGGCGGCGCCCAGCCCGGCGAGGATCTGCGCCGGGGTCGGCCCGCCGTCGGCGGCGGCCCGGCGGGCCGTGTCGCGGAGGGTCCCGGCGGCGGCCTGCTCGGCGGTGACCCCGCGCACCCCCGCGAGGTCGAGGCGGGCCGGGACGGAAGGCGTCCAGGACAGCCGCCACTTGGTGCCGAGGGCGGTGCCGTCGCCGGTGGCGGCCACGGGTGCGGGCTCGCCGTAGGAGGCGCCGCAGACGAGGAGCCGCTGCAGCAGCACCTCGCGGCGGGCGTCGAGGGGCGAGCGGAGCGGGTCGAGGCGGAGCTCCCGGGGTGCGGGGTCGTCGGGGCCGGGCAGCCGCAGCTCCGCCAGCTCGGCCTCGACGGCGGGGCCGAGGCCGGAGCGCGGGGCGTGCGGGGTGACCCGGCCGCGGGCGGTGCCGACGAGGACGGTCTCCAGGGCGCGGGCCAGCGCCCGCCCCCGGCCGAGGGGTTCGCCCTGGCCGAGCACGGTGGTGACGGCCTCCAGGACCTCGCCCCGGCCGGGCGCGGGGAGTCCGCGCAGGACGGCCAGGTCGCAGGCGAGGCGCAGGGTCTCGGCGGCCTCGCCGGTACCGGCGGTGTGCCCGGCGCGGCGCAGCTCCCGGCAGAGCCGGACGACGGCCGCGGAGGCCGCCTCGCGCACCAGGCCCGGATCCCCTCCGGCCTCGAGGACGGCCTGCTGCCAGAGCGGGTCCCGGATCCCGGCGGGGTACCCGGAGCGGGAGTCGAGCAGGTCGAAGGAGTACGCCACGAGCGAGGTCACGGTCTCCGCCGGGGCGCCCGCCGCTGTGGCGTGACCGGAATCGCGCGTGCCGCCGGCCGCCCCGGACCCGGCGGGCGGTTCGCCGCCGCTCCGGGGACCGGGCACGTGCCCGTCGGCCAGGTCGCCGGAACCGTCCAGGGCCCGGGCGGGGGCCGGGCCGGACGCGGAGCCGTTCCGGGCGCGGGCCGCCACGCCTTCGGAGGCAGCGCCGGGCTCCGAGCCGCCGGGGGGATTCCCTTCGGCCCCCGCGGCCGGTCGCGGGCCCGACGCCGGGCCGGCCCCGGGCCCGGCTGCGCGAGCACCGGCCGCGTCCATGGACGTGCCCGCCCCGCGGGAGGACGAGGCTGCGGAGGCGCGGCCCGTGCCGGACGAGGCGCCCGCCCCGGCCTCGGCAGCCGGCTCCTGCCCCACTGCCGTGTCCGTGCCGGGCTCGGGGGCACGGATCGCGGCCACGTCGCAGGACGTGCCGCGGGTGCCGTCCTCGGTCCGCGCCTGCGGAAGCGGGTCCGGGGGCAGCAGGGCCGGGGCGTGGAAGGCGCCGATCACGGCGGCCACCCGGTGGCCCGCGGCCAGGGCGCCCTCGATCACCTCGCGCATGTGCGCCTCACGGGCCAGGTCCGTCGGCTCGACGGCCGCGGTGTCCGCGCGCAGCGCCCAGCCGACGCCGAGCGCGGCGCGCCGTACGGCTTCCGGGGCACAGCCGGGTGCGAGCACCTCGACGGCCCGGTCCCACATGTCCTCCCCGTCCCGCCCGGTCCCGGCGGCGGCGAGCCCGTCCGCGAAGCGACTCGCGCGCCGGGAGCCCGTCGCCGAGGGCTCCGGGTCCGGGCCCGGCACCGGGGCCGGGGCGGCCGGGGCCGGCACGCCCCGGGCCGGAACCGGCGGGGCCGGGTCGCGGGGGGTCCAGGCGGCGGCCCCCAGGGGGAGGTCGCAGCACAGGACCGTGGCGCCGCTCGACGCGGCCCAGCGGACGGCCGCCAGTTCCGGGGAGAAGTCCGCGAACGGGTAGAACGCGAGGCGGCCGTCCCCCGAGGTGCCCGCCAGGGCGATCGGGGACACGGTCTCCGGGTCTGCCAGGTGGGCCAGCCACGGCTGGAAGTCCGCCGGGAGTTCCACGCACACCACGTCCGCGCCGGAGGCGTCGAGCAGCGCCGGCACCACCGCCGCCAGCGCGGGGCTGTGGTGGCGGACGCCGAGGAGGTAGGGCGTGCGGGAGGCCGCCAGGGCGTCCAGCGCCGCCTTCGGGTGAGCCGTCACCGCAGGCTCCTGCGCAGGTCCCACAGGCGGCGCCACATCGCCGAGCCGTCCTCGGCCCGGCGGCGGACCGGGCCGTCCCAGTAGCCGAGGAGGCGGGCGTGGTCGGCGGGGTCGTCCTTGCGGACCACGCCGAGCAGGTGCCCCGGCAGCAGGTCGAGCACGTCCCCGCCCGGCAGGTACGCCGCCGAGACCCCCAGCGAGGCCGCGACCTGCACGGCTTCGGCGGTGGACATGACCGTGCCGGGGCGTTCCACGTCCCAGCCCTCCGCGGAGCGTCCGGCCCGCAGGTCCCGGAAGACGGTGACGAGCGCGTCGAGCACGGCGTCGTCGACGCCGAAGGGGGCTCCGGCCCGCTGGACGGCGGCGACGGCCTGGCGGCGGATCAGGGTGGCCTCCGCGTCCGCGTCGGCGATCGGTGCGACGGTCTCGAAGTTGAACCGCCGCTTGAGGGCGGCGGACATCTCGCTGACGCCGCGGTCGCGCAGGTTGGCGGTGGCGATGACCGTGAACCCGGGGGCCGCGCTGACCACGGCGTCCTCGGTGGCGGTCAGTTCGGGCACGCTGATCCGCCGGTCGGACAGGATCGACACGAGCGCGTCCTGCACCTCGGGCAGGCAGCGGGTGATCTCCTCGACGCGGACCACCCGGCCGGTCCGCATCGCGGCGAGCACCGGCGAGTCGACGAGGGCCCCCGCGCTCGGCCCCTGGGCCAGCAGCAGTGCGTAGTTCCAGCCGTAGCGGAAGGCGTCCTCGGTGGTGCCGGCGGTGCCCTGGACGGTGAGCGCGCTCGTCCCGCAGACGGCGGCGGCCAGCAGCTCGGACAGCATCGACTTGGCGGTGCCGGGCTCGCCGGTGAGCAGCAGGCCGCGCTCTCCGGCGAGGGTGACCACGCACCGTTCGACCAGGGCGCGTTCGCCGACGAACTTGGGGGCGATGGCCATCTTGGTGCCGCCGCCCGGCAGGGCGAGCTCGGTTCCGTCGCTGCCGCACACGAAGGTGACGACGGCGCGCGGGGTCAGGGCCCAGCCGGGCGGGCGGGGGCCCGTGTCCTGGGCGGCGAGGAAGGCCAGTTCGGCGGCGTGGCGCTCCTCGGCCGGGAGTACCTGGCGGGCGGGCGCCGCGGCGGCCTGATCGGTGACGGTCATGGGGTTCCTTGACAGGGAGGGAGGGAGAGAGGGAGGTGGCGCGGCGCGCCCCGCGCAGGGGGCGCGCCGCGGGTGTCAGCGGCGGCGGGCGCGGGTGCGCTTGACCTTGAGTTCCTCGAAGCGGGGTACGTCGCCCTCGCAGACCCGCTGCCAGGCCCGGCGGTACAGGTCCGCCACCGGCTGCGCGGGCACCATCTGCCCGACCGCGGCCGCCTCGTACATCGGGAGCTTCCACTGCTCCACCGGCAGCACCGGGGAGCTCTGCTCCGACCATGCGCCGGGCAGGAAGAGGGAGCGTCCCGCCCTGCTCCGGGCGGCCTCCACCACCAGGTCGGTGGCGGCGAGTTCGGCGCGGGCCGCCTTGAGGCGGGCGGGCTTCCAACCGGTCCAGCGGGCGGTGTTGCGGTCCGTCGGGTCGGGCATGGCGAGCAGCATCAGGTACAGGGCGGCCGCGTCCGCGCCGAGGCCGTGGGCGGCTGCCGCCCCGGCCACCAGGTCGGGCACGGAACGGCTCGGGTCCTGGGGCCACCAGGTTCCGTCGGCGTCGGCGGTGCCCGCCGCCGGGGCGCCCGGGTCGGCGAGCAGCGCGGCGAACGCCGGGTCGTGGACGAGCCTGAGGGCGCTCTCGTTCCGACTGGGCGTCTGGTCGGCGCCGCGCAGCAGCGGCAGGTACGGGTCACGGCCGGTGGAGTCCAGCAGCGTCGGGCGCAGCACGGGCATGGGCCGGTCGTCGTGGGTGGGCAGGATGAGCGCGCCGTAGCGTTCGTAGCCGTCGGTGCCCTCCACGGTCTCGGTGGGGGTGCCGGCCGCCTTCCGGAATTCGGCGATGTCGGTGTAGTACCCGACGAGGAGGAGCAGTTCGGGTGCGGCCAGCCGCTGCCGGAGGGCGGTGAGCACGGGCGGCAGGGCCGCGCGTACCGGGTCGCCGGCGGGCAGCCGGTGGGCCATCCAGGCGGCCAGGGCGAGTGCGCTGGTCAGCACGGTCGTGGTGAAGGGTGCGGCAGCCGGCTCGGACGGCTCGGCGCGGTCGCCCTTGACCTTCCAGGGCACGTCGGCGGAGAGCTCCGGCGAGGCCGCGGGGTCGAGCACCGCGGGCAGGGCGCGGTGCAGGGACCATCCGCCGCGCAGGGCGCGCGCGGCCTCGGTGAGCAGCCAGTCGGGTACGGGCGTACGCCGTCCCACGCGCCGGTTCCACACCTCCGCGGCGGCGGCCGCGTCGGGGCCGTCGCTCCACAGCCGCTCGGGGTCGGCGGGCAGCAGGGCTCCGACCAGCTCGCGCCGGACCTCGGCGTCGAGCTCCCTGAGCTCGTCGCGGGCGCGGTCGGCGTCGGCGGACTTGACGCCGAGATCGGTGCGCAGCGGTGCGGGCAGGAAGTTGTGCTGCCTGTCGTCGATGTGCGGGAGGCCCGCGACGACGAGCTTGGCGAGGGTGCCGGAGACTCCCGTGAGGCGGGCGAACTCCTCGGCTGCCTCCGGCCGGAAGGGCGCCGGGCCGTGGCCGTCGGCGGCGTCGAGGAAGGTCCGCAGCCAGCCCGCGGGCCGCTCGCGGTCGCCCAGCGGCGCCTCGCCGCGCAGGGTGTAGGGGCCGGGTGCGGCGAACCGGCCGGTGGGGTCGTGGAACAGGGCGCCGAACTCGTGCCCGTCGGGGACGGATTGGTTGTGCTCGGTCAGGGCCAGTACGGCGCCGCCGCCGAGCGGGAGCAGGCTGCGGTGGTACACGCTGCGTTCGAAGCCGTCGGGGGTGCGCAGGTGGCGCTGGTCGAGGTGGAGCAGGACACGGCGCCAGTGGCCGGCGGAGCCCGCGGCCGAGTCGAGGCCGAGCCCGTCCACGGCGTCGAGCAGGGAGCGCAGGGCGGCCCGCTGTTCGTCGGTGGCGCTGGAGCCGACGGCTCGGTAGGCGAGGGCGGCGGGCTGGTCGAGCCAGGGCGTCCACGCGAGGTTGGAGTGCTCCAGGGCCGGCAGGTCCCAGTGGAGGCGCCCGGGCACCTCGGGGGCGTCGCTGTCGGCGCGGGCGGCGGCGAGGCCGCGCAGGAGCCGGTGGGCTCCGTCGTGGTCGGGGCCCCAGTAGTAGTGCGAGGTGCCTACGAGGCCGCTCAGGGCCTCGCCGAGCAGGCGGTCGGCGGGCCCGGCCTCCTCCTTCCGGGCCGCGTCCTCGTCCGGGTGGAGCCGGGCGGCGACCGCGTCCAGGGCCTTCTGCTGGGTCAGGGCGAAGCGCAGCACCTCGATGATGCCGCCGAGCAGTTCGGGCGCGGTGACCTTCGGGAAGGCGGCGGCGACCAGGCCGGGCAGGTCGGACGCCTTCTCGACGGCGGCTGCCGACGTGAGCAGCGCGGCGACCGTGTCCCGGTCCGCGGCCCGCAGGGCGGTGGAGCCCTCGGGGTCGCGGGGGCGCAGGGCGTACCAGAAGGGCAGCGGGGGGAGGTCGACGCTGCCGGTGGCGAAGCCCTCGTTGCGGTGGTCTCCGTTGGTCAGCGCGGTGACGACGCCGTCGGGGTCGGTGATGCTGAGTTCGCGCCAGCGGTGCGTGAGGGCACGCGGCCGGTCGGCGCCGGGGAAGGCGAGGGCGGCGACGGGCATGTTGCCGTCCTCGGGCGTGCGGACGGTGCGGCCGGCGGTGTCGGTGCCGAACCAGCCCTCGTCCTTGACGCGGACGGCGCACCAGCCGAGGAGGCCGTCGGCGGGTTCCCCGAGGGCCGAGCCCACGACGGTGGGCGCGGGCCGCAGCCAGGCGGAGCGGGCGGAGGAGTTGCTGGTCGTGGGGCGGACGGCCAGCGTGTCGGTGAGGAAGGCCGGCTGGGAGTAGCGGCCGTGGGTGCCGTCGACGGGGTTGTACTCGCACCAGGCGGCGCCGCCCTGGTCCTTGTCGCGGGACCGCCACACCCAGTACGAGGTGCCGTCGCACAGCACGGACTGCTCGGCGGGCAGTTCGGTGTCCCCGGCGTGCAGGACGCCGCCGCCGACGGTGCGGCCGCCGCCGGGCAGGGGCAGGCTGATCTCGTCGGAGCGCAGCGACCAGTGGGCGCGGTCCGTCTTCAGGGTGAACACGTTCTGCGGGTCGGTGTGCCAGTAGCCCTGGATGTCGCTGCCCCAGGTGGACCAGAAGACGAGCAGCGCGCCGTCGACGTAGTGGAATCCGTACCGGTAGGAGCCGCCGGTCGGCACGCGCAGGTCGTGGGTGAGCACGGTGGAGTCGGCGTCGATGACGCGGGCCTGGACGCCGTTGGCGACGATGAGGTGGGGCCAGGCCTCGACGACGGTCAGGTTGGTGCGGTGCAGGGCCTTGCGGTCGGCGAGTTCGACGAGCGCCTCCTCGAACGCGGGCCAGACGAACTCCTCGAAGAGGCCTCCGCGCAGGGTCCGGGCGAGGATCGCGCCGAGGTCGGCGGCGGCCGCGTCGGCCACCTCCTCGCGGGCGAGTTCGAGGGCCTCGGCGGGCAGCCAGGTCAGCCGGCTGATCGCCTCGGGCAGCCCGGGCAGGCCGGCGGCCTTGGAGTTGCGGGCGACCTCCTGCATCCATTCCGTGAGCATGGGCCGGCCGCCGGGCGAGGCCGCGAGGCGGCGCATGACGTCGCCGCCGGAGTTGGCGTCGCCGAAGGAGTCCAGGGCGCGGTGGAACGCGGGCCGGAACCGCCCGTCGGCGGCGAGGGCGAGCAGGTCGCGGCGCTGGTCGGCGCGCGCCCAGTCGGCGAGGTTCAGCTGGTCGTGGCGGTAGTACGCGCGGGGCATCACCTCGGGGTCGGCGACCGGGATCCCGAGGGTCAGGACCAGGTCGAGCAGATCGGCGTCCTGGACGCCGATCTGCAGGCCGGTCCCGCGGCCGGGCTCGGCGAGTTCGGTCCGCAGCCGGTCCGCTGCGCGGGTGACGAGGTCGAGGAGGGCGGGCGGGGTGGGGCGCGGGCCCCAGCCGGTGTGGCGGGCGGCGTGGTAGCGCTCCAGCCAGCCGACGGCTCCGTCGGCGCTGCGCTGCTCGGCGGGGAGGCCGGCGTCGACGAGCCCGGCGGTGGCGCCGGACTCCTCCAGGATCGCCAGCCAGAGGTCGGACAGTTCCACGTCGCCGCCGGGCGGCATCAGCCCGAGGAGGGTGCCCCGCACGGCCGGTTCGCGGCGGGCCAGTGCGACGAGCGCGGTGCGGTGGGCCTTCCACCAGCCGGTCGCGGCGCGCAGGGTCGCGGGCAGCGGCAGCAGTTCGGCGAGGTAGTCCTGCTCGGCCTCGGTTCCCTTCTGGCCGGCGGCGCGGGCGAGGCGGCGCAGCTCGGTGGCGGCCTGCGCGGACGGCGGCAGTCCGCCCGCGGTGCGGCGCACGCACAGGCGGCGGAAGCGGTCGTACGCCTCGGCGGGGGTGACGCGCGCGGCCAGGTCCTTGCCGTAGCCGGTGAGCACCTTGACCGGCAGGGCGCCGGCGAGGGCGAATTCGAGGAAGACGGAGTCGAGCCGGTCTTCGTCGACGCCGAGCCCGTGCTGGGCCTCGGCGGTGCGGGCGCGGCCGAACAGCTGGGCGGCGTAGGTGGTGTTCTCGACGGCGAGGAAGATCCGGGCGGCCTGCTCGTAGAAGACGGGCAGGAAGTGCGGGACGGCGGCGGCGAGCCGGCCTGCCAGTTCGTGGCAGGCGTCGAGGGCGGCCTTGGGCTTGGTCTTGGCCTGCGGGGCGATCCGGTCGAGCTCGGGGACGACGGCGAGGGCGTGGTGGCCGTCCTCGGGGTGGTGCACGAGGACCCATTCGGGGAAGCCGAGTGCCTGGCGGCGGCTCAGACCGACGACCGGCGGCTCGGTCTCGCGGGGTACGAGCCCGAGGAAACCGGCGGCCAGGTCCTCGGCCGCGCCCAGTTCGGCGGGGGCGAGCCGGACGACCACGCGGCCGTCGCCGAGGGCGGGGTGGTGGTAGGAGCGCGCGGTGAGGTCGACGGCGGACGGCCCGGCGCCGGGAGTGCCGGGCGGGAGCACCGCGCCGGCCTTGAGCAGCAGTTCTGCCTCGCCCGCGGCGGTGGCGTCGTTGTCCTTCAGGTTCGTGCTCATGCTCCCGTGCCCTCCTCGATCTTGCGCCCGGCGTACAGCGCCGCGGCCATCCGCATGCCTTCGGACCAGGCCACCGGTCCGACGTCCGCCAGGCGCACCGCCCGGCCGTTCTCGTCGTGCCAGCTCAGGGCCCCGGTGGTGGTCTCGTCTTCGTAGTAGGGCTCGCCGATCCACACCGCGGCCTCCGTGCCGGAGCCCGAGTCCCGGACCTTGCAGGTGGCGTAGCCGCCGGAGACCCGGTAGCCGAGGCTCGTGGCCCGGGCGGCGAGGCTGAAGCGGGTGGGGAACTTGCCGCCCGCGTAGTCGCGGACCTCGGTGGCGCCGGCGGTGAGCTCGTCGGGCTTCTGCCACGTGGCCCGGTGGATCTGCTCGACCTGCTGCACGATGCCCAGTTCGGCGGCGAACTCCCGTACGTCGTCCAGGTCGGGCAGGAGCACCGGGTGCGGCAGGGTCACCGTGCGCGGGGAGAGCCGTACGGTCTCGCCGTCCAGGTTGACCACCTTCAGCTCGCCGGAGTCGGTGGCGTCCCGCAGGAAGCCGACCTCGTCCGGGTCCTCGCCGACGATCGCGACGTCACGCAGCGCGCTCTGCCAGGCCTCGTCGGGCCAGACGCGGGCCAGCAGCGCGGTCGGTACCGGGAGCGAGGACACCATCCAGGTGTCGACCTGGGCGACGCAGGCCGCGGCGTGCCGGTCGAGCCATTCGGCGAGCCGGCGCAGCCGGTCCACCTCGGGGTGTTCCTTGAGCGCCTTGGGCAGCGACTTCAACTGCCGTCCCGCCGCCCGGCCGGTGGTGGACCGCGCCGCCACCCGCCCTTCCACGAGGGAGATCTCGTACCCCTCGCCCGCCGCCAGCCATGCCATCAGACCGTGCCCCTCGCTTGCCTGTTCCCAACGGATCCGCGCAGCCCTGACAGGGGGGACGTGGACCCCCCTGAGCTGCGGTATGCCGGGAGACTAGCGAGCGGCACTGACAACGCCCGCCGGAGGGTCCCTGGCTGGTTTTATGTCCGGTTCTGGGTAGTCTTCCGGGGACAGTTGCGGAGCGGAGCCGGCTCGGGGTGGGGTTATGGGACGTCATATAGGTGTGCGCGGTGCGGTGGTGTCGGCCGCGCTGCTCCTGGCGGTGGCCGGCTGTTCCGGTCCGGCGGCGCCCGGTGCCCCGGACGCGAAGCCGTCCGGCGCGGCGTCACAGCCTGCCGCCGACGGGAAGCCCGCAGGCGGTGAGGTCCTGCCCGGAATGGTCGACGTGGCCGTCGCCCGGACCCAGCTGGCGGGGCTCAAGGTGGCGCCGGTGGGCACGATGGCCGGCTACAGCCGGGAGAAGTTCACGCACTGGGCCCAGCAGGGCAACAAGTGCGACACCCGTGAGGTGGTCCTCAAGCGCGACGGCACGGACGTCACGCAGGACGCCGAGTGCCGGGCGGTGTCCGGGACCTGGAAGAGCCTGTACGACGGGGTGGTCGTCACCGACGCCGGGAAGATGGACATCGACCACATGGTCCCGCTCGCGGAGGGCTGGCGCTCCGGCGCCGCGGGCTGGGACGCCGCCCGGCGCAAGGCCTTCGCGAACGACCTGACCCATCCTCAGCTGCTGGCCGTGACGGCCGCCTCGAACCGCTCCAAGGGCGACCAGAGCCCGGACCTGTGGCAGCCGCCGGACAGGTCGAGCTGGTGCCAGTACGGGCGGGCCTGGACCACCGTGAAGTCCACGTACGGGCTGACCGTCACCGAACCGGAGAAGAAGATGCTCACCACGATGCTGGACACCTGCGCCTCATGACGGACGAGCTCCGCTGGCAGGACGACGTGACCGCCGGTCCGGGCGGCGCCATGACCGACGAGGTCGGCGTCGTCACCGGACCGCTCACCCTGCGCACGACGGTCCTCCCCGGGGACCGTGTCCGCTTCGACGTCCAGTACAAGGACGCCGACGAGTGGTACACCCTCACGGGCAGCCCGCGCCCCCACGGCGGCGCCCCGCGGTCCCTGCACGAGGCCGCCCTCACCGCGATCCGCACGGGCCGCGCGGCCCAGGCCCCGGGGACGGCCCCCGCCTGACCGGGAGCGTCCGGAGACCGTGATGACGTCTCACTGGCGCTCCCCGTACATGTCGGCGCGGCTGGGCTTGCCCATGGCCCCGTCCGTGCATCCGGACCAGGACCCGAGCCGGACGGACTCCGGCGCGTCACCACCGCGCGTGCCGGCGCACAGCGCGAGGGCGGTCGGCCCGTCCTTCCCCGGAGCTTCCCGGCCGGCGAACCCTCGTTCAGGAGCCGCGCGTGTTCATCAGCCTTCTCGTACGCCTTGCGCTGATCCGGCTCCTCGCCGCAGCCCGTCAGCAGTACGCCGGCCGCCAGGACGAACATCGTGGCCTTCTTCAGAGGACGGCGATGTCCAGGGGGCGGCTGCCTGCCGGGAGGCGGTGGGTGGTGCCCGTGGCGAGGTCGACCGTCGTGATGCCGTTCCAGTAGCCGTCGCGGGTGTAGCCGCCCGTGACGTACGCGGTGCGGCCGTCGCGGGAGACCGTCACCGCCTCGTGCGGGCCGTCCAGCGGGTACACGCGTTCCGTGCCGTCCGGGGAACGGACCGTCAGCGAGGGGCCCTTGCCCTTGCCGGGTTCGACCGCGCCCGTGCCGACCACCAGGAGGCGGCCGTCGGGGGTGAGCGCGACACCGTGCTGGTGGGTGTCCGCGGTCATCGGCTCGACGGTCGTGCGGCCGGTGCGCGGGTCGACCACCGCGAGCCGCTCGCCCTCGAAGGGGAGCAGCAGCATCCCGTCGGAGGGGCGGACGGCCGTGTAGTGCGGCTTGAGCCAGGAGCCGAGGCCGCCCTCGGTCCCGTAGGGGGCGACCTCGATGCGGCGCGGCCGCATCGAGGCGGTGTCGACCACGGTGACGTCGAAGGAGTCGTGGCCGGTGGCGTAGACCTCGGCGCCGTCGGGCGAGACGTCCACGTCGAAGGGGCGGCGGCCCACCGGTACGGCCCCGGTGACCTCGCGCGTCGCCGTGTCGACGACCTCGAGGACGCCGGTCGTGCCGGGGACGTTGACCCCGACGTAGGCGTGCGCGCCGTCGGGCGACAGGGCGATGCCCATGCCGCCGCCGCGGTATTCGCCGTCGCCGGCCGGGCCGGTGCCGGTGCGGTACGGGATGTTCGCGACCCGGGTCCGGGTGCGGGTGTCGACCACCGCGACGCCCTCGGCCGTGGCCACCCAGGCGCGGCCGTCCGCGCCGACGGCGAGGCCGTACGGGGCCCGGCCCACGGTGACGGAGGCGACCGCGCCGCGCTCCGGGTCGACGAAGGTGACGGTGTCGGCCCCGAAGTCGGCGGTCAGCAGCAGCCCCTGCGGGGTCGGCGCGCCGGCCGGGAGCGCGGACGCCGCGGACGGCGCGGGGGCGGGTGCCGAGGTGGCGGCCTGCGTGCACGCGCCGAGCAGCAGGGCCGCGGCGAGCGCGGCGAGGACCGTTCGGGCGGCACGCGCGCGGCGGTTCACCGGCCGTCCTCGCGCTCCGCTTCGGCCGCGCGCAGGAGGCGGGCCGTGCCGTCGAAGCCGCGGCGGGCGGCGTGCTCGTACGGGGTCACGCCGTCGTGGTCGCCCAGGGCGGGGTCGGCGCCCGCCGCGAGCAGCAGGGCGACGATCTCCTCGTGGCGCGGGCCGCCGTCGCCGAGGATGACCGCCTCCAGCAGGGCGGTCCAGCCGAGCCGGTTGACGTGGTCGACGTCGATGGCGGTCTCTTCGAGCACGGCCCGCACGTACGCGGTGTGGCCGCGTTCGGCGGCGGGGATGAGGGAGATGCCGCCGAAGCGGTTGCGCTGCTCGAGGTCGGGCCCGGCGGGCAGCAGCAGCCGCATCATCCGCACGCTGCCGGTGACGCCCGTGACCAGCCAGGGGCTGTCCTCGCGCGAGTCCGGGGCGTTCGGGTCGGCTCCGGCGGCGATCAGCAGCTCGGCCACGGCGACGTGGTCCCCGAGCGCGGCCAGCAGCAGGGGCGTGCGCAGCTGGTCGTCGCGGGCCTCGACGGCGGCGCCCGCGGCGAGCGCGGCGCCCACCGCCTCCGGGTCGCCGCGCCGGGCGCCGTCGAGGAGCTGTCGGTCGTGCGTGTTCATGGTGTCCCTCTCGGCTCCGGGGCGGGGAGGTTCCGGGAGGGTCCGGTCCGCCCTCCCGCTGCCCCGGTCCATCGTCGCCGGGCGGCAGCCGCGGGCCCGTCGGCCTGCGGGCTGGACTGCGGGATCGTTCGGACGGCCCGGGGGTCAACCGATCGGTTGATGCGGCCGGAGCGGCGTGCGGTCCGCCGGGTCAGGCCTCGTACTCGGTGAGGTCGATGCCGTGGATCTGCAGGAGGTGGTGGTGTTCGGGGTCGGTGGTGTCGCGTTCGTGCGCCATGCCGAGCTTGCGGATGACGTTCTCGGACTCCTCGTTGCCCGCCCGGTTCACGGCGATCACCCGGTCGAGTCCGCGGTCCTGGAGGGCGAACTCCAGCGAGGCCTGGGCGGCCTCGGAGGCGTAGCCCTGCCCCCAGTACTGGCGGCCGAGGCGCCAGGTGATCGCGATCTCCGCGAGGACGTCCGGCGGGCCGTCCGGCACCGTGAGGCCGACGACGCCGATCAGTTCGCCCGAGGCGAGGAGTTCGACGGCGAAGAGCCCGAAGCCCTCCTCGTCCCACTCCTCCTCCATCCGCTCGATCTCCTCGGCGGTCTGGTCCAGGTCGAGCGCGGAGCCGTCGCCGATCCAGCGCATCACCTCCCGGTCGGCGTTGATCTCCGACAGGGGGACGAGGTCGTCGTCGGTCCAGCGGCGGAGGAGGAGTCGGGGGGTGCGGATCTCGGTCATGGCCCCCATCCTGCCCAAGTTCGGCGGGTCGGCGGTAATCGGCCATTGCGGTGGTGCTGCGGATTCGTGGCGGGCCCGTCGGGAGGGTTCCGGCGGCCCGCCCCGGGCCGCCACGGTCAGCGGCCGCGGATCCCTCGGGCTGGGTGCGGCGGGCACCGCCACGGCCGCCCCCTGTTCGGGCCCGTCGTCCGGCAGCCGGTGACGGTGGTCTGGCCCTCCGGCCCGGTCAGGGGGTGTGGAAGCGGACTTCCGGTGCGTCGGCGCTCGGCCCGTCGAGGAGGGGCTGGGGCGTGCCCCGCAGGTGCAGGTCGAGGAAGGCGGCGACGTAGCGGCGGGTCAGCTCGACGGAGCGGGTGCCGGGCAGCGGGGCTCCGGGGTCGGCGGGCAGGCCCAGCCCTTCGCCGATCGCCGGGAAGTCGGAGAAGGTGAAGTGGCCGGAGCCGGTGAAGGTGATCCAGCGCTTCCATCCGTCGAGCAGGGGCCAGTCCCGGTCCCAGCTCGGGTTGCCGCCGGGCGCGCGTCCGTCTGCGCCGACCAGCAGGAAGGGGCGCCCGCCGAGGCCGGCTGCGGGGACGGGCGTCGCGAGTCCGCCGTCGAGGTCGATCCCCGCGCGGATCCTCGGATCGGTCGCCATCGCGGCGGCCGCCGCGGCGCCGCCTATCGAGTGGCCGGCCATCGCGATGCGGTTCCCGTCGATGAGTCCGGAGTGGCGCCAGGCGGGGTCGCGGCCGGTCAGACGGTCCAGGAGGAACGACACGTCCCGGGCGCGGTTGTCGCTGACCGCCTGCATGGGGGTCCCCGCCTCGGTCCTTTCGCAGGCCAGGCACTCCAGCACCCGCCCGCCCGGGAAGGCGGTCCCGACGCTCTCGTACGCGTGGTCCACCGAGGCGACCACGTACCCGCGGGAGGCCAGCTCCTCGGCGAGCGCGGTGAGGGTGGAGCGGTGGACCGTGAAGCCCGGGGAGAGGACGACCAGGGGGTACTTCCCGGCGACGGGGCGGGCGCCCGACCGGGAGTGGGTGACGGTGCCGGCCAGTGTCCCGGCCGGGACCACCCCGTCCAGCCCGCGGTCGGCCAGCAGCAGCCGGGCCTCCTCATGGGTGAGGTAGCGCGCGGTACTGCCGGTGTCGCGGCGGGCCGGGTAGCGCATGGTGACCATCAGCTCCCGCGGCCCGGAGCGGGCCCAGGGGTCGGTGCGGCTGCGGTCGACGAGGTGGAGGGTGTCCTGTCCGACGGCGAATCGGCCGGTGGGGCGCGGGAGTTCGGGTGCGCCGCGCCGGCTCTCGGTCGCGGCCGCCGGTGCCTCGGCGGCCGCGGCCGTGCCGGCGGCGGCGAGCGGGAGGGGGAGCAGGAGGGCCAGTAACGCGGCCGCGGCGGCTGTTCGGTGACGGTTCATCCGGTTTCGGTTCACGAGCCGAACCTACGGACCGGCTCCTGCCGGATCATCCGCTCCCGGGATGATCCCGGGGTCCCACCGCAGGAGGTTTCCCGGTCATTCGGAGGTCGCAGGCACGCTGATCGAGTCCAGCTGTCCCCTCAGGTAGACGTGGGAGTCGACCGGGTCGTGCGCCACCCGGCCGATGGGGGCGGGCAGGGACTCCACGCGGGTGTGCGCGTCGCACTCGTAGAAGTAGACCAGGGAGATCAGCTCCTCGGCCGGGCTGTCCGCGGGCGGCGGCAGCACCCGGTGACGGCCGGCCCGCCAGCGGTCGCCCGTCCAGCGGGCCATGAGGTCGCCGATGTTCACGGTGAGCGCCGCCGGGTCCCAGGGCGCGTCCTGCCAGCCGTCGGCGTCGGTGTGGATCTGGAGTCCGCCCGCGCCGAGCTGGCGGTCGAGGACCGTGACGGTGCCGAAGTCGGTGTGGGCGCCGATGCGGAACTGGCCGGGCAGCGCAGGGCCGACGGTGTCGGTGCCCGGGTACCAGTTGAGGTTGAACCCCCAGGTGGGGTGCGAGGTGTGGCGGGTGAAGTGGTCCCCGGCGAGTCCGAGGGCCGTGGCCAGCAGCTCCAGCAGTTCGTCGGAGAGGGCCCGCATCAGGCCCAGGTACTCCTCCACCAGCGGCCGCAGCGCGGGCACCTCGGCCGGCCAGGTGTTGGGCCGGAACCATTCGGCGTCCACGGAGGGGATCCCGGTGGGCTCGTCGGCCGCGAAGGACCAGGACTCCTTGAGGTCGGGCGGCGAGGGCTCCCCCTCCGCGTAGCTGTTGGCCTCGGCACCCGGTCCGAGCCAGCCCCGCCCGCCGACCGTGACGGCGTACGGCTGTTTCACGGCGGCCGGGAGCCGGAAGAACTCCCCCGCCGCCTCTCGGATCCGTGCGGGCAGCGCCGGGTCCACGCCGTGCCCGGTGACGAGCAGGAATCCGGCCGCGCGCAGGGCCTCGTCGACGCGGGCGGCCGTACGGGCCCGGGCGTGCGGGTCGCCGGACCGCCAGGGCCCGAGATCGATCACCGGAACGACGGGAACCACGGGAATCGCGGGAGCCGCGGGCACGGCGGGAGCAGCGGGAGCCGCGGGATCCTGGGGACCGACCATGGGAGACCTGCCTTCCGGGGGTGCGGGTGCGCGTCCGGGACCGAGGCTAGCGCCGCACGCAACAGGGCGGGATCACCACGGAGCGTGATTCTCGGCCACTTCTCGTATACGAAGGGGGCGGTCGACCGAGTGGGTCGTCCCCAAAAGGACCAGAATGGGACCAGGGGTGTGCGAGGGATGGAGCGAGCGGTGGAGATTTCGACGCGGGAGGTCTTCGGGGCACCGTGCTGGGTGAGTCTCATGGCCCGCGACCTCGACACGGCGCAGCGTTTCTACGGTGCGGTCGCGGGCTGGGAGTTCCGGCGGGCCCGCCTCGGCGAGGCGTTCTCGGTGGCGCTGCTGGACGGGGTCCCGGTGGCGGGCATCGGTGCACTCGCCGGGGACCTGGCGGTCCCGGTGGCCTGGACCCCGTACTTCGCCGTCGACGACGCGGACGTGGCGGTGGACCGGATCCGGGAGCGCACGGGCACGATCGCCGTCGGTCCGGTCTCCTTCGAGTCGGGCGGCCGCGGGGCCCTGGTGGCCGACCCCGACGGAGCGGTCTTCGGGATCTGGGAGGGCGACGTGGCCGCGGACTGGCGGGTGGGCAAGGGCCCGGCGCCGGCCTGGCTGGAGCTGCGCACCAGGAACGCCCTGGACGCGGCGATGTTCTACGGCGCGGTACTGGAGTGGGCCACCGAGCGCCCCGGCTGCTGCGAGGTCAGTTACGAGGAGGACCAGGTGGTGCTGCGGCAGGACGGGGTGCCCGTCGCCCGGCTCAACAGCGGCCCGGTGGAGCTGGCCTCCTACTCCCCGCACACCCGGCCGCGCTGGCACGTCCACTTCCGGGTGCCGAAGCTGCAGCCCGCGATCGAGGCGGCCGTCGCGCTCGGCGGGCGGCCCGTCTCGGACATCGTGTCGAACGCGGAGGAGCGGTGGGTGACGCTCCGCGACCCGGACGGGGCCCTGTTCACCCTCACCACCACCCTCGGGTCGGACGCGCACTGAGTTCAGCCGAGGACGGCGAGCACCCGGTCGGGGGTGAGGGGCAGGCTGCGCAGCCGGTGTCCGGTGGCGTGGCGGACGGCGTTGCCGATCGCGGCGGCCACTCCGACGATGCCGATCTCGCCGATGCCCTTGGCTCCGAGCGGGCCCACGTGTGCGTCGTGCTCCTCGATCCAGTGCGCCTCGATGTCGGGTACGTCCGCCTGCACGGGCACGTGGTAGGCGGCCAGGTCGCTCTGGGCGAAGTCGCCGTAGGCCGGGTCGACCGTGCTGTGTTCCGTCAGGGCCATGCCGAGGCCCATGACCATGCCCCCGATGAACTGGGAGCGGGCGGTGGCCGGGTTCAGGATGCGCCCGGCCGCGTAGACCCCGAGCAGGCGGTGCGCGCGTACCTCGCCGGTGACGGTGTCGACCCGGACCTCGGCGAAGTGGGCGCCGAAGGAGTGGCGGGCGTACGGGGGCTTCGCCTTGGCCGCCGCGGTGGTGTCGGCCGTCGCGGACAGTCCCTCGGGCGGCAGCGGCCCGTGGTGGCGGGCCAGGCGGGCGGCGAGCGCGGTGCAGGCTTCGTGGACGGCCCAGCCCCAGGAGGCGGTGCCGGCGGAGCCGCCGGCCAGCGGGGCCGCCGGGAGCCCGGTGCTGCCGATGGCGATGGTGACGGAGGAGGCGGGGACCCCGAGGGCGTCGGCGGCCACCTGGATCAGGACGGTGCGGGCGCCGGTGCCGAGGTCGGTGGCGTTCAGCTCGACGAGGTGGCCGCCGTCCGGCCGGGCCTGCGCGCGGGCGGTGGAGGGGGCGATCCAGACGGGGTAGGTGGCACAGGCGACGCCCACCCCGCACAGCAGCGGGCCTTCGCGGCGCGGTGTGCGCAGGGCGGTCCAGCCGAACCGGTCCGCGCCCTCGCGCAGGCATGCGACGAGGTGGCGGCTGCTGAAGGGGAGACCGCTGTCCGGTTCGACGGTGGGCTCGTTGCGGATGCGCAACTCGACCGGGTCCATGCCGAGGGCGTCGGCGAGTTCGTCCATGGCCGATTCCAGGGCGTACATGCCGGGGGTCTCGCCGGGGGCCCGCATCCAGGAGGGGGTCGGGACGTCCAGGGGGACGATGCGGTGGCGGGTGCGGATGTCCGGCACGGCGTACATGATCCGGGTGGGCACGGCGGACTGCTCGACGAACTCCCGCACCCGGGAGGTGTGGCTGGTGACCGTGTGGGTGAGGGCCGTGAGGGTGCCGTCGGGGCGGGCGCCCAGCGCGATCCGGTGCAGGCTGGGCGCGCGGTGCCCGACCGTGGCGGGCATGTGGCGTCGGGGCAGGGCGAGGGTGACGGAGCGGCCGGTGTGCAGGGCCGCCATGACGGCCAGGACGACGTGGGGGCGTGGGGTGCCCTTGCTGCCGAAGCCGCCTCCGACGTGTTCGGAGCGGACCTCGACGTGGTCCTCGGGCAGGCCGAAGAGCGCCGACAGCGCCTTGCGTACGATGCCCGTGCCCTGGCAGGAGTCGTACACGGTCAGCCTGCCCGGCCCGGGGTCCCAGACGGCGGTGGCGGCGTGCGGCTCCATGGGGTGGTTGTGCAGCGGCGGCACGGTGTACGCGCAGTCGATCCGTACGGGTGCGGCCGCGAGCGCCGCGTCCGGGTCGCCCTGCTCGCGGAGGCCCGGGTAGCCGCCGTTGACCTCCTCGGGGGTGCGGGCGGCCGGGTGGTCCTCGTACAGGACGGCGTCGTGCGGCTCGGTCTCGTACTCGATGCGCAGCGCCTCGGCGGCGGCCCGGGCGCCTTCCGGGGTGTCGGCGACGGCCAGGGCGACGTACCAGCCGCGGTGCGGGACGGCCGGGTCCTGGAGGACGTGGAGCGTCGGGTCCTCCCAGGGGCCCAGGCGCGGCGCGGCGAACGGGGTGAGGACGGCGATGACGCCGGGGAGGGCCAGGGCGGCGGCCGTGTCGACCGCGGTGACGCGTCCGCGCGCGATCGCGGCGGGGACGGGCCAGGCGTGGGCGCAGCCGGGCGGGACGTGGTCCGAGGCGTAGCGGGCGGCGCCCGTGACCTTCTCCGGTCCCTCGGCGCGGACGGAGGGGGTGCCGAGTGCGGGGTGCGGGGGCATGGGGGCTGCTCCTGTTCGAGACGGCCTACGCGCTGGTGTCCCGGGCAAGTGAGCCGAGCACGTCGCAGGCGAGGTTGCGGGCCAGTACGACCTTGAAGGCGTTGTCCCGCAGGGGCCGGGCCTCCGCCAGCTCCGCATCGACCGCCCGCCGGAAGGTCGCGGGGGTCGGTTCGGCCCCGGTCAGCGCCCGCTCGGCCGCGGTGGCCCGCCAGGGCCGGTGGGCGAGCCCGCCGAAGGCGAGGGCGGCGCGGCGGACGAGGCCGGTTTCGGCGTCAATGTCGAGGACGGCGGCGACGGAGGCGAGCGCGAAGGCGTACGAGGCCCGGTCGCGGGCCTTGCGGTACCGGGAGCGGACTCCGGGCCCGGCGGCGGGCAGCAGCACCCCGGTGATGATCTCGCCGTCCCGGATCTCGGTGTCCTGCTCGGGCCGGTCCCCGGGCAGCCGGTGGAAGGCGGTGGCCGGCACGGTGCGGGTGCCCTGCGGCCCGTACAGCTCGATGACCGCGTCGAAGGCGGCGAGGGCGACGGCCAGGTCCGAGGGGTGGGTGGCGACGCAGTGGGTGGAGTGGCCGAGCACGGCGTGGTCGCGGTGGACCCCGTCGAGCGCGGAGCAGCCGGTGCCGGGCTCCCGCTTGTTGCACGCCTTGGAGAGGTCCTGGAAGTAGGTGCAGCGGGTGCGCTGGAGGAGGTTGCCGCCGGTCGTGGCGACGTTGCGCAGCTGCGCGGACGCCCCGGCGAGCAGGGCCTGGGCGAGGGCCGGGTAGCGGGCGCGTACGAGGGGGTGCGCGGCCACGTCGGCGCCGCGGGCGGTGGCTCCGACGTGCAGGGCGCCGCCGGGGCGTTGCTCGATGGCGCCGAGGGGCAGCCGGGAGATGTCGACGAGGGTGCCGGGGGTCTCGACGCCGAGTTTCATGAGGTCCACGAGGTTGGTGCCGCCGGCGAGGTAGCGGGAGCCGGGGTGGGCGGCGTGGGCCTCGGCGGCTTCCCGGAGGGTGGCGGCCCGTACGTAGCCGAAGGGCTTCACCGGGCCACGTCCCGTACGGCGCGGACGATCGCGGGATAGGCGCCGCAGCGGCAGAGGTTGCCGCTGAGCCGTTCCCGGGTCTCGGCCTCGGTGAGGGTGACGGGGCCGTCGGGGTCGGCGGCGGCCTCGGCGAGGGCGCCGACGGCGGAGCAGAGCTGGCCGGGTGTGCAGAAACCGCACTGGAAGGCGTCCCGTGCGGCGAACGCCCGCTGGAGTGCGGCGCCGGTCGCGGTTGCGGCGAGCCCCTCCACCGTGGTGATTCCGGCGCCGTCCTGGGCGACCGCGAGCAGCAGGCAGCTGCAGACCCGCCGTCCGTCGAGGAGGACGGTGCAGGCTCCGCACTGGCCGTGGTCGCAGCCCTTCTTCGCCCCGGTGAGGCCGAGGCCGTCGCGGAGGGCGTCGAGCAGGGTGGTGCGGTGGTCGAGCTCCAGGGCGTGCTCGGTGCCGTTGACGTGCAGCGTGACCGGGGTGCGGGTGCGCGGCGCGGCGTTCTCGCCGGGGTCGGTTGGGCTCACCCCCACAGGTTCGCCGAGGGGCTGGGCTCCGGCATCCGTGGTCGGCCATTCGCGTACGGCGGGGGTCGGCGTCCGCGCGCGGGTGACGCTCGGTGACGGTTCGAGATGCGTGCGTGCGGCGGTGCTGATTCGCTGGGTCCGCCCGCTCTCCCCGACTGATCCAAGGAGCGATCATGAGCGTTTCAGGCGAGTCCCGCGGCCGGTCCCAGCAGATGCGCATGAAGGCCAAGGAGCTGAACGACGCGGCCGAGCGTTCGACCGACCCTGAGGAGCGCCGCCGGCTGAAGGAGAAGGCGCGCCGCCTGCAGGAGCAGAGCGAGCAGGAGGGCCGTATGGACGACCGGGGCATGGACCCCATGTAGTCCTTCCCCTCCCCCTGCCGTGCCCCGGCCGGGGGGGGGGGGGGGGGCCCCCGCCGCCGCCCGCCCGCCGGGCGGGGGGGCGCCGGGGGGGCGGGGGGGGGGGCCGCCGGGGGATGGGCCCCCTTGTAGGCGTCCCCCCCCCCCTCCCGGCCCCCGCCCGGCGCCCCCCGCGCCCCCCCCCCGGGCGCCCCCCGGCCGGGCCGGTTTCCTCGCGCTGTCCGTGCAGGGCGCCGGCCGGTGCCGGCGCCCTGCTGCGCTACTGCGCTACTGCGCTACTGCACGCGCGGTACGTGCTGGGTGACGCAGTGGACTCCGCCGCCGCCCCAGGCCAGGGTGCGTGCCGGGGTGCCGACCACCTGGCGTCCGGGGAAGAGCGACGCGAGCTGGGCGAGGGCGAGCGCGTCGGCCGGTTCGCCCGAGAGCGGGACGACGACGCTGCCCGAGGTCAGGTAGTAGTTGGTGTAGCTGAAGGTCTCCACCAGCAGCCCCTTGTGCCGGAAGTGCGGCTGGTGCTCCATCTCCACCACCTGGAAGGGCCTGCCGCAGGCGTCGGTCGTGCCGTGGAGCACCGCCTTGTTCGCGGCCATCCGGGCGTGGTTGGGGTCGGCCGGATCGGGCTGGGTGTGGAGCAGGATCCTGGCCGGCCCGAGGTAGGCGGCGACGAGGTCGACGTGGCCGTTGGTGATGTCGTCGTGGTGGAGCCCGTACGGCAGCCAGACGACCTTGCTCGCCCCGTACGAGGCGAGCAGTTGCGCTTCGATCTGGGCACGGGTCATGCCCGGGTTGCGGTTGGGGTTGAGGAGGCATTCCTCGGTGGTGACGAGGGTGCCCTGGCCGTCGGTGAGGACCGACCCGCCCTCCAGGACCATGCCGACCTGTGTGCGGGGGTCCCCGAGGTGGGCGCAGACGCCGACGGGGAGGAAGTCGTCCTTGTCGTACGGGTACTTCCCGCCCCACCCGTTGAAGCCGAAGTCGACGCCGGTGCGGTGCTGGTTGCCGGGGTCGACCACGAAGAGCGGCCCGGTGTCCCGGGTCCAGCAGTCGTTGACCGGGTACTCGATGACGGTGACCGAGCCGCCGCACTGGCGGCGGGCCTCGGCGGCGGTGCCCGGTTCGGCGACCATGATCACCGGCTCGAAGCGGGCGATCTCCCGGGCGATCCCGGCGATCTCCGCCTGGACGTCGGCGAGCAGCGCGCCCCAGCCCACCGTCCGGTCCCAGGGCCACGCCATCACGCAGCCCGCGTGCGGCGCCCATTCGGCCGGTGCGTGGAGCGGGGCCGCGCTCTCCTCGGCGGAGGCGGTGCGGGCGAGCAGGGGTACGGCGGCGGCCGCGAGTGCGGCGGCGCCGAAACCCCGGCGCGTCATGCGCGGAACGCTCGCGGGTGGCAGGTCCATGACATTACTCCTTCGATGTGAAGCGGATGCCGAAATCAAGGGGGAGCTGCGGATCAGGGGCGGATCGGATCAGGGGCGGATCAGGGGCGGTCGGCGGCGAGGACTCCCCCGCCCTCCCCGGCCGCCGGTGCGGTGCGCAGCGCGTGGTGGGGCTTCTTCACCGCGAGGTAGAGCAGTCCGGCCGTGATCACCGCGCCGGTGCCGATCAGACCGGCCCAGACCTGGTACCAGGGGGCCCCGGGCGGCGCCAGAACGGCTCGCGGCCAGCAGACGTTGACGACCTCGAAGGCGGTCCAGAGCACGGCCAGGACGTTCAGGAAGGTGCCCTTGCGCCCGAGCCGGATGTGCCCGGAGGGGACCCAGGTGCCCCGCAGCCGGGCGATGAGCGCGGCCAGCGAGACCAGGAAGAACGGCAGGAAGGTGGCCGCGGTGCCGAAGGCGATCAGGCTGCCGATGGCGGTCGCGTTCAGCCCGAGCAGCAGGCCCGTACAGCTCACGAGGGTGGAGGCGATCAGGCCGCCGATGGGGGCCTGGCGGCGGTTGACCTTGCGCACGTGACGGGAGAGGGGGAAGCCCCCGTCGCGGGCCAGCGAGTACACGCCGCGCGCGGCGCCGCCCTGGGAGGCCATGGCGCAGGCGAGGAACCCGACCAGGACCACGGCGACGAAGGGCTTGTCCGACCAGGAGCCGAAGGCGGTGCTGACGGCGGTCGTCACCGGGTCGAGGTCCTCGCCGGCGACGACGGCCCGGGGCGAGGGGTGCGCGAGGGCCACGGCCATCGCGTTGAGGATGACGACGAGGCCGACGCTGAGCAGCGCCCACCACATGGCGCGCGGCACCTGCCGGCCGGCGTCCTTGGTCTCCTCGGCTGTGGAGACGCAGGCGTCGAACCCGATGAACCCCCAGCCCGCCACCGCCAGTACGGCGAGGAAGGCCATCGTGGTCGATCCGCCGGACAGCTCCTCGGCGCCGAGGGTCTCGGTGAAGAGGGCGAAGCCGTGTTCGCGGAAGAAGAGCAGGAGCGCGAAGCCGACGAGTACGGAGGCGATGGCCTCGGCGGCGATGCCCAGGGAGACGAACAGGCTCAGGATCCTGATCCCGTACGCGTTCACGAGCATGCACGCCAGCAGGATCCCGGCGGCCACGGCGACCATGGCGCCCGGTGTCGGGGTGGCGCCGACGAGGGCGAAGACCCAGGGGGCCGCCAGGTACGCGACGGTGGTGTTGCCGAACATGACGGCGAACTGCCACACCCAGCCGCTCATCCAGCCGAAGGACGGGCCGAGCAGCCGGCGCCCCCACTGGTAGGGCCCGCCGGCGAGCGGCCACTGGGAGGCGAGCTCGGAGTAGACGTTCACGACGAGGCACTGGCCGAGCAGCACGATCGGCAGCGCCCACACCCAGGCGGGCCCGGCGATCATCGTGCCGACCATGGAGACGGCGTACAGGGCCACGACCGGCGAGACCACGGCGAAGCCCATGCCGATGTTGCCGAGGATGCCGAGGCTGCGGTTCAGCTCCTGGGTGTAGCCCAGGTCGGTGAGCCGGGCCGCGTCCGTGTCGGGGCGGGGGGAGGGAAGGTCTGGCATGCGTACCTCTCACGGTGCCGGGGCGCGCAGGGGCGGCCGGCGCGTCCCGGCAACTAAATCTAACGTTGTTAGGTTGCGGGAATGCGGGGACCTTAACCCGCCCCGGACCCCAGGGGAAGACCCTGCCAACGGGTAACCTGGCGGCCACGAACGAGGGGGATCACACGTGGGCCGACCGAACCAGCCGCTGCTCAGCCGCGGGAACATCGCCCGCGCGGCCCTCGAGCTCCTCGACGAGGAGGGTCCCCAGGCCCTCAAGATGCGCACGCTCGCCGACCGTCTCGGGGTCAGGGGCGCATCGCTGTACCACCACGTCGCGTCCAAGGAGGACGTGCTGGACGCGGTCTCGGAGCTGATCAACGAGGAGATCGACCTGAGCCCGCTCGACGGGCCCGACTGGCGCGAGGGGATCGCCGCGTACGCGCGCGGCTACCGCCGCGTGTACCTGCGCCACCCGAACGCGATCGCGCCGGCGGCCCGCCGCCGGGTCGAGGCGGACCGGGCACTGCGCGGCTACGACGCCCTGCTCGCCGCCCTCGTCCGGGCGGGCTGCACCCCGGCGCGGGCCGCGGAGGCGGCGGCCGCCGTCGACTACCTGGTCCTGGGCTCCGCACTGGAGACCTTCACGGCGGGCTTCACCCGCCCCGCCGCCGAGTACCGGCCCGCGTACCCGGCGCTCGCCGACTCCCTCGCCGGGGCGGCCGCCACCGGGGAGGGCCTGGCCTCACTCGACGACCGCGGCTTCGAACTGGGCCTGCGCCTCCTCCTCGACGGCCTGGCCGCCGGGGCCGGGGCCACGGGCCGCTGACACCCCCGGAGCACCCGTGCCCGGCATGTGAGAACCATTACCTTCTCTCCCTAATCGGACATTTCCGTGGTCATGATGGATGACCTCAACCGTCATCTACGCGCCCCTGCCGCGGCCTGCGAGCCGCCCGGCGACCGGTCGGCGCCACAAGGAGAGATGTGCGACCTGCGGGCAGCTGGACAGGTAACTGGCGGATCGCCGCGATGACGACGGGCGGCGCCCTGGCCCTCGGGCTGGGCGGCCTCTACGTCGCCGGACTCGCGGCCGGGGACGACATCGCCCCGGGCACCCGGGTCCGCGGCGTGGACATCGGCGGCATGAGCCCGGCGGCGGCCGAGCGCAAGCTGACCGACGCACTCGGGCCGCGGGCCACCGAGCCGGTCGCCGTGCGCATCGGCGACCGCGTCGAGGAGGTCGCCCCGGCTGCCGTCGGGCTGTCCCTGGACACCGCCGCGACCGTCGACCGCGCCGCCGGCCCGGGCCCCGGGCCGTTCGGCGTCATCGGCCGGCTCTTCGCCTCCGGCGACCCGGACCTCGAGCCCGTGGTCCGGACGGACGAGGAGGCCGCCCGCGCCGGGGTCGACCGGCTCCGCGAGAGCACCGCGCAGCCGGTGCGCGACGGATCCATAGGCTTCGACGCCGGCAGGCCCCGGGTCGTGGCCGCGCAGACCGGCGTCACCCTCGAACGGGACGGGGTCTTCGACACCCTCCGGGACGCCTACCTCCCCTCCCGCCCGGCCGACGGCCCGGTCGAGCTGCCGGTCCGGCGCACCGAACCGCGCGTGGGGGCCGACGAGACCGAGCGGGCCCTGCGCGAGTTCGCGGAGCCGGCGGTCTCCGCTCCCGTCACCCTCACCGTGGCCGACACCCGGGTACCCGTCAGCCCCGTGGTCCTCGGCGAGCACCTGAAGATGAAGGCCGACCAGGCCGGCCGGCTCGTACCGGCACTGGACTCCGGCGGCCTGCTCGCCGACCCCGCCGTGGCCGGCCCCCTCGGGGAGGCCGTCGGGTCCCCGCGCGACGCCGTGCTCGGCCTCGACGCGAACGGCCGCGCCGTGGTCACCGAGCCCAGCCGCTCCGGGCACGAGGTCACCGAGGCGGCCCTCGGCCGGGCCGTGATGCCGCTGCTGACCCGCTCGGGCGCCGACCGGAGCGCCGTCGTGGCCACCACGGCCGTCCAGCCGCAGCTCACCGACGCCGAGGCCGAGCGCCTCGGCGTCAAGGAGAAGCTCTCCTCCTTCACCGTCCAGTTCCCGGCCGCCCCGTACCGGTCCAAGAACATCGGCCGCGCGGTGGAGCTGATCAACGGCTCGGTGGTCATGCCGGGCCGGGAGTGGAGCTTCAACCGCACGGTCGGCGAGCGCACCAAGGAGAACGGCTTCGTCGACGGCATCATGATCAACGACGGCCGGTACGTGAAGTCGCCCGGCGGCGGCGTGTCGGCGGTCGCCACGACGATGTACAACGCCGTGTTCTTCGCCGGCCTCAAGCCGCTCGAGCACGGGGCGCACTCCTTCTACATCGAGCGCTACCCGGAGGGCCGCGAGGCCACCGTCGCCTGGGGCACCCTCGACCTGCGGTGGCTCAACGACTCCGGCCACCCCGTCTACGTCCAGGCGCAGTCGACCGACACCTCGCTGACGATCACCCTGCTGGGGACGAAGAAGTACGACGAGATCCGCGCGACCAAGGGTCCGCGGACCAACGTCACCCCGCCCGCCAAGCACACGGACCCCGGCGAGAAGTGCGAGGCCCAGACGCCCCTGGAGGGCTTCGACGTCAAGGTCGGCCGGATCTTCGTCAAGGGCGGCCAGGAGGTGAAGCGGGAGGAGTACTCCACCCACTACACCCCGCGCGACGAGGTCGTCTGCGAGCCCGCCCCGGCGCCCTCCACGACACCGGGCGCCGACCCGACGCAGGCCGCGCCGGCCCCGGGTGCGGCCTAGCACTCGGCTGCCCCGTCACCACCAGTAGACGGGGTAGGCCGGGGCCTTCCGGCGCACGCGGGAAGCGGCGCAGCCGGTCAGGACGAGCAGGACGGTCGCGCCGAACAGCAGGGGCACGAACCGGCCGGGGGCGGGCGTCTGGAGCACGACGATCACGGCGGTGGCCACGGCCGGCGAGTGCGGGGTGCGGGCGAGCATGTTGAGGCCGAGCGTGAGACCGGCCGCCACTGCGGCGGCCCAGGCGCTGCTGCCCGCCGCCGCGAGCACGGCGTAGCCCGTGGCGCTGCCGAGCAGGTGGCCGATGACCACGTTGCGCGGCTGGGCGAGCGGCAGGTGGGGAGCGCTGTGGACCAGTGCGGCGCTCGCGGCCAGCGGGGGTATCAGCACCGGTTCGTGGATCATCGCGCCGATCGCGACGAGGCCCAGCAGGACGGTGGTCGCCGCCGCGATGCTGTGCAGGGCCGCAGCCGGGGCGGGCCGGGCCGGGGCCCGCACGGTGAGCCCCGGCCACCGGCGCGCGGGAGCGCTGTCGAACGCCGGGGCGGGATCGGCGGCAGTGGCTGTCGGGGCGGGCGTGGGCTGCGGGCGGAGCGCGGCGTTCGTACTCATGTCAGCGGTTTCCGGGCAGGCGGCCGCGCAGCGGCCGGGGAGGGCAGGACGACGCCGGGCAAGGGTGGTGCCGGGACGGGTGCGGATGCCCCCGGGGCTGCGGTGGACCGGGGACATTTCAGACGACCCTACCTGGCGGGTACCCGGCAACCGCCGCCGAGGGGGGTGACTTTGCTCCTACGCGAAGGCCGGGAGCGGGCGCAGGCGGACGGGGAGCCCGGACCTTGAAGTGGAGGCGTGCGCCCTCGGGGCCCCCGGTACGTCCCGCTGATCGCAGTCGCCGTGCTGAGCCCGGGCGGGACGCCCGGCTGCACGCCGCCGCCTCCGCAGGCGCAGCCGCGGGCGCAGGTCGCGAGGCCGCCGCGCACGTGCTCGCGGCTTCTCCTCCGACGGCGGCTGGTGCGTTCTAAGGGCGGTGCCCGGCCGCCGACCGGTGCGCTACGGGGAAGTCGAAGTAGGTGTCCGGGAAGAGCTCGGGCTTGTGCGTGAAGTGCCACCATTCCTCGGGCAGGTTGACGAATCCCTCCGCGGCCAGCGTCGTCTTCAGCAGCAGGCGGTTCGCGCGCTGCGCCCCCTGGACGCGCGGGTCGTCGGTGTGCGACAGCGTGTCGAAGCAGTCGAAGCCCGTTCCCATGTCCACGGAGTTGTCCGGGTACCGCTCCGCCTGCGGCGCGTAGCAGGGGGCGGAGTCCTGACCCGGCGCCGGCGGGGGCGCCGGGACCGCCGGGAGCGGGACGATGGTGAGGTCCGTGGTGCTGCCCCGGCTGTGCCCGGACTTCTCCGCGATGTAGCCGTCCTCGAACAGGCGCGTCTTGTCGACCCGCGGATAGAACTCCGCCTTCCGCCTCTCGTCTGCCAGGTCCCCGGCCCACCGGACGAAGTGGTCGACGGCCCGCTGCGGCCGGTAGCAGTCGTACACCTTGAGCGAGTACCCCTGGGACAGGAGGCGCGTCTGGGCCCGGTGCAGGGCTTCGGCCGCCGGCCGGGTCAGGATGCAGACGGGCTGCCGGTAGCCGTCGATCCGCTCGCCGATGAAGTTGTGCGCCGACGCGTAGCGCATCTCCTGGATGATCGTCGGGTCGACGGAGCGCAGCGGGACGAACTCCCGGGGCGCCCGGGGCTCCGGGGTCCGGGCGGCGGCCTCGGCGCCGAGGGCCGGGGCCGGGGCCGGGGCCGGGGCCGGGGCCGGGGCCGGGGCCGGGGCCGGGGCCGGGGCCGCAGCGAAGAGGGCTGCGGCCCCCGCGGTCACGGCGAGGCGCGTCCATACCGAGATGGTCATCGGGTGCTCCCTGGGTCGGGTCCGTGGGTCGCCGGCGTGGCCACGCGCCCGGCCCGGACCAGTGCCGCGCCCAGGCCCGTGTACGGCGCGACGCCGCCACGCGACCCCGCCTTCATGAGGGCGATCCTCACCCCGCCAGTCTGGCGGGCTCCCCCGGCCGGGCGCGCGCCGCACCGCGCGGCCGCCGTGGAAATCCTCCCAAACAGCTCGCCCACGGGCCGTGCTGACGAGCCGTCATGGTCACCCGCTAGAGCCGGACGCTCCACGCGGCCGTGGAGCGGAGGGTCCGCATGATCTTCGGGTCGCGCACCGACGGGGTGCGGTCCTCGGCCGTCACCGACAGCCGGTGGGTGCGGAGGTCGAAGAGCCGGAGTTCCGCCACGGACACCTCGGTGCGGCCCTCGAAGCGCTTCAGCTCCTTGCCGTCGAGGTACCACCGCACCGTCAGCCGGCGTCCGTCCGCGCCCTCCAGGGCCGGAACGGCCGCCTTCGCCCTGTCGCGCCACCGCAGGGTGCGGTCGGTCGGGGTGAGTGCGGTGACGATCCTGGCGTGCTGGTAGAAGCCGGCGATCATCGCCTCGGTGCCGGGCAGGTTGAACGGCTTCCCCAGCACCCGCATGATCGAGTTGTCGGTGGGCCGGTACAGCCCGGTGACGTAGTAGCCGCCGCCCTCGTACGCGCCGACCGTGCCGCCGTCCGGGGACTGCTCGCCCAGCCAGCGGTACCACTTGGCCCGCTGGGCCGCCATCCGGTCGGCGTCGAGGCCGGAGATGTTGGATTCGCCCGGCTCGGGGCCGGTGTACTTCTCGTAGTCCGGCACGCCCGGGTAGAAGTACTCGTCGGCGAGCTTGCCCAGCGAGTGCCCGGTCTCGTGGATGGCGACCTGGCCCGACTTGGGGTGGCCCGAGGAGGCCGTCGAGATCCCCTCGTAGCCGAGGGCGGCGCTGCGCTCGTTGTAGCCGGCGCCGCCGTACTTGGCGCTGTTGGCCAGCACGATGACCAGGTCGGCCGCGGGCGCCTTGGCCACGTACGCGTCGACCTTGGGCTGGTCGATGCAGAGCAGCCGCTCGATGTCCTCGCACCAGAAGTACGAGCCGAGGGCGGTGTCGCGCACCGTGGCCCGGTCCGGGTCGCCGGTGACGCCGGAGTCGTGGGAGACCGCGTCGACGGTCCATACGTTGAAGAGGTTCCGGTAGGTGGTGTACGGCTCGACGGCCGTCACCTCGGCCCATTTCTGCGCCGCGTCGGCGTGGAAGCGGTCCAGTTCGGCGGCGGTGTAGCCGTCGCCGATGACGACGACGTCGAGGCGGTCGGCGGTGGGGCCGTTGTCGACCAGCTTCGCGACCTCGCCGTCGGCGGCCCGTTCGGCCGGGGAGAGCCCGCCGGCGGTCTTCGCCGGTCCCGCTCCGCCCGGCGGGACCAGGGCGTGCCCGGATCCGGCGTCGCCGCCCTGTTCCGGTCCCGGTATCTCGACGGTCACCCGGGTCTTCGCCGGTGGCTCGCCGTTCGCGGCGCGGGCAGGGCCCGCCGCCACGAGAACGGCCGCCGCACAGGCCGCCGCGGCGACCGCGCGCAGGCCGGCGCGCGCGCCGGGGCGTCGGCTGACGTCCATGAAGTCCTCCCCCGTGAAAGGCAGTTAAGCAGTCTGTTAAATCTGCTGAAGCAGCTGCTTAAACTAGGCGGGGTGCCGGGGCCTGCGCAATGGCCCACTCCCCCTGAATACTGGGGAGTTCGAGCAAACAGGGAGTCTCCATGGACGAACCGGCCCTCATCGGGCGCAGAGTTCAACGTCTGCGCAGCGAACTCGGCCTGACTCAGCGTCAGCTGGCGGAGCCTTCCTACACCTCCGCCTACATCTCCACGCTGGAGTCGGGCAAGGTCCGCCCGTCCGAGACGGCGTTGCGCTTCCTCGCCGGGCGCCTGGGCACCTCGTACGAGGAACTCACCACGGGCCGGCCCGCCCACCTCGCGACCGAGCTGCGCCTCGCCCTCGCCGACGCGCAGCAGACCCTGGCCACGGGCGAGGCCGACGAGGCCGCCGACCGCTACCGGGGCCTGCTGGCCCGGGCGGAGGAGCTGGCCCTGGTTCCCGAGCAGGCGGAGGCCCGGCTGGGGCTGGGCGAATGCGCGCTCGAGTCCGGCGAACTGGCCGATGCCATCACCCACTTCGAGGGGGCCGAGCGGCTCCTGGCCGACGAACCGCTCCCCCGCCGGGCCCGCCCGATCCGGGGTCGCGCCGTCGCGCACCTGCTCTCGGGCGAGCTGCGCTACGCCTGCTACCTCCTGGAATCCACCATCGACGAGCTGGGCGCGAGCGGGCTCGCCGATCCCGAGGCGCTGGTGCTGCTCTACGCCGCGGTGATCGGGCCGTACATCGACATGGGCGCCCACGCGCGCGCCGCGCACGCCGCCGAGCTGGCGCTCGCGCTGGCCCCGCAGGTCGGCGATCCGGCGCTGGTGGCGGGCATGCACCGGCAGGTGGCGCGGACGTTCCTGGCGGAGGGGCGGGTGGCCGACGCCGACGCGTCCCTCGCCAAGGCCCAGGCGATCTACGGGCAGTTGCGGCTGCGGACCGATCTGGCGCACTGCCACTGGATGCGCGGCTACGTCCAGGCCCAGAACGGCGAACTCGCCTCGGCGGAGCAGGAGCTGCGCACGGCCCGGGACATGCTCTCGGCCCGGCGGGCCGCCCTGTACACGGCGCAGGTGGAGGTGGAGCTCGCCGACGTACTGCGCCGGCTCGGCCGGTACGAGGAGGCGGCCGGGCTGCTGTCGGCGCTGCTGGAGCTGGGCGAGCGCCACGGAGCGGTGCACGCGGGCGGCGCCCACCGGCTCCTCGGGCTGATGGCCGAGGAGCGCGGCGAGACCGATGCCGCCGAGCGGCACTACGTACAGGCGCTGGCCCTGCTCGAGCGCAGCGGGGCGACGGGCGATCTGGCCGACCTGTGCCGGCTGCTGGGCGATCTGCTGCGGCGCACGGGCCGGGTGGAGGCGGCGCTGGACGCCTACCGCACCGGGCTCGGGCACCGTGCGGCGCCGGGCACCACCACGCTGGGCCCGGCGCCCGCGGCGCTCCCTCCGGTCAGTGGTTCTCCGTGGGCCGGAGGTCGTGCGGAATGAGCGTCCAGGTGGTCGCCGCGGCGGCGACCGCGAGGGCGCCGGCCATGAGGAACGCGGGCGTGATCGCCAGGGTGTAGGCGTGCGAGGCCGCGTCGATCAGGGTCTGGCCGACCGCGCCGCCGAGCCGTTCGGCGGTGTGCGCAGCCTCGCCCACGGAGTCCCGTACGGCGGCCGCGGTGGGGCCGTCCAGGTCCAGGGCGGGCAGGTTGCCGCGGTAGAGCGCGGCGGCCGTGGAGCCGAGGATGGCGACGCCCATGGCCGAGCCGAGTTCGTAGCAGGTCTCCTCGATCGCGGCGGCGCTGGAGACCTCCGCCGCGGGGGCGGCGGAGATCAGCGTCACCGAGGCCACCGTGGTCGCCGTGCCGGCGCCGAGGCCCATGACGGTCAGGGCGGCGGCGAAGGCGGGATAGCCGAGGTCGGTGAACTGCTGGAACACCCAGGGCAGGGCCATTCCGGCGGCGAGCACGACCAGTCCGGCTCCGAGCACGTGGCGGATCGCGAACCGCTGCATGAGGGTGGGAGCCACCATCGAGGCGGCGATCAGCGCGAGCGGTGCGGGCAGCAGGCGCAGCCCCGCCTCGAGCGGGGTGTAGCCCTGGCCGTACTGGAACCACTGGGTGACGAGGAACAGGATCGCACCCATGCCCACCATCGGCAGGAAGATCGCGGTGGCGGCGACGCTGAAGGCGGGCTTGGCGAACAGCCGGACCTGGAGCAGCGGGTGCGGCACGCGCAGCTGGCGGCGTACGAAGACGGTCAGTGCCCCGGCGGCCACGAGGAGCAGGGCCCACGGCAGCGGGTCGGCGACGCCGCCCTTGCCGAGCTGCTTGATGCCGCCCGCGAGGGCGAGCATGCCGACGACGGACTGGCCGACGCCCCACCAGTCCCAGGCGCCGGTGGTGCGCGGGGCCCGCGATTCGGGGAGGTAGCGCAGGCCGGCCACGACGATCACCGCGGCGACGGGGAGGTTGAGGAGGAAGGCGGAGTGCCAGCCGTAGTCCTGTACGAGCAGCCCGCCGATGACCGGGCCGAAGGCCATGCCGCCGCCGAAGACGGCCGCCCAGACGGCGAGGGCGAAGGCGCGTTCCTTGGCGTCGGTGAAGACGCTGCGCAGGATCGACAGGGTGGACGGCATGATGGCCGCGCCGCCGACGCCGAGCAGGGCACGGGCCGCGATCACGTGCCAGGCCTCGGTGGACAGCACGGCGATGAGGGAGGCCAGGGAGAAGATCCCGAAGCCGGCCATGAGCAGCCGCTTGCGGCCCCAGCGGTCGCCGAGGGCGCCCGCCGTGACGAGCAGGCCGGACAGGGCGAGCGCGTAGACGTCGATGATCCACAGCTGCTGGACCGCGCCCGGCTGGAGGTCGCCGACGAGGGAGGGGAAGGCCACGTTGAGGATCGTGGTGTCCATGGAGATCAGCAGGAGACTGCCGGAGAGGATCGCCAGGACGATCCACCGGCGGGGGTCCTGCGTGGGGGTGTGCATGGGAATCCGTTCAGGGTCGAGCGGGGCTCGGGGTCGGGGGTTCGGAGTTCGGGGTTCGGCCGCGCGCTAGGCGGTGGGCCGTGCGCCGCCGAGGAAGGAGGTGAGGACCAGCCGGCCGATCTGGCGGGGCGCGAGGTGGCCGTCGCGCACGCCCTCGGCGGCGGCGTCGAGCAGGCCCCAGAGCGAGTACCAGATCCAGTACGGCGGGAGGTCGGCGCGCAGCCGGCCCAGCCGCTGGCCGAGCTCGAGGAAGGCGAGGGCCCGCTGGTCCTGCCGGTCCACGCCGGCCCGGAACTCCGGGTCGGCGAGCACGGTGGCGTCGCGCGAGGTGAAGCCGTACAGGTGCGCGGCGGGCAGCAGGGCGACGACCAGTTCCTCGAGGGCGGCGTCGAAGGCGGCCCCGTCGGCGTCCTGCGGGAGATCGGCCGGGGTGAGGCAGGTGTCGACCACCTCGATGGCCCGGACGGCGACGGCCTTCAGCAGGGCCTCGCGGGTCGCGTAGCGGCGGCTGAGGGTGGCGCGGCTGGTGCCGATGCCCGCGGCGATCTGCACCATCGAGGCGCTGTGGTCGCCGGCGAGGACACGGGCGGCCGCGTCGAGCAGTTCTTCTTCGCGCACGTTCGTGAGAATCCTTCACCTCAAGTGATACAAAACTGTCTCACACGAGGCGAAGAAGGTCCACTCCTGGTGCCTGTCTTCCTATCCGGTCACGCGGTGCCGGGCCGACGGCCGGGCCTCACTCCCCGTTGGTGCGGGCACGGGCGCCCTCGCGGGTGCGGGACGCCGTCTGGGCGCGCTGCGGGTGGCGGCGCACGTACTCGTGCTCCAGCTCGTTCATCCGCTTGGTGTGGGTGACCAGGGCGTCGTCGGACCCGTGCAGCAGGGTCTCGTGGCGCGTGCGGTGGATGGCTTCCAGCTCCTTGAGGAGCCGGCCCTCCTCCAGCTTGCTCGCCGACGGACCGCCGTCGTGCTCCGTCATGTCGCGTGCACCTCCTCGGCACGAGTCCTGCGGACTTCGCCCCCGTTCTCCATCATGCGCCGCCGGGGCCCCGGCCGCCGATCTCCGCCACGAGGGCGCCGCAGAAGGCCTTGAGGTCGCGCGGCCTGCGGCTGGTGATCAGGGTGGCCGGCGCCGCGCGGCAGACGTGGACCTCCTCGTCGACCCAGGTGCCGCCGGCGTTGCGGATGTCGGTCGCGAGGCTGGGGTACGAGGTCAGGGTCCTGCCCCGCAGGACGTCCGCCTCGACCAGGATCCAGGGGGCGTGGCAGATCGCGGCGACGGTCAGGCCCGCCTCGAAGAACCCCCTGACGAACGCGACGGCCCTCCGGTCCGTGCGCAGGGCGTCGGGGTTGGCGAGGCCGCCGGGCAGCACCAGCGCGTCGAAGGCCTCGGCCGGGTCCTCGCCGAGGACGTGGTCGACGGCGTGGGCCCCGGCCTTCTCGAGGTGGTGGTAGGCGCGGATGACGCCCGGCTTGGTGGAGACCAGCCGGGGGATCCAGCCCGCCTCCAGTACGGCCTTCCAGGGCGCGGTCAGTTCGACTTCCTCGACGCCCTCGGGCGCCATCAGGAACGCGATGCGCATGCGGGTGGCCTCCTTCCCTCCTCCCAGGGTGCCCGGCCGGGCACGACCCGGGCGCGCGGAAGGCTGCGAATGGGGGGTGCGGCGACCAGGGCGGCCGCGCAGCAGGTGCTGATCACGGCGCCCACGAGGAGCAGGCGGTGGACCCCGAAGAACGCACTGGCGGGTCCGGCGAGCGCCTGGCCGAAGGGGATCGCCAGGACCGAGCCGGCGATCTCGTAGGCGGTGACCCGGCCCAGCCGGTCCGCCGGGATCTGCGTCTGCACGGCGGTGGCCCACTGGACGCCCCAGAACGCCCATCCGATCCCGCTCAGCCCGTACCCCAGCAGGAGCAGCGGCAGCTCGGGGACCAGTGCCGCTGCCAGCGGCATCAGCGGGAACAGGAACATCGCGAGTCCGCCCGCGAAGAGCGGTCGGGCGGGCCGGATCCGGATCGCGACCAGGCCGCCGAGCACGCAGCCGGCCCCGAAGGCGCTCTCCGCGTAGCCGAACGCCGCCTTGCCGTGGGCCTCCATGACGGAGACCGCGCCGAGGGGTGTGACCGGGCCCCAGACGAGGACTCCCAGGACCCACCAGATCAGGATGACCCCCCACATCCAGGACCGGGAGCGGAATTCGGCCCAGCCGGTCCGCAGGTTGGCGAGGGTGGACGCGGACCGGTCGACCTCGGACCGCGGCAGCCGCAGCGCCGCGAGGCAGACGGCGCTGAGCGCGAAGGTGGCCGCGTCGACCGCGAACACCGCGGCGGCCGAGGTGAACGCGACGAGCAGCCCGGCCAGTGCGGGACCGGCCATGGTGGCGATGCCCTGGCCGACCCGCAGCACCCCGTTGGCCCGCTGCGTGTCCTCGGCGACCTGGGGCACCAGACCGGCGACACCCGGCTGGAACATCGCGGTCGCGATCCCGCCGAGCACCGCGCCGCCGATGATGAACCAGAGGGGCGGGTGGCCCAGCCGGAGCCAGGCGGCGAGACCGGCCTGGAGCAGGCACCGGACCGCGTCCGCACCGATCATCAGCGGCCGGGGGTGGAACCGGTCCGAGAACACCCCGCCGAAGACGACGAAGAGGGCGAACGCCCCCATCCAGGCGCCCAGCGCGAAGCCGACCCCGCTCACCCCGTGGCCGAGCGCGAGCATCGCGACGGCCATGGCGACCGGAATCATCGTGTCGCCCACCACGGACAGGGTGCGGGCGGTGACGTAGAGGGTGAAGTTCCGTGCCGGAAAACGGGACTTGGCGGCAGAAGTGGTCGAGACCATTCGCGCATCCTCCGCCGCGGACCCCGCCCGGTCAAGCGCTTTGACGGCAGTCGGTAGACAGCGTCTACTCCCTGCTGGTAGACAGTGTCTATGGACGACCGGGAGAGACCGCTCCGGGAGCGGCTGATCGACGTGGGTGTGGAGCTGGTGACGACCGAGGGCACCGCCTCCCTCGGACTGCGGGAGATCGCCCGCCGGGCCGGGGTCTCGCACGGGGCGCCGCGCCGCTACTTCCCCACCCACCACTCGCTGCTGTCGGCGATCGCCCGTCGGGGGTTCGCCGATCTCGGCGCGCGGTTCGCGGCGGCGTGCACGGGGGTGCCCTCCCCGCGCGGGCAGGTGCGGGCGCTGGGGGCCGCGTACGTCGGCTACGCGCTGGAGCAGCGCGGGATGTTCGAGCTGATGTTCCGTCACGACCTGCTCGACAGTGCGGGTCGGGAGCCCACGGGCGAACCGCGGCTGCGGGAGTCGACGCTCCCGCTGTTCGGGCTGCTCACCTCGCTCGTCTCGCGCTGCGGGGCGGCCGAACCGGCGGTCACGACCGCCGCGCTGTGGGCCAACCTGCACGGCGTGGCGCAGTTGTGGGGCTCGGGCAGTCTGCCGCTGATGGTGGCGGACGAGGGGATCGCCGTCGGGCGGCTGGTCGAGGCGGCCCTGGACGCACACCTCGGGCCGGACCCGGGGCCGGACCTCGGGCCCGGCCCCGGCGGGGTCCCCGGGAGCCCCTCGTGAGGCCCCGGCTCGCGCTGCTGGTCAGCGTGGCCGGCGCCATGATCGTCGCGCTGGACGGCACCGTGCTGAGCGTGGCCCAGCCGAGCCTGCGGCGTGACCTCGGGGCGAGCCTGGCGGAGGTGCAGTGGACCAGTACCGCCTATCTGCTCGCCGTGGCCGCGTTCCTGGTCGTCGCCGGACGGCTCGGCGACCGGTACGGGCACACCCGGCTGCTGCTCACCGGCGTGCTGGGCTTCGCCGCGGCGTCGGCGGGCATCGCGTACGCGCCCGGCGTGGGCTGGGTGATCGCACTGCGCGGCGCGCAGGGCGTGTTCGGGGCGCTGCTCCAGCCCGCGACGCTGGCGCTGCTGCGGCTCGCCTACCCGCCGGAGCGGCTCGGCACTCCGGTCGCGGTGCGGACCAGTGCGATCGGGGTGGCCGCCGCGGCCGGTCCGCTGCTGGGCGGTGCACTGGTGGGGCAGTGGGGCTGGCGGGCGGTGTTCGTGGTCAACGTGCCGGTCGCGCTGCTGATCGCCGTGCTCACCCTCGCCGTACGGGCACCCGCTCCCCCGCGCGAAAGGTCCGGGCGGCTCGAGTTCACGGGCTCGGCCCTGCTCACGGTGGCGCTCGCGGGGTTCGTGCACGCGCTGGTGGGGGTGCCCGCGTACGGGTGGCTCTCCGGGCCGACGCTGGCGGGGCTCGGCGGGGCGGCGGCGCTCGCGGTGCTGTTCGTGCGCCGTGAGCTGCGGGCCGTGCAGCCGCTGGTGCCGGCCGCCGTGGCGCGCTCGGTGCCGGTGGCCGCCTCGATCGGGCTGCTGCTGGCCGTGTCCGCGGGGCTGTCCGGGGCGCTGTTCACGGCGACGTTCCGGCTCCAGGACGTACAGGGGCTCGATCCGCTCGGCACCGGGCTGCGGGTGCTGCCGCTGACGCTGGCCATGGTCGCGGGGGCCCCGGTGGCCGGGCTCGCCCTGCGCCGGTTCGGGCCGCGTCGGACCGCGCTCACCGGTACGGGGCTGGTCGCGCTCGGCATCGCGGGGCTGGGCTCGGCTTCCGGGGTGGCCTTCGGGGTGTTGGGCGCCGGGTTCACCACCGTGATGGTCACCGCCACCGGGACCGTGGTCGGGGAGGCCCCGGCCGGGTACGCGGGGGTGATCGGCGGGCTGAAGCAGACGGCGATGAACGTCGGCCCGGCGCTGGGCATCGCCGTCTCGGCGGGCGCCGGGGCGGGCGGGCTCTCCCTCGCGGCACTGGCCGCGCTGACCGTCGTGGGACTGGCGCCCGCGTCACTGCTGCCCGGGCCGGGCCGCGCGGGCCGTGCAGCTGCGGGCGACCTCGCCGGCGAAGACCAGGGCGGGCGGGGAGAGGGCGGACCAGCGGCGGACCGCCCAGCCGACCGCGAGGGGCGGGAGGGCCGGGACGGGGACCAGGCGCAGCGGGCCGTCGGTGCCGGGCACCCGCCAGCCGGGCAGCGCGGGCACGACGGCGTGGCCCAGGCCCAGCTCGGCGAGTAGCAGGGCCGTGTCCCAGTCGGCCACGCTGGTGTCGGAGCGGACCCGGATCCCGGATTCCGCGAGGGCGGCGTCGAGGTGGGCGCGGGAGGCGGAGTTCTCCGGGAGCCGGATGTGGCGGATCGCGGCGAGGTCGGCCGGCTCGATGCGGTCGCGGGCGGCGAGGGGGTCGTCGGCGCCGACCGCGAGCACCCAGGGCAGGCGCATGACGGGACGCTGTTCGATGCCGCGGACGGGCGCCCCGATGGTGATCCAGGCGAGGTCGAGGTCGTCGGCGGCGAGGGCGTCGAAACAGCTGCGGCTGGAGTTCTCGGTCTGGAACTCCAGGCTCACCTCGGGGTGGCGGCGGCGGAAGGTGACCACGGCTTCGGACATGAAGTGGCGCACGGTGGTGGCGCCCGTGGTGATGCGCACGGTACCGCCGCCTCCCCGGGTGAGGTCGCCCAGGCGGCGCAGGGCGCCGTCGAGACCCGCGATCCCGTCGGCGGCGGCCGCCTGCAGGATGCGGCCCGCCTCGGTCGGGACGACGCCCCGGGCGTGGCGCTCCAGGAGGCTCGTGCCGGTCTGCTTCTCCAGCCTGCGGACGTGCTGGCTGACGGCCGACTGGGTGCAGCCGAGGTCACGGGCGACGGCGCTGAGGCTGCCCGCACGGCAGACGGCCACGAACACGCGGAGATCATCCAGGGTCACGGCCTCCAAGGTATCGCTTGGATGCGGGGAGCAAATCGGAGGATTGACTTGGGTTTTGGGCTGGCCCAGGATCGGTGCAGGCCCGGGCGGCAACCCGTCCGGCGCCTCCGCCACGGGGTCCGGACCCCAGGCGGAGGCGCGGGCGGGTGCCGACCCGTCACACCACCGTGTGCTCCGGGTCCGCCACTGGATCCCTCGGTCGGATGCCGGATCCGGACGGCGTCACTCGCTCGTCCGAGCGGGTGCCGGTCCCGAGTCGTACCGGTCGGGAAACGCGTTCTCCGGGACGTCGAGCGCATGGAGTCCGGAGAACACCTCCGTCCCCGCGCCCACCACAGCCGCGACCGGTTCCCCGTGCCTCGGGAGCCTTGTCAAGGGGTGAAGGTCCAGCGCTGGGCCGGGGTGTTGTCGCAGGCGGTGCGGGTGAGGAGGGTGCCGTTGGCGGTGGCGGAGCCGGCCGGGGTGAGGCACTGGCCGGCGTTGCGCAGGGTGCTCTGGGGGCCCGCCTGCCAGTTCTGGCCGGCGCTGCCGTCGCAGGTCTGGACGGTCACCCGGGAGGCGTTCGCCGCGTCGAGGCAGACCCCGGCGAGGCCGGTGAGGCGGCCGTCGGGCTGGAGGGTCCAGCGCTGGTTCGGGCCGCCGTGGCAGGTGTAGAGGGTGGGTTCGGTGCCCGGGGCGGTGGCGCTGTGCGGGAGGTCGGCGCAGCTCGCGGAGGCCGCGTTGACGAGTTCCGCGTCGGCCGGGAGCGGGGCCGGGCGGCCGGTGAGGGTGATCTCGGCGGCGCTGCTCCAGGGGCCCCTGCCGCCCGCCTCGGTGAGGGCCTTGAGGCGGACGTAGCGGCCGGCCTTCGGGGAGAGGGCCGTGTTCTTGGCGGCCGCGGTGTCGGCGAAGGTGCCGCTCGCCACCGGGGCGCCCCAGTCGGTGGTGGTGTCGGAGACGTAGACCTCGTAGGAGCCGATCCGCCCGTTGACCCCGCCGTCCTGGCGGGGCAGGTAGCCGAGGCCGTCGACGGTGTGCCGGGCCCCGAGGTCGATCTGGATCTCGTGCGGGAGCGGGGCGGGCTTCGAGGAGGACCAGGCGGTGTGCCACATCGTGGCCGGGTTCCCGTCGAAGGCGCCCACCGCGGCGCCGTTCTCGGCGGCGGTCTCCTGGCTGTCGGCGTACACCAGGGACCAGGCCGACTGCGCGATCGGCGCGGAGGAGGGCAGGGCCTCGGCCGCGGGGACGGTGGTGCCGGTGGCCGAGACGCTGAACGCGCCCGTCTTCGTACCGGTCTTGACCCACAGGACCCCGGAGCGGTCCGAGGCGTCGAAGAACCAGCCGGTCGCGGCCGCGTCGTAGGCGGCCTTGGAGCTCTGGCGGGTGAGCGCGGCCCCGTCCGCCGTGACGGCGGTGGGCGCCGAGGCCACGTGGAGGGTGAACTCGTAGCCCCTGGCGGCCGGTTTGCCGGTGTAGCTGCCGGTGGGGGCGCCCACGGAGACGGTGACCGTGCCGGAGCCGGTGGCGGGGGCGGTGACGTCGACCCGCTGGCGGGCGTACGAGCCGGACTGGTGGGCGCGGGTGAGGCCGTCGTCCTCGTACAGGCTGAAGGAGGAGGCACCGCGCGGGTGGATGTCGTAGGTGAGGGTGGAGACCGGCTTCTCGCCCGTGAAGTTCATCTGCGGCCACATGGGCACGATGCCGCCGCCCTTCACGAAGAGGGGCAGGGTGTCGAGGGGCGCCTGGTAGCCGTTCAGCCAGCCCGGGCCCGCGTACGTCTTCCCGGTCCAGTAGTCGGTCCAGCTCCCGGCGGGGAGGTAGATGCCGTCGCGGACGGAGGTGTCGGAGACCACGGGTGCGACCAGGAGGGAGTCACCGGCCATGAACTGGCCGCTGGTGAGGTTCCCCCGGGCCACCGGGTCGTCGGGGTACTCCAGGACCATCGCACGGGTGCTGGGAACGCCGCTCTCGTGGGCGGTGCGGCTCATCGTGTAGAGGTACGGCATCAGCCGCATCTTCAGCTGGAGGTACTTGCGGTTGATGGAGAGGTACGGCTCGGCGAACCGCCAGGGCTGCTTGTCCTGGTATCCGGCGGACGGGTTGACCGCGCCCCAGCCCGACATGGTCATGAACGCCGGGGTGAGGGCCTTCCACTGGAGGTCGCGGGTGTACGTCTTGGGGCTGCCGCCGAAGATGCCGTCGACGTCGCCGGAGGCGTAGTTGAGGCCGGACAGGCCCGCGCCGGCGATGGCGGGGACGTGCCAGCGCATGTCCTCCCAGGTGCCGTAGGTGTCGCCGGTCCAGACGACGGCGTTGCGCTGGGTGCCGGCCCAGCCGTCGACGGTCCAGACGTAGCGGCGGGCGTCGGAGTTCTTCTCGATGCCGTCGACCGCCTGCTGGACGCCCTGGAAGGCGGTCTTGTAGCCGCCGCCGATCCAGGCCACGTCGGTCTTGACGCCGCGGGAGCCGGCGGTGCCCACCTCGTCGGCGATGGAGCCGAGGCCGGTGGAGGTCCACAGGCCGGTCTGGAAGCCCTTGGCCTTGAGGGCGTCGACGGTGGATTTCAGGGGTGCGGTGTAGCCGCAGCCGTAGCCGTCGTTGGGCAGGAACCAGCCCGAGGGCATGTCCGCGGCGCGCGCGTCGGTGGCGTACCCGACGACATCGGGGGTGGTCTGGTGGCGCAGGCGGTTGTGGTCGCCCTGGTAGGCGGGGTTCGAGGCGTTGAAACAGTCGGCGTTGCCCAGCTCGAAGCCCCACATCGGCGCCATGAACGGCTTGCCGCTCACGTCGGTGTAGGCGTCGAGCACGGACTTGAGGGAGTCGCCGGTGAAGTACCAGGCGTCGAAGCGCTTCTCGTCGTGGGTGAGGGTGCTGGGTGCGTTGAATCCGTAGGAGCCCGGGGCCCAGGTGTTGCGCATGACGCCGTAGCCGTTGGTGGACATGTAGAAGGGGGCGGGGCTGGCGTTGTCGTTCTCGCGCCACTTGTTGTCGACGGCCACGGGGACGGTCTTGCCGCGCAGCGCCCATTCGCCCAGGCGCAGGCCGGTGCCGTAGAACTGCTCGTCCGCGCCGCGGGCCAGGTACTGGGTGGTCTGGCTGTTGGTCCAGCTGGTGGGCTGCGCCTCCTGCCAGACGAGCGTGGTGTTGTCGGCGCGGTAGACGGAGAACTGGAGGGGTGACTTGTTCACCCGGATCGAGAGGGCGCCGGTGCTGATCCGGTAGTAGGCCCCCGCGTCCGTGTAGGTCGTGGCGACGGAGCCGAAGTCGGTGGTCGGGGCCAGGTCGGTGCCGGCCGGGTCGTTGGTGAACGTGCCGTCCGGGGAGAGCCAGAGCCGGAAGATGTCGGAGCGGGCGACGACCACGCGGGCCTTGGCTCCGCCGGAGGCGGTGACGGTGAAGGTGTTCCCGGACTGGGTGAATCCGGTGACGTTGCCCGCCGTCGCGGCGGCTCCGGCGGGGGCCGCCGAGGCCGGCGGGGCGACGGGTCCGGCGGCGGCCAGCCCCAGGACGGCGAGGGCGCCGGCGAGCAGGGCGGCGCGCAGGCGGCCGGCCCGGGGGCGGATGCGGGGCAGTCTCATGGGGCAGCTCCTCGTGCGGTCCGGATCACGAACACAGCTCTTTGGCATGCACCTGGCAACTTGCACCGGCAACATAGCGCCCACGGGGCTCCACTTGAAGGATGATGCTCGAAATTGCCTCACATCAAGCAACTTTGAGCACGAAATGGGAGCGGGGGATCTAGTTGCGTGTCCGCTCCTCGATCCTGCGCTGCACCTGGACCACCGCGGTGCGCGCGGCTTCGAGCCTGATCCCCTGCGCACGGGCCAGAGCGAGGTGGCCGTCCAGCAGGCTCCCGTCCGCGGCGAGCCGGTCGGCGTGGTTCTGCGGCAGCACGGTGGCCCGGTAGCCCTCCAGCTCCGCGACGACCACACCGAACGGCAGGTCAGGGGACCACTGTTCGGCGATCCTGAGCCTGCTGACCAGGTCGACCAGCTCGCCCAGGTCGGCCGTGACGCCCTCGACGGCGGTCCGGAAGCCCCCTCGACGGGCCGGACGCGGTCTAGAGGACGACCTTCAGCACGGGCACCGCCGCGGAGACCCGGCGGTGGCCGCAGGGTTCGAAGGCCAGGACCACCGGCTCCCCCGGGCGCTGGCGCCAGGAGATCCGCTCCGCCGCTGCCCCGCACACCGGGCAGCAGGGCAGCGGGCCCGGCTCCGGCGGGCAGTCGCGGGCGGCCGCGAGGGGCGTGGCGTGCGGATCGCGCATGGGGGCTCCCGGCTGGTGCGGTTGGGCTGATCGCACTGTTTCATGGCCGGGCCCCTCGCCGCACGGGCGAATCCTCCAGTGTTCTGGCTGGTCAGAGGTGTGGTCGGCAGGGGGATACCGGTCCTCTGGGGGCACTTGGTGATCAACCGCTCCCGGCGGCGGCCGACACCAGGCCGGTCTCGTACGCGGCGATCACCGCCTGCGCCCGGTCGCGGACGCCCAGCTTGGTGAAGATGCCGGTGATGTGGTTCTTGACCGTGGAGACGCTGATGTCCAGTTCCCGGGCGATCTCGGCGTTGTCGAGGCCGGTGGCCAGCAGCTGCCAGATCTCCAGCTCGCGCGGGGTCAGCTCGGCCGGGACCGCGGCCACCGCCGGCCGGGGCCGCTCGGGGGTGCGTACGTAGGCGGAGATGAGCCGGGTGAGCAGGCGCGGGGCGACGGCGGCCTCGCCGGTGTGGACGATGCGGACCGCCGCGCCGAGCTCCTCCGGGGAGATGTCCTTGGGCAGGAAGCCGTACGCTCCGGCGCGCAGGGCGGCGACCACGTACTCGTCCATGTCGAAGGTGCTGAGGGCCAGGACGCGGGTTCCGGGGAGGTTCCGGGCGAGCTCCTCCGTGGCCCTGACCCCGTCGAGGACCGGCATCCGGATGTCCATGACCACCACGTCGGGCCTGAGTTCCGCGGCGAGGGCGACCGCCTGGGCACCGTCCTCGGCCTCGCCGACCACCTCGAACTCCGGGTCGGGGCCGAGGATCAGCGCGAGGCCCCGGCGTACCAGCGGCTGGTCGTCCGCGATGAGGATCCGGATCACCGGCTCCCCTCCTGTCCGTGCTGTTGCGATGGGTCCGGCGGAGCCGGGAGGCGGGCCGCGACCCGGAAGCCGCCGCCGTCCAGGGCGCCGGTCTCCAGGGACCCGCCCTGCAGGGCCACGCGTTCGCGCATCCCGATCAGACCGTACCCGGGCCGCTGCCCGGTGCGGGCTGCGGGCGGGGGCGTTCCCGCGCCGTCGTCGCACACCTCCACCGCCACCTCGTCGCGCCCGTACGTGAGCTGCACGCGGGCGCGTGCCCGCCCCGCGTGTTTGCGGGTGTTCGTCAGCGCCTCCTGCACGATGCGGAAGACGGTCAGGCCGACGGTCGGCGGCAGCGGGCGGACCGGCCCGTCCACGGTGAACTCGGTCTCGGTCCCCGACAGCCGGGCCTCGGCGACGATCCTGTCGAGGTCTCCGGCGCCGGGCTGCGGGGCCGTCGGGGCGTCCTCCGGCTCCTCGCCGGCCCGCAGCACGTCGAGGAGCTGCCGCATCTCGCGCAGGGCGAGCCGACCGGAGCCCTCCAGGGTGACGAGGGCCTCGCGCGCCACCTCGGGATCGTGCGCCAGGTTGGCGCGGGCCCCGCCCGCCATCAGCTGCATGGTGGTGATGTGGTGGGCGACGATGTCGTGCAGTTCACGGGCGATCCGGCGGCGCTCCTCGGCCACCGCGCGGTCGGCGAGGAGCCTGCGGTGGATCTCGGCCTCCCGCTGCCGGCGGTTGACCACCCCGGCCGCCACGACGATGAGCACGCTGACGAGGGCGTTCCCGAGCAGGCCCCACCAGCCGAACGGCACCGGCCAGCCGCTCTGGCCCGCGGAGATGAGCGGTACCGCGGCGAGGGCGGTCGCCGCGGCGACCGCCCGGGGCCGGAACCGGGCCACCGAGTACAGCGCGACGACCACGGTGAGGGGGAAGTGCGGGGCGAGCGGGGTCGCCACGTTCAGCACCACGACGAGTGCCAGCACCGCGGCGAGGGCCCACACCGGGTGGGTGCGGCGGACGAGCAGCGGCAGTGCGCAGAGCACCGGGATGACGGCCAGGGTGAGGGAGCCGCCGTCGGCGTGGGTCGAGAGGGAGAAGCCGATGAGGTCGGTGGCGGCGGCCCCGACCGCCACGAGGGCGTCGTTGCGCGTCCAGGCGGAGCATTCGGCGGCGCCGTCCGCACCCGGCTTCGCGTCCCGGTCCCCGGACCGGTGGACGCCCGGGTCCACGACGCCGCCCGCACCCCCGTCCGAGACCCCGCCCGCGCCCCGGTCCGAGCCCCTGCCCGCGCCCCGGTCCGCCACCTCGAGCGCACCCCGGCCCGTACCGCCGTCCGTGCGCGACCGTGTGCCGCCCGGCTCCTCGACCCAAGCCATCGTCGCAGGTCCCCCCCCTCCGGCCGTCCTTCCCGGCGGGTACCGGGGCTCGCGCGGCCGCGCTGTCCGGTGGTCCATTCTGGCACCGGCCGCGTGCCCCGCCACCAGCCCCGGGGCGGATCCCGACCAGGACCCGGGTCCTGGTCCCGGCCCGCTCCCGGACCCCGGTCCCGGCGTACGGATCCTCCCCCGACCCGACGTTTTCCGGGCCCGCCCCTGATGGTCTGGAGTCCGGCCGGGAACCCCCGGCCGGCACCGCACAGACCTGAGGAGACCAGTGATCCGCGCCCTGACCGGAGTCTCGACGAGACATCCGTGGAAGGTCATCGCCCTCTGGGCGGTCCTGGGAATCGCCCTGACCGTACTGGGCCAGGCGTTCGTCTTCCGCGCCATGCAGAGCGGCAACGGCGGTTTCCTGCCCGCGCAGTACGACTCGGCCGCCGCACTGAACATCGCCGAGGACCGGTTCGGCGCCGATCCGGACGCGAACCCCGTGACCGTGCTGGTGGCGCGGCAGGACGGTGCCCCGCTCGGCCCCGCCGACGAGGCCCGCATCGACGCGGAGGCCGCGCGCCTGGCCCGGACCCGGGTGGTCATGCCGCGGACCGAGGAGACGATGCCCCTGGCGCAGGACCATTCACAGCTCCCCCGGGTCGGCCCCGCCATGACGGCACCCGACCGCTCCTTCCGGCTGCTGACCGCCGAGCTGACCGGCAATCCGGCCGATCCCGGGGTGCTGGACACCTACCGGGCCTTCCGGGATTCGGTACGCGGGCAGTTCGCGCGGGAGGGCCTGCGTACGGGCTTCACCGGCGGGCTCGCCGGCCGCGTGGACACGGCGGACGCCGAGAAGACCAGGACGATGGTGGTCGGCACCCTCATGGTCGCGGTCATCGTCCTGCTGCACGTGCTGGTCTTCCGCAGCCTCCTGGCCGCGCTGCTGCCGCTGCTGGCCGTCTCCGTCATCGGCGGGGCCGCGACCGGTGCCGTGGTGTTCGCCGCGCTGCTGACCGGAACCGGGCTGTCCGAGTCCACACCGGGTCTGATCAACGTGGTGCTGGTGGGCATCGGCATCGACTACTTCCTCTTCCTGCTGTTCCGCTTCCGCGAGCAGCTGCGCCGGCACCCGGAGCGGTCCGGCCGCGAGGCGGCCGCCGACGTCGCCGGGCGGGTCGGTACGGCTATCACCTCCGCGGCACTGACGATCGTCGCCGCGTTCGCCACGCTCGGGGTGGCCTCCTTCGGCCAGTTCCGGGTGCTCGGGCCGGCCATCGCGCTGTCCGTGCTGGTGATGCTCCTGGGCAGCCTGACCTTCATGCCGGCCCTGCTCGCGGTCTCCGGGCGCAGGATGTTCTGGCCCTCCCGGTCGCTGAAGCGCGAACCGCGCCCCGGCGCGGCAGCGGCGACGGGTGACCGGGTGGCGAGGCGGCCGCTCGCGCTGGTCCTCGGTGCGGTGGCGCTGCTCGGCGCGCTGGCCGCGGGGATGCTGGGGATACGGATGGACTACGGGCAGGGCGGCGCGGGCGGGGAGCGGACCGCCGCGGCCGTCACCGCGGCGGAGATCGCGCGTGCGCTGCCGGCCGGGGTCTCGGACCCGACCAGCGTGTTCGTCACGGCGAAGGACGGCTCCGCGCTCAGTGCCGAGCGGCTGGGCGGGCTGTCCCGGGCGCTCGCCGGGGTCGACGGTGTGGGCCGGGTCGCGGACACGGTGCTGAGCGAGGACCGCCGGGCGGCGCGGATCGACCTCTTCCTGACGGCCGACTCGCAGCGGCAGGAGGCCCGCGACCTGGCGTCCGGTCCGGTCCGGAAGGCGGTCGCCGCGAACGCACCCGCCGGTACGGAGGCCCATGTGGGCGGTACCGCGGCCGTCTTCGCCGACATCTCGGAGGCCGTGGACAAGGACCTGAAGGTGGTCTTCCCGGTGGCGGCGGCGCTGATCGCGCTGATCCTGTTCGCGCTGCTGCGCAGTCTGCTCGCCCCGGTGATCCTGCTGGCCGCGGTCGGTCTGGGCTTCGCCGCCACGCTCGGCGCCTCGACCCTGGTCTTCCAGCACGCGCTGGACCGGCCCGGGGTGGACTTCACGCTGCCGCTCGTGCTGTTCCTGTTCGTGGTCGCGCTGGGCACGGACTACAACATCCTGATGAGCGACCGGATCCGGGAGGAGATGGAGCGGCCCGGTCCGGCCCGCGCGGCGGTGGGGCGGGCCGTCCGGCACACGGCGCCCGCGATCGCGACGGCGGGCCTGGTGCTGGCCGCGTCGTTCGGGAGCCTCGCCGTCAATCCGGCTCCGTCCACCCAGCAGATCGGCTTCGCGACGGCCCTCGGGATCCTGCTGTCGGCCTTCGTCCTGTCGATCGTGCTCGTGCCGGCGCTGGCTGCGCTGCTGGGCCGGTCCACGTGGTGGCCGGTGCGGCCGCGCCCCCGCGGCGGGGCGGCCGGGCCGGAGCACGCCCCGGACCGGGTCCTGGTCGGCTGAGCCGCCGCGCCGGGGCCGGCCGGGCCCCGGTGCGCGGGCATGACGGGCGCCGGCGTGCGCAGGACCGTACGAGGTCGTGCGCACGCCGGCGTCCTCGGTGTCAGGCGAGTTCGCCGACCTCCGGGTGCTCCTTCAGCCAGGCGCGGACCGCCTGCTGCTCCTTGCCCTTGCCGGTCTCCTGGATCTCCGCCTCCAGGCTGGTCAGCTGCTTCTCGCTGAGCTTGAACGTGCGCAGCCAGGAAGCCACCTCGGGCTCGTCGGCGGCGAAGCCCTTCCGGGCCAGGCTGTGGATCCCGTCGCCCTTGCCCCAGGCCCCCTTGGGGTCCTGCAGCTTGGTCAGCTCGTAGGTGGAGTACGCCCAGTGCGGCGACCACAGCACGACCGCCACGGGCTCCTTCTTCTCGTAGGCCCGCTTCAGCTCGGCGAGCATGCCGGGGGTGGAGCCGTCGACGACCTCGTACTCCGTGTCCAGGCCGTACTCCTTGAGGACCTTGTCCTTGAGCGCGCCCATCGCACCCGCGCTGGGCTCGATGCCGATGATCCGGCCCTTGAACTGCGCGGACTTTCCCTTCAGATCGGCGAGCGAGTGCACGCCCTCGACGTACGAGGGCACGGTCAGCTCCAGCGAGGTGGGGCCGTACCAGGAGCCGAGGTCCTCGAGCCGGTTGCCGTACTTCTGCCAGTACTGGGCCTGGGTGACGGGCAGCCAGGCATCGGTCTGGAAGTCGAGCTGCCCGCCGGCGAGCCCGGTGAACAGGGCGCCCAGCTCCAGCTGCTTGGCCTCGACCTTGAAGCCCCGGCGTTCCAGGAGCTCCTTCCACAGGAAGGTGGAGGCGGTGCCCTCGTCCCACGGGATGTAGCCGACGTTCAGGGTGCGGCCCTTGCCGATGTTCGCGGCGCCGGCCGGTCCGTCCTGGGCGGAGGACCCGCCGAAGGTGTTCAGGCCGCCCGCGACGAGTGCCAGGACGACGGCTCCGGTGACGGCGAACGCCGGCTGGGGGCGGTGGTTCCACACCTTGGCCGCGCCGGTGGCGGCGGACCGCGCCCTGGCGAGGGCGCGCCGGCCGAGCGGGGAGACCTGGCGGCCGAGCGCCCCGGTCATCCGGTCGAGGTACATGGCGAGGATGACGATGGCGATGCCGGCCTCGAAGCCCAGGCCGATGTCGACGCTGCCGATGGCCCGGTAGACGGCGCCGCCGAGTCCGCCGCCGCCGACCATGCCGGCGATGACGACCATGGACAGGCCGAGCATGATGACCTGGTTGATGCCCGCCATGATCGTCGGCAGGGCCAGGGGCAGCTGGACCCGGACGAGGATGTCGCGCGGCTTGGTGCCGAAGGCCTCGGCGGCCTCGACCAGTTCGGAGTCGACCTGGCGGATGCCGAGTTCGGTCATCCGTACGCCCGGCGGCAGCGAGAAGATGATGGTCGCGATGATGCCGGGCACCACGCCCACCCCGAAGAAGATGATGCCGGGGATGAGGTAGACCATGGCCGGCATGGTCTGCATGAAGTCCAGGACCGGCCGCAGCACGGCGCTGACCCGGTCGGACCTGGAGGCCCAGATGCCGAGCGGGACCGCGAAGAACAGCGTGACGAGGGTCGCGACGAGGACGAGGGACAGCGTGGACATCGCGTCGGACCACAGGCCGACGGAGTCGACGAGTGCGAAGCCCGCGAAGGCCAGCAGGCCCGCGAGGAGCCCGCGCAGCCACCAGGCGCCGAGCGCGAGGAGGCCGGCGAACAGCAGCGGGGCGGGGGCTGAGAGGGCGGCGTCGATGCCGTCGTAGAGGCCGGTGACGAGCGCGCTGACGGCGTCGAACAGCCAGGACAGGTGGCTCTGGAGGAAGTCGACACCGCTGTCGACCCAGGCGCCGAGGTGCAGGCGGGGCATCAGGCGGCCACCTCCGCACAGGCCATCGGGGGCCGTTGTTCGTCGCCGATGAAGGCGATGAGCCGGTCCTGCGGCACGGAGCCGACGACGGTGCCGTCCCCGTCGGTGACGGCGACCGGGTGCGGGACCAGGGCGCTGACCGCGCACAGGTCGGCGAGCGGGGTGTCGGCGTGGACGGTCGGGCAGCCGCAGGCGGCCGCCTCGGGCTCGTCCATGACGGCTTCGGCCGTGAGCACGCGCGAACGGTCGACGTCCTGGACGAAGGAGGCGACGTAGTCGTCGGCGGGGCGGGTGAGGATGTCCTCGGCGGTGCCCTGCTGGACGATGCGGCCGTCGCGCATGACGGCGATGCCGTCGCCGATGCGCATGGCCTCGTTCAGGTCGTGGGTGATGAAGACGATGGTCTTCTTGAAGCGCTTCTGGAGTTCGAGGAGCTGGTCCTGCATGTCGCGGCGGATCAGCGGGTCCAGGGCGCTGAAGGACTCGTCCATCAGCAGCAGGTCGGCGTCGGTGGCCAGGGCCCGGGCGAGGCCGACGCGCTGCTGCATGCCGCCGGAGAGCTCGTCGGGCCAGGAGTCCTCCCAGCCTTCCAGGCCGCACAGCGCCAGGGCCTCGGCCGCGCGCCGGTCGCGCTCGGCGCGGGGCACCCCCTGCACCTCCAGGCCGTAGCCGGCGTTCTCCAGGACGTTGCGGTGCGGGAAGAGCGCGAAGTGCTGGAAGACCATGGATATCTTCGTGGAGCGGACGCGGCGCAGCTCGCCCGCGCTGAGCGCGGTGAGGTCCTGGCCGCCGAACAGGATGCGCCCCGCAGTGGGCTCCAGCAGTCCGTTCAGCATGCGCAGCAGCGTGGACTTGCCGGATCCCGACAGCCCCATGACGACGAAGATCTGGCCGGCTTCGACGCTGAACGAGGCGTCGATCACCGCGGCCGTGGTCCCTTCGGCGCGCAACTCGTCACGGTCTGTGCCGTCTTCGAGTGCGCGGACCGCTTCGCCGGGCCGTCGTCCGAACACCTTGTAGACGTGCTCGGCTTGGAGCGTGGACACATGCACCTCACGGGTCGTACGAGTACGGCGCGCCGGCGGGCCGGCAGGCCGTAGAGCGGGACGGGATCTGCCCGTGTGCGCCTCACCTCCGGCACGAAAGGCCGGAGGCAATGGTTCCGCTCCATCGACGACCATGCCCCGCATGCGTTCCCTCAAGCAAACTCGCGCGTGATCTCGGTCACTTGCGGGAACCGGAGGCGCTCCACCGCGGCGCACGCCGAGGACGGGGTGGCCGGGGGCGCGTACGCGCCGGTCCCGGAGCGGAGTTGGAGCGGGTGCCCGGTGGCCCCGGATCCGCCGCCGGGCCCGGCGCACCGCCGCCCGGGGCGTGTCGGAAGCCACAGTGCGCGCCCGGCGGCCGCCCCCGGGCGGTGTGAGTTACGTAACGCGGAAGCCGGCGGCCGCCCGGTCGCGGTGGAGGACGAGCCGGTCCCAGGTGGGGAAGGACAGGTCCGTGACGGCGAGCAGCCGCCCGGAACCGTCGTGCAGGGTCCGGCGCGCGGTCAGGCCGCAGGCGGCCGAACCGGCCGCGGGTGGGGTGGTGCGGGTCATGGTGAGGGTCTCGGTGACCCGGCCGTCCAGCGCGGCCCGGTCGAGCCAGTGGTGCAGGGCACGCAGGTCCGGGTCACCGGCCTCCGCCACCCGGTCGCGGCAGCGGGCCAGTTCGGGACTCCGGGCGATGGCGCCGGGGCTGAGGTAGGTGACGGCGACGCGCAACGCCTCGCCGGCGGGGCCGCGTTCGCGGCGGTGGTGCACCAGGGTCCGGTCCCCGCCGCGCATGCCGAGCAGCACGGCGAGCGAGGGCGGGACGGTGACCAGGTCGACCCGGCTCAGTGCGGTCGCGGCGGGTGCGGATGCGGGTGCCGGTGCGGCTGCGGATGCCGCTGCGGGTGCCGGCACCCCGGCCCCGGCCGCGGGACGCGTCCCCCGGCGGCCGGTGACGACGAGGCCGTCCTCGCGCAGGTGCTGGAGGGCGGCCCTGATGGTCTGCCGGTTGACCTGGTAGCGGGCGGCGAGGGTGCGCTCGGAGGGCAGCCGGGTGCCGGGGATGTGCGCGGTGCGGTCGAGTTCGTGCCGCAGCGCTGCGGCGATCCGCTGGTACTTGGGCATGGCGGCCGGGCCGCCGCCCCGCGAAGGGGAGGGCATGGCTTCTCCTCTGACGGGTGGTCAAGGACTGCGCGGTCTGCCCGACCAACCTAGCATTGGTCTATACCTTTCGGTGAGGGGTGACCGCCTCCGCTGCCCACCTTGGCCGATTCCTTGCTCCGCCCGTACGTCGAGGCACCGGGACGCGGTGCGACGCCGCCGTGCGGGGGTGACCCGGTCCGGCGGGGCCGTGTCACCCCGCGGCCGGGGATCCGGACGACCCGCCCGCCCACGGGCCCCGCAGCGGGTTCGGCAGGGGAAGGTAGCGGGCGTCCGCGCCGTCCGCTCGGGTCCAGCGCAGCAGGAGGTTCGTCTTGCCCGGGAGGGACGGGGCCGTGAGGAGGTCCTCGATCTCGGGGAGGTCGTGCGCGGCCGCGTAGCGCAGGAACTCCTCCCGGGCCGCGGGCCACAGCCCGGGGGCGGCCTGCGGGTGGCGGTCGGCCAGTTCTCCCGCGATCTCCGTGAGGTGGTTGACCACCAGGCAGTAGACCAGGCGCTGCCAGGCCGCCGGGCGCGGGAGGTCCGGCAGGAGCTTGACGCCCTCCGCGTCGCGGAAGAGCGCCTGCACCGGCGTCCCCCCGGCGTCGACCGCGACCAGGGTGTTCTGGAGGTGGGCCTCCAGGACGACCCCGTGCCGCTCGAAGAGCTCCAGCACCGGCGGGACCACCTGGCGCAGGTACGCCCGCCACCAGGCGGCGGGATCGCGGGTGCCGGCCAGCGGGCTCCCCGGGTGGCCCTCGGCGAGGGCGGCGGCCAGCAGCGGGGTGGCCCCGGGCTCGGTGTGCGCGCGCAGGCCGTCGCGGACCAGGACGGCGAGTTCCTCGAAGGCGAACCCGGCGGTGCGGTAGCCCCGGTCCGCGAGCCAGGCCGCCCGGGATCCGGAGCGGCGCAGCGCCGCGAAGCCCGCCTCGACCGCCGCGTCGGTGCGGCGCAGCTTCAGCAGGTCGTGGCGCCACAGCCGGCGCACGTCGTTGGTGATCCGGACGTCGAGGCTGAACTTCACGAACACGTCCGCGGCGGCGTCCGGTGCGTACAGGGTCCGGATCGAAGCGGTCGGCCAGGCCGGCAGCCGCCCCTCCCCGAGCCACAGGAGACGCCCGTCGGCGAGGGCTTCGCGCACCGCGGGCCGGGCGGCCACCAGGTCGAGCTGCCAGGGGTGCGCGGGCAGCAGCCGGTATCCGGCGGGCGCGTGCGGCCCGTCGAGCAGCCCGGCGAGGGAGTCCACCGCATCGGCGGCGGCCCGGCCGCCCTCCTCCGCGCACTGGTCCTCGCGCAGCGCGAGGAAGACCAGCGGGAAGCGCGCGTGGGCCTCCGGCGCGTAGGGCAGCCAGCTCGCGGCCGGGGCTCCGCCCCGGGCCTTGGGGGCGGGGTGGTGCGGGTGGCCCATGACGAGGGACTGTTCGGAGAGCAGGTACGGGTCCGCCGGAGGCTCCGCGGCCCGGCGGGCGGCGAGCAGCGCGGCGATGGTGTCGCGGCTGTCGGCGATCTCGACGGGGAGTTCGTCGTTCGGGACGCCGGTGAAGCGGCCCAGTTCCTCGGAGGTGAGCTTGACCAGTTCGGTGTGGCCCAGCGGATGCCAGCCCTCCGCGGTGCGCAGCTCGGGGCGCACGGGCCGGCGCCCGCCGTGCACGCGGATCAGCCGGCCGCTGCCGCGCAGCCGGTGGACATCGCCCCCCAGGGCCTCCGCGGCCTCCCTGAGCAGGCAGTTCAGCAACGGGGTGGCGGCGTACGCGTCGGCGGCGGCGTTGAGGTCCACTGGTTCCATTCGGTCCATCCGGTGCGCCGGGGTCCGCGGGACGCGACCACCCGGCCGTGATCTTCAGTATCCGCGATGATGGCGTGATCATCCCTTCGAACGACTATCTGCGGAGCCGCAGCATGTACCTTCCCGCTTCACCGGCCGAGGACGCCGTCGCCGCCGAGCTGGACTGCGTACGGCCCGCCCTCTCGGCCGCGTACGCCGAAGCGCTGGACGGGGCCCGGGCGGCGGTGCTCACCCGGCTGTGGCGGGCGCTGGCCTTCGAGCCGCTGCCGTGGGTGGTGGGCCGGGAGCGGGGGCCGGGCGGCCTGGCTCTGCTGCTGGAAGGGGGCGGCCGGCTGGAGGGCCCGGCGCCCGACCCCTACGCGACCGCGCCGTACGTCCGCGAGGTGCTGCTCGAGGGACGGGCGTACGGGCAGGCCGCGCGCCTCGTGGCGGCGCTGGGGGTGCCGCACGGGGAGGGGTTCGCCGCGGAACTGGACGGGAGCACGGCCAACCTCGCGCTCTCCCGGGCCGGGCAGCCGGCCGCCGGGCGGGACGCCGCCGCGCGCAGCACCTGGGAGTGGGAGCAGCGGATCGTGGACGGGCACCCGTACCACCCGAACTGCCGCTCGCGGCCGGGCTTCTCGGTGGCCGAGCAGCTGGCGTACGCGCCGGAGCACCGGCCGGTGGTGGAGCTCGGGCTGGTGGCCGTACGGGCGGAGGAGTGCCTGGTGACCGGCGGCTGGCCGGATCGGCTCCGGGACGGCGGGCGGATCCTGCTGCCGGTGCACCCGTGGCAGGCGGCGCACACCCTCGAGCACGAGCCGGTGCGGGCGGGTTTCGCGGCGCACCCGCTGATGGCCCTGCGCACGCTGGCGCCGGCCGACGGCGGTGCGCACGTCAAGACGGCGCTGAGTACCCGGCTGACCTCCTCGGTGCGGGACATCTCCGTCTACTCCATCGAGACGGCGGCGGCCGTCTCCGCCTTCGCCGAGGCCCTCGCGGAGCGCCTCGACGGGCGGCTGCACATCACCCGCACCCTCGGTGCGGCGACCGCGCACAGCCCCGACCTGGCGGCCGTGCTCCGCGAACCGCCCGAGGCGTACGCGGACGCCGCCGCTGGTGAACGGGTCCTCCCGGTGGCGGCGCTGGCCGGGCTCCCCGAGGCGCGCTCGGCGGCCTGGCGGGCCCGCTTCGCCCGCCTCGCGCTCTCGGTGTGCCTGCGGGTGCTGGACCTCGGGGTGGCGCTGGAGGCCCACGGCCAGAACCTGCTCGTCGTCCTCTCCGCCTCCGGGGAGCCGCTCCGGCTGGTCTACCGCGACCTCGCCGACATCCGGATCAGCCCGGCCCGGCTCGCCCGGCACGGGCTGCCGGTGCCGCCGCTGTCCGGCCGGCTGATCACCGACGACGTGGCCGTGCTGCGGCGCAAGCTCTTCGGGTCCCTGCTCGCGGGGGCGCTCGGGGCCACCGCGGGCTCGGCCGGCGCCTTCCGCGAGGACCTCGCCGCGGCCGTCCCCGGCCTGGCGGCCACCGCCGACACGGAGGCTCTGCTCGCCGGGCCGCTGCCGGTCAAGGCGCTCACGCTGATGCGGCTGAGCCCCGGTGTTCCGGGGGACCGGTGGGCGGACCTGCCCCGGCCGCTGACCGTTCACTGACCGGGGGATGATCCGGGGCGCCGCGCGGGCTACTGTCCAGGGGCATGACAGGTACCTCGGATCTGAGCTCCGTACGGGCGTCCTACGACACCGTCGCCGTCGACTACGCCCGGCTCCTCGGCTCGGAGCTGTCCGCCAGACCCCTGGACCGGGCGATGCTGTCCGCGTTCGCCGAGTACGTACGCGGGGACGGGCCCGGCGGGTCCCGGCCGGTCGCCGACGTCGGCTGCGGTCCGGGCAGGGTGACGGCCCATCTGGACGGGCTCGGGGTACCGGCGTTCGGCATAGACCTGTCCCCGGCGATGGTGGCGGTGGCCCGGCGGAGCTATCCCGGGCTGCGCTTCGAGGTCGGTGCCATGGCGGCGCTGGACGTGGCGGACGGGGTGCTCGGCGGGGTGCTCGCCTGGTACTCCACGGTCCACACCCCGCCGGCGGAGCTGCCGGCCCTGTTCGCCGAGTTCGCCCGGGTCCTGGCGCCGGGCGGGCACTTCCTGATCGCCTTCAAGGCGGGCGACCGGAAGGTCCGCCTCGAGCACGCCTACGGGCATCCGGTCCGCCTCGACGTGTACTGGACACCGCCGGAGCTGGTCGCCGGGCTGCTGGCCGGGGCCGGGCTCACGGAGGTGGGCCGCCTCGAGCGGGAGCCCGGCGGGGGCGAGGCGGGTCCGCAGGGCTTCCTGCTCGCCCGCAAGACCTGACGCCCCGGCTACCAGCGCAGCGGGAGCCGGCTCACCCCCCGCATCAGGGTGCCCGGGAGCCAGGCGCGGGGGCCCGCTTCCGGGTCCTCCGCCAGGTCCGGGAAGCGTTCCAGCAGCGAGCGGATCGCGATGCGGCCCTCCATCCGGGCCAGCGGTGCGCCGAGGCAGAAGTGGATGCCGTGGCCGAAGGCGAGGTGGCTCTGGCCGGTGCGGCGGATGTCGAAGACGTCCGGTCCGGGCTCGTCGAACCGGGCCGGGTCGCGGTCGGCCGCCGCGAGGGCGACCAGGACCGAGGAGCCGGCCTCGATGGGGGTGGAGCCGATCTCCAGGTCGGTGCGGGCGAACCGGTACGTGGCGTGCTGGACGGGGCCGTCGTAGCGGAGCATCTCCTCGACCGCGCCGTCGATGAGGCCGTCCGGGTCGGCGCGCAGGGCCGCCAGCTGGTCGGGGTGCTCGAGGAGGGCCCGTACGCCGTTGCCGATCAGGTTGACGGTGGTCTCGTGGCCGGCCACCAGCAGCAGGAAGGCCATCCCGATCAGCTCGTCCGGGGCGAGCTGGTCGCCGTCCTCGTCACGCGTCCTGATCAGGGCGCTGAGCAGGTCGTCGCCGGGCTTCTCGGCCTTGGCGGCGACGAGTTCGAAGAGGTACGCGGTCATCTCCTCCATGGCCCGGGGGTCCGGTGCGGCGGGGTCCGCCGGGGTCACGATCTCGCCCGACCAGAAGCGGAAGCGCTCCTGGTCTAGGTCGGGGACGCCGAGCAGCTCGCAGATGACGGTCATCGGCAGGGGCGCCGCGAAGGACCGGATCAGGTCGGCCCGCCGGTCGGGGCGGGCGGCCATCGCGTCCAGCAGTTCGTCGGTGACCTGCTGGACCCGCGGGCGCAGGGCCTCGACGCGGCGGGCGGTGAACTCGCGGGCCACCAGGCGGCGCAGCCGGGTGTGGTGGGGCGGGTCGGACTCCAGCATGTTGCGGTTGGCGGCGTAGGCCTGGGGGACGTCGAACAGCTCGGAGCCGAGCCAGTTCTTGGACAGGGCCGGATGGTTCAGCGCCTGCCTGGCTTCCTCGTGGCCGACGACCAGCCACGAGCGCTGCCCGCCGGTCTCTATCCGGTGGACGGGTCCCGCCTGGCGCAGTGCGGCGTAGAAGGGGTAGGGGTCGGCGTCGAACTCCTCGGCGTGCGAACCGAGATCCACAAGAGGCATGCCCGCAGCGTACGGCCGGCGCCCACCGGTCCGAAGTGGTTATCCGACGAGCCGAACCGTTTCCGCTGCGGCCTCCGGCCGTGGGCCGTTCGGGCGGCAAGCCCGGCCCGTGTGGGCCCGCCTGCACCGGGATCGGGCCGGGCGGTGGCAGGAAGGAGGCATGAGCCTTCCTCGCCGCCGGGTCCTGGGCAGCGCCGCCGCGGCCGTGCTGGCCGGTGTCGGGGCGGCGGGCCGCGGGCCCGACTACGGCGCGCTGGCCCGCGGGCTCGACGGGCGGCTGGTCCTCCCCGGCGACCGGGACTTCCCCGAGGCGCGGCAGCTGTTCCAGCCCCGCTACGACGCGGTCGTACCGGCCGCGGTGGCCTATCCCGCGCATGCCGCGGACGTGGCCACCTGCCTGGACTTCGCCCGCCGCTCGGCCGTCCCCGTGGTGCCGCGCGGCGGCGGGCACGGCTACGCGGGCTGGTCCACGCGCGCCGCCGGACTGGTCGTCGACCTCGGGGCCGTGGCGCAGGTGGCCGTGGCGGGGGACGGCGTCCGGGTCGGTGCCGGGGCCCGGCTCGGTGACGTGAACGCGGCGCTCGCCGGGCGGGGGCTGGGCATCCCGACCGGGCTGTGCCCCTCCGTCGGCATCGCCGGCCTCACCCTGGGCGGCGGCCTGGGACTGGCCTCACGCGCGTACGGTGCCACCTGCGACCGGCTCACCGGGGCCACGGTGGTCACCCCCGACGGGGCCGTCCGCGAGGTCGGCCCGGACCGGGAGCCCGAGCTGTACTGGGCCCTGCGCGGCGGCGGGGGCGGCAACTTCGGGGTGGTCACCGGGTTCCGCTTCCGCACGCATCCGGTGGCCGACGCGGCCTTCGCCGAACTGCACTGGCCCGGCGCCGACTCGGCGGCGGTGCTGCGCGGCTGGCAGCGGTGGCTGGCCGGGCTGCCGGACCCGTTCTGGAGCCAGGTGGAGTTCACCGTCGGTGCCGGCGCGGGGGGCCGACGGCGTGCCCGCGCTGCGGGTGGTGTGCCTCGACGGGCGCCGGGAGCTGGAGCGGGAGCTGACCCGGCTGACGGACCTGGTCGGCAGGCCGGTCCGGGACAGCTGGACCGTCGTACGCGGGTACGGGGACACGGTGCGGGCCATGTCGGGCTGCCTGGAGCGGACCGCCGAGCAGTGCCGGCTCCCGGGGGTACTGCCCGGCCGGGCCCCGCAGGGACGCCTCGGCCGGGAGTCGTACGCCGCCCGCTCCGACTTCTGGGCGGGCGCCGGGCTGCCGGACGCGGCGATCGCAGCGGTGCTGGACGCCGTGCGGCGCCACCCGTCGGCGGTGCCCCGGGGCGGCATCGGGGTGGTGCAGTTCGACGGGGTCTGCGGCGGGGCCCTGAACCGGGTCCCGGCCGGCGCGACCGCCTTCGCGCACCGCGCCGCCGCCTTCCTCGCCCAGTACCTCGTCCTCTGGCCGGAATCCGCCCCGGCCGCCGAGGTGGCCCGCCACCAGGACTGGCTCGACGGCCTCTGGCAGGACCTGCGGCCGTGGGCGAGCGGGAGCGCGTACCAGAACTACAGCGATCCGAAGCTCACCGGCTGGCGCGAGGCCTACTACGGGCCGAACCTCGCCCGGCTGGAGGCGGCCCGGCGCCGCTACGACCCCGACCGGCTCTTCCGTTTCCCCCACGCCCTCTAGGAGCTGCGCATGGTGCTACGTACGTTGACGATGGCCGCGGCGGCGGCCGCGCTGCTGGTGTCCGGGGGGCCGCTGCCCTCGGCCGCGGCGGGGAACGCCGCCGTTCCGGAGGCCTTCGCCGCCGGACGCTGGTCCGCCCGGGAGGCGGAGTCCTTCTGGACGCCCGCACGCATGGCGTCCGCCGTCCCGCTGCCGGCCGGCCCGCTCCCGGACGCCCCCGCCACCCCGGGCGCGGCCCCCGCGTCGACGCCCGGGACCGGCGCGGGCCCCGGTTCCCCCGCGCCCGTGCCGGCTCCGCAGCAGGCCGCGCCCGGCGCGACGCCGGGCGCGGCACCCCCGCTCGCGCTCACCCCGGCGGCGGACGCCGAAGTGCCCCCGGTCCCGGACGTGGACCCGCTCCCGGACCCGCTCCCGGACGTGGACGCGGACGCCGACGACGAGGGCCTGACCACGCCCCCGGTCCTGGAGCCGGCCTCGCCCCGCTTGCCCGCACCGGGCCCCGGCGTCGGGCAGGACTTCAACGGCATGCCGTCCGTCGGCCGGATGTACCTCGTCAAGGGCGGCGGCGCGTACTTCTGCACGGCGAGCGTGGTCGCCTCGGCCGGCCACGACCTGGTGATGAGCGCGGCGCACTGCCTGACCGGATCGGACTACCAGCAGGTGGCGTTCGTACCGCAGTACACGCGGACCAACCCGCAGCCGTACGGCATGTTCCCGGTGCGGCGGACGGCGGCCGGGAAGTCCAGGATCTGGATCGACCCGCGCTACCGCTCGCAGGGCGTCGACCGGGCCGCCAGGCTCGACGTCGCCTTCGCGCAGGTGGGGCCGGACGCCGACGGGGTCCCGGTGGAGGACGTGGTCGGCGGGAACCGCCTCCTGACCGGCGCGGGCTACGCGCACCCGAAGGTGTCGCTGGTCGGCTACCCGGCCTCGGCGGCCCGGCCGCGCCTGTGCGTGAACCGCACGACGAAGTTCACCAGCTCGGATCCGGGGATCCCCGGATCGTTCCTGCGCATCGACTGCACGGGCTACCCGGGCGGGACCAGCGGCGGCCCCTTCCTGAGCCGCTACGACGCGCGGACGGGCACCGGTGACGTGGTCGGGGTCATCGGCGGCTGGAAGACCGGCGGGGACACCGCCGACACCTCCTACAGCTCCTACTTCGGCACGGACGTCAGGAAGCTGTACGAGAAGGCGGTCGCCGAGGCGAAGGCGGGGTGAGGCCGGGCCCGGCTTTCGGGTCGGGCGCTGCGACCCGCACCCAGCGGGTGCGGCGCGGGTTGCCGACCGTGCGCGGTGCCGCGGGCAGCCCGTCGGCGGTCAGCGGGTCGGCGGGCGCGAGGCCGAGCCGGCGCCGCAGGTCGGCCAGGGCCGCGTGGACCGGCGCGAGGACCACCTCCGCGCCCGGGTCGATGTGCGCGAGGGCGTGCGCCGTGGTCTCGATGGCCTCGGCGGCGTCCTCGGCGGCTGCGCGGCTCCACCCCCCGTGCAGGGCGGTGTCGTACAGGTGGCAGGCGGCATCGGCCACGGCGTCGGCCCGTTCACCGACGCCCGGCGCCGCGATGGTCGGCAGTTCCATGCAAGGTCAACGACCCGGCACCGCCGAGGGGTACGACCGGATCCGGCGGGCCGCCGCGTGCGCCGCGACCGTGGCCGCCCCGGCCACGGCCAGCCCCCGGACCAGGTCCGCAGGGCGCGTGGGCCGCAGGACCCCGGTCCGGCGCAGCCGTCCGCGCGCCCACAGGGTGAAGGGGACCACCAGCAGCGGCGAGGTCACCACCCCGGGCGTGTAGCCGCGGGTCGCGGCGGCCTGGGCGAGGTGGACCAGGCCGTGCAGCCCGAAGCCGTTGAGGGAGGCCTGGTAGAAGGCCGAGCGCCCGCCGGTGCGGTACCCGTCCGCGGCGGCCGCCGCGACGACCAGTCCCATGAAGCCGACCGCGGTGGCGAACTCGCGGCCGTCCACTCCTTCGATGCGGTGCCAGATCCGGTCGGGCACGCGGGGGTGGCGTTCGCGCAGCACCGGGACCCGGGTCCGGGTCCAGCGGCCCACGGTGGCGACCTCTTCGAGGTCGTGCACGGCCCAGGCGGCGAACAGTCCGAGGGTGGCGGCGACCGCCCGTAACGAGATTCCTGTCATGGGACGACAGTCTGCAGCCAGAGCGGCAGCAGCAGGAGGGAGATCACCGAACTCTTGATCACGAGGGAGGCGGAGAGGTCGACGCCCACGTCGTAGCGCTGGGCGAAGATGAACAGGTTCTGCGGAGTGGGCATCGCCGCGATCAGGACCAGGTACGCCAGCCAGTCGCCCCGCACCCCGAACAGCATCCCGCACACCGCCCAGGTCAGCAGCGGGAAGGCCAGGCACTTGAAGGCGATCAGGGCGAGTTCCTCGCGCGTGGTGCCCCGGACGTCCAGCCCGAGGCCGCCGAGGTGGAGGCCGAGGGCGAACAGGGCCACCGGGGAGGCGCTGTCGCCGACGAAGGCGGCGCCGTCCAGGACCACGGAGGGCACGTGCGCGGAGAGCAGGTTGAGCAGGATGGCCGCGTTGCAGGAGAGGACCAGGGGCGTGGCCAGCGAGGCGCCGACCGCGCGCAGGAGGCGCCGGCCCGGACCGCCGCCGGTGGTGGGATCGGTCCGGCCCAGCTCCATGAGGGAGATGACGACCAGGGACAGGACGCAGACCTGGAAGAGCAGGATCGGGAAGATGGGCGCGGCGGTCCCGAAGACGGTGATGAAGACGGGGACGGCGAAGTAGGCGGTGTTCACCTGCACTCCGGCCATCACGCGCAGTGCGACGGCGCGGGGCTCCCGGACGGAGCGGGCGACCGACGCCACCGCGACCAGGGCCACCGCGAGGGCCGCGGCGGTGGCGTAGCCGCCGATCGCCCGCCAGTCGAAGAGGGCTCCGAGGTCGCTGGCGTAGATGTTGCCGAAGAGGTAGCAGGGGACGGCGAAGAGGAAGGCGTAGTCGGAGAAGGCCTTGGACGCATCCGCCGGAACGATCTTGCGGCGTGCGAGCAGCACCCCGCCGCCGAAGGCCAGCAGTACCGGCAGCAGTTTCTCCAGCGCGGCTGCCCCACCCATGCGTACCGGACCCCCTTGATCGACCGGCGAGCAGCCTACCCGTACGCCCGGTTCCGGGCCGGGGGCGCATAGGCTGGGCCGATCATGAGCGACAGACCCCGCATCCGGCCGGGCCGCCGGAACCGTGAACGCCCCCGCACTCCCGAGGCCGCAGGGCCGGGCGTGGCGGCGCAGCTCGGCGTGTTGCTGCGGACGCCCGCGCGGGCGGCGGAACCCCTGCTGGCGCAGGCGCCGAGGCCCTGGCAGCGGATGCTGCCCTTCGCGGTCGTCGGCGTGTTCGTGGTGACGCTGCTGCCGGTGACCATCACCGTGCTGACCCTCAACTACGGTCTGGGCGGCGGCTGGTCGGGCGCGCTGGGCGTGGCGCAGACCGTGCCGCTGCTGCTGGCGGTGACCCGGCCGGTGCGGGCCTGGGCGGTGGTCCTGCTCGCGGACACCGTCGGCGCCCTGTTGCTGGTCCAGGCCGACCATGTGGCCTCGTGCCCCTGGCCCTGGCCGCCGATGACCATCGTCGGGTACCTGCTGCTGATGGTCTGCCTGGGGCTGCGCGAGTCCGTCCGGACCATGGTCGGGGTGTGGCTGGCGACCGGCGCGGTCGGGGGCGCGCTCGAATTCTTCCGGCCGGCGGGCGCGTCGACCACCTCCGCGCTGCTGTTCGTGCTGGCCGGGGTGATGCTGGCGCTGACGGGCGCGCTGCGCGGGTACGGCGACGCGCAGCGGCGGATCGCCGAGCAGGAGACCATCAGCGAGGCGGAGCGGGCCCGGCGCACCCTGCTCGAGGAACGGGCCAGGATCGCGCGGGAGCTGCACGACGTGGTGGCCCACCACATGTCGGTGATCACCGTGCAGGCCGATTCGGCGCCGTACCGGCTGCCGGGCATGGCGGAGCCGGTGCAGGAGGAGTTCGCGGCGATCGCCGCGAGCGCGCGGGAGTCCCTCGGCGAGATGCGGCGGCTGCTGACCGTGCTGCGCGGTGACGGGACGGAGCGCGCCGAGGGCGAGAAGGCCCCGCAGCCCGGGATCGACCGGCTCCAGCAGCTGGTGGAGGCGACCGTACGGGCGGGGCAGCCGGTGGAGCTGTCCCTGACGGCCGGGGCCGCCGGGGCGGCGCGCACGGCGCCGCCGGCCGTGGACCTGTCGGCGTACCGGATCGTGCAGGAGGCCCTGGCCAATGTGGTGCGGCACGCGCCGGGGGCGGCGACCCGGGTCTCGGTGATCGTGGACGCGGACGAGGTGCTGGTGCTCGTGGTCAACGGCCCTGCCCGGGGTGCGGTGGTGGCGCTGGAGGGTTCGGGCACCGGGCACGGTCTGGTGGGGATGCGGGAGCGCGTACGGTTGACCGGCGGGACGCTGGACACCGGTCCGCTGCCCGACGGCGGCTTCCGGGTGGCGGCCCGCCTGCCCCTGAACGACGCTACGCGGGAGACGGCTTGACCATCCGGGTGATCATCGTCGACGACCAGGCCATGGTCCGGGCGGGGTTCGCCGCGCTGCTGTCGGCGCAGGCGGACATCGACGTGGTGGGCGAGGCGCCCGACGGGCGCCAGGGGGTGCAGGTGTCGCGCTCCACGCACCCGGACGTGGTGCTGATGGACGTACGGATGCCGGAGATGGACGGGCTCACCGCCGCCCGGGAGCTCCTCGATCCCCCGCCGGGGGTGGTGCACCGGCCGAAGGTGCTGATGCTGACCACCTTCGACATCGACGACTACGTGTACGAGGCCCTGCGCGCGGGCGCCTCCGGCTTCCTCCTCAAGGACGCCCCACCGGCCGACCTGATCTCGGCGGTCCGGGTCGTCGCCTCGGGCGAGGCGCTGCTGGCCCCGTCGGTGACCCGCCGCCTGATCGCCGACTTCGTCCGGCAGCGCCCGGCCCCGCGCAAGGACCCGGCGCTGCGGCTGAACGGGCTCACGCCGCGGGAGACCGAGGTGCTGGAACTCATCGCGCGCGGGCTCTCCAACCAGGAGATCGCCGGCCATCTCGTCCTCGCGGAGCAGACGGTGAAGACCCACATCGGCCGCGTCCTGGCCAAACTCGGCCTCCGCGACCGCGCCCAGGCGGTGATCTTCGCGTACGAGGCGGGCCTGGTGACCCCGGGCAACCCCGGCTGACCGTCCCGGTCACGTACACCCCTCCAAGCCGACGAGCAGTCCGGCGACTTCGAGCCCGGTCGTCAGGTAGTCCTCGAACACCCGGTTGTTCAGGGCCCACGGCGACCGTCCCCGCCGTACGACCCCGACAGCGGCATCGGGCTGCTCGCCGAGCTCGACGAGGGTCTGCGCCACGACCAGCCCTGACCGGTTGTGGCCAGAGCGGCACCGGACGAGGACGGTGCGGCCGTCCCGGAGGGCCTGCGCCGCCGTGCGGGCCAGGTGCTGGACCGTACGGATCTGCTCCGCGCTCAGCGGGGCGTCGGGCATTTCGGCGACCACGTGCTCGACACCCGCACCGGGCCCGTGGCCGGGCCGCGTGAACAGGCTGATGACCAGCCCGAACTCCCGCCCGACGACGACCGGACGGCTGCCCTTGGGCCGAGCGGACCAAGTCCCGGTCCGCTGCCGTCTCCTCCACCCCCTACCGGGGTATGACATCCGACTTGGCTCCCCGGTGCGACGTCGGCCGCGGTACCTCCTTCCTACCTTCCTCCCCGTCACGAGGCTCGCCACGAGGAAGGGAGAAGGGGCATGCGCCGCTTCGGAAGGACGGTGGTCACGGCCGCGCTCGCGGTGGCCGTCGTCGCGGGGACCGCGGGATGGGCGTCCGGGGACGGCCTGCGCGCGGTCACCGGGCCGCCGCCGGGTGCCGCCGCCTGGCGGGCGGACTCGGTGTCCGGCCGGGCGCTGCCCGATCCGGCGGGTGCCACCCCGGCGGAGGTGGCCCGGTTCTTCGCCGGGCTGGACGACTCCGCGCGGCAGGCGCTCGTACGGTCGCACCCGCTGGTACTGGGGAACCTGGACGGGGCGCCTCTCGCCCTGCGGTACGAGGCCAACCGGATCGCCGTCGCGGCGACGGGTGAGGCCCGGTACGCCTCTCTCGCGGCGCCGGGCCGACAGCTCCTGGCCTTCGATCCGCGCGGCCGGGGGCAGGTCGCCGAGGTGTTCGGGGATCTGGAGCGGGCTCCGCACGTATCGGTGATCGTGCCCGGCTCGGACAACGACGCCACGTCGCACGGCGCGGCGCGCAGGGCGTACACCGGGCCCGCCGGGATGGCCCGGGCCCTGCGCGCGGCCACCGGGGGCGGGGCCACCGGGGTCGGGGGCTCCGGGGACGTTGCCGTGATCGCGTGGACCGGGTACACCACCCCGGTCGGCGTCGGCCGGGACGTGGCCGGCGGCCGGCTGGCCGGGGCGGGGGCGGCCCGGCTGGCCCGCTTCACCGCGGGGCTGGACGCGGTCGGCGTACCCGACCCGGTGCTCTTCTGCCACAGCTACGGCTCGGTGGTCTGCGGGCTCGCCGCCCGCAACACCGACGCCACCGACATCGTGGCCTTCGGCTCCCCCGGCATGCGCGCCGACACCGCCGCCGCCCTCGGAACCCGCGCCCGCGTGTGGGCGGCCCGGGGACCCTCCGACTGGATCGCCGACGTCCCGAACGTCCGGTTCGCGGGGTTCGGCCACGGCGCCGACCCCACCTCCCCCGCCTTCGGCGCCCGCCGGGTGCCCGCCGCCGACGTGCAGGGCCACACCGGCTACTTCTCGCCCGGCACCCAGTCCCTCGCGGCCTTCGCCGCCATCGCGAAGGGAGAGGTCCGATGAGCACCCTCACCACCTTGAGGCGGGCCGCCGAGCGGATCGACCGGCAGACCCCCGCCCATCGCGACCGGGCCGTCGACGGGCTGCGCGCCCTGGCGCTGCTCGCCGTGCCGACCGGCCACTGGCTGCTCGGCGGTTTCACCCTCGACGCGGACGGAGGCCTGCACAACGCCAGCCCCCTGTCGGCCTTCGGCGCGCTCGCCCCGGCGAGCTGGGTGCTCCAGATGCTGGGCATCTTCTTCCTGGTCGGCGGGTACGCCTCGGCGCTCTCCTTCAACCGCCGCAAGGGGTCGGCCGGTGCCTGGCTGAAGGGCCGGATCGTCCGGCTGGGGCGGCCCGTGCTCGGGGTGACCGCCGTGTGGGCGCTCGCCGCGCCCCTGCTGTACGCCGCCGGGGTGCCGGAGGCCACGCTGCGGACCGGGGCGACGCTGGTGATCCAGCCGCTGTGGTTCGTCGGGGTGTACGTGGTGATCACCGCGCTGACCCCGTACTGCGTGCGGGCGGCGAACCGGCTCGGCGGCTGGGCGGCGGCCCCGCTGCTCGGTTCGGTCGCGGTGGTGGACTTCCTGCGCTACGGGCCGCTGTCCGCTTCCGTGCCGTCCTGGCTGTCCCTGCTGAACATCCTGCCGGGCTGGATGTTCGCGTACCAGCTGGGCGTCTCGTGGGGCGAGCGCAGGATCGGGAGGCGCGGGGCCTGGCTGCTGCTGGCCGGCGGGACCCTGCTGTTCGCGGTGCTGCTGGCGGTCTTCCACTACCCGGCGTCGATGGTGGGCGTGCCGGGCGCGGCGCGCACCAACTCGCACCCGCCGTCGCTGCTGGTGCCGGCCCTGGCCGCGGCCCAGTCGGGCGCCGCGATCCTGCTGCGCGACAGGCTGGCCGCCCTGCTGGCGCGGCCCGCCGTGTGGGCGCCGGTGGTCGTGATCAACCTGTGTGCGATGACGATCCTGTGCTGGCACCAGACGGCCATGCTGGCCGCGGCCGTTCCCGGCTCCTTCGTGGGCGGGCTGGCGGGGCTGACCACGGCCCCGGACAGCGTGGGGTGGATCGCGGCGCGGGTGGCGTGGATGCCGGTGTTCGCGGTGCTGCTGGTCGTCATCGCCCGCTACGCGCGCCGGTTCGAGGAGCCGCCGCGGGCCGTGCGCGGGGGCCGGGTGGTGCGGCGGACCGTGGCGGGGCTGCTGGCGGCCGGGTTCGCGGTGTTCGCGCTGGGCCTGGCATAGGCATGGCGGCGGCGGATAGGCGAGAGCGCCGCTCCCTCCGGGGAGCGGCGCTCTCGTCCTGTCGTACGCGGTGCGGGCGTCAGGCGATCGAGGCGGCCACGATGGCGGCCACGGCGAGGTTGCAGGAGGCCGTGACCCAGACCGCCGGGTGGGGCTCCGGGTCGACCACGATGGCGCCGAGCTTGCCGGGGGTGACCAGGTCGAGCACGAGGAAGGCCACCGCCATCAGGACCAGGCCGAGCACGCCGAAGGCCGCCGTCGACAGCAGGCCCTTGGCGAAGTCGTCGTACGTGGTCCAGATCGTGGTGAAGACGATGCCGCCGATGCCCAGGAGCGCGGAGCTGAGCAGGACGGCCGCGTTGCGGTTGCGCTCCTCCCAGATCTGCTTGGGCAGCTTCCCGGGCGTCAGGACGTCCACCAGGACGATGCCGAGGATCAGCAGGACCAGGCCGAGGGCACCGTAGGCGCTGGTGCGTCCAAGTCCGTTGACGATGTCGCTCATTGAGAAGCCTGTCTCCGCGTGGGTGGGATAAACATGTGCCGTGGGCTGGCCGAATGTATCGCACGGCCCATCGGTGGACCATGGGGAGGTCGGCAATTGGTAAAGGTCAGGCCTGCGCGGGCGGACGAGGCGGAGGCCCTGACCGGGCTGGTGATGCGGTCCAAGGCGTACTGGGGGTACGACGCCGGCTTCCTCGCGGCGTGCGCCGCGGAACTGCGGATCCGCGCCGGGGACGTGGCGGCCCGCCGGGTCGTGGTGGCCGAGGACGAACGCGGGGCGGTGCTCGGACTCGCCTCCCTCGAGGGCGCTCCCCCGCACGCCGTGCTCGGGCTGCTCTTCGTCGAGCCGGCGGCCATCGGGCGGGGCGTGGGGCGGCTGCTGTACCGGGACGCCCTGCGGCGGGCGGTGGCGCTGGGGGTGCGCCGCCTGGCCATCGACTCCGATCCGCACGCGGCCGGGTTCTACCGGGCGATGGGTGCGCGGGCCGCGGCGGACGGCGGTGCGGACCAGGGCCGGGGCGGCGGTGCGGACCAGGGCCGGGGCGGCGGTGCGGAGCCGTACGCCCTCGTGCCCTTCGAGGCGGCCCCCGCCCCGCTCGCCGCCTGGGCGCGGGAGTGGACCGGCGGCGGCCGGGCCGTGCACCTGGGCAATGTCGCGGAGTTCAACGCCCAGTTCGCCGATGCCACCCTGGACGGGGAGCAGCGGCCCGCCCACCACTACGCGTGCCTGGCCGCCTTCTACAGCCCCGACCCTGCCGTGCTGGTGCTGCCGCGGGCGGTGCCGCGGGGCTGGACCGACCTGGTGGGCCGCGAGTTGGGCTGGTCGGAGGTCGAGGTGTACGACGGGCTGGTGGAGCGGGGTCCGGGGCTGCTCGACGCGGTGCGCGCGCGGCCCGCGCTCGCCGCACGGCTGACGGGGGCCGGGCTGCCGCTCGTACCGTGGGGGCTGACGCGGCCGTTCGGGGAGCTGACGGGCCGGCCGTGGCGGCCCGGGCAGCTGCGGTACGAGTCGAAGTCGGCGGCGCACGAGCTGTTCGGCCGGATCCTGGCGGAGGGCGGGCATCCGGGGATCCGGCTCCCCGCGCAGTGGCGGGCCGCCACCCGGCGGGCGGCGGTCCGGCTGCTGTCCGACCGGGCCAGGGCGGGGAAAAGCACCGTTCTGAAATCGGAGCACGGCGTCGGGGGTTCGGGCACGACGGTGGTCACGCCCGAGCGGGTGCGGGCGGCAGGCGGGGCCCGCGCCCTGGTGCGGCGGCTGCCGCGCGGCCCGCTGCTGGTGGAGGAGTACGTCGAGGGCCCGGCGCGGGAGGACGGTCCGCGCGACCTCACCTACGACGGCTTCGTGGGCGCCGACGGCCGCGTGCACGAGGTCGGCGGGGCGGTGATGGAGGTGCGGGACGGCTGCTACGCGGGCGCCACCGTCGGGCCCGGGGTGGTGCCCGAGTGGGCGGAGAAGCCCCTGACGGCCTTCGGCGGGGCCGTGGGCCGCGAGCTGGCGGCGGCCGGCTACCGGGGCTGGTTCGACGTGGACTTCGTGGCCGACGGGGGGCGGCGGCTCGCGCCGACCGAGACGAACCTGCGGCTGACCGGGCCGTCCGTCGCCTTCATGGTGGCGGCCCGGCTCGACGCGCTGCGGGGCGCGGGGCACCTCGTACGGATCGTCGACCGGGTGGAGCTGGGCGCACGGCTGCCCGAAGCCCAGCTGGACGAGCTGTGCGCGGACCTGGCCCGGGAGTGCGCGCGGCTCGGGGCGGTGTTCGTCCCCGCGATCCCGACGGGGGCGTTCGAACCGTCGCCCTGGCTGGGTGTGCTGGTGGCCGCGCACAGCAGGGAGGTCCTGGACGCGGCGGAAGCGCGGGTGCGGGCCGCGGCGCGGGCGGTGGACGCCCTGTTCGGCCCGCCGGCCCCGCTCTAGTCCTCTTCCTCCTCGGGGTCGAAGTGGAAGGGGTCGTCCGGCTTCCTGGCGAGGAACACGGCCACGATGAGGCCCGCGATCATCAGCGGAACGTTGAACAGGTAGACGAGGAGTGCCTGTTGCGGCCAGTCCTGCTTGGCCGCCAGCCGGTAGAGGTTGTCCTGCGGCCACCAGGCCAGGAGCAGGTAGCTCGCGGCGAGATGGGCGGCCCTGGTGCGCCGCCGGCCCAGCTTGCGGTGCTTCATCCTGCGGTGCCCGTTGATCAGGAACAGCACTCCGGCGCCGAAGGCGAGCACCTCGCACACGTAGAGGATGAAGAAGAGGGCCGCCCAGGGGTTGGGCACCCCGCTGAGGTCCGTCGAGCCGGGCCACAGCACGTTCGTGAGCAGCAGGGCGACGAAGCCCACCACCGCCGCCATGCATCCGAAGGCGCAGCCGCCCGGATCCCCGGCGGCCTGCGCCACGCCGCCGAACTTGTTGGGCCGGGCCACCGCCTCGGGGACGTGCCGGGCCGGCAGCGGCAGGGCCGTCCGGTCCTCCTGGCCGGCCCTGCCGCGCGGCAGGGCTCGCAGCTTGATGACGCTGCGCGGGGTCTCCGCCTTGAGGACGACGCCCGCGAGGTGGTCGCGCACTCCTCCGATGTCCGGCAGTGCGGCGGCCGCGTCCCAGGCGATCTCGTCACCGGGCGGCGGGGCGAGGTACGCGACGAGCCGCCGGGCCCCTGTGCCGTCCTCGACCGCGGTGACGGCCGCCCGGCCGACGCCGGGGTGGCTCCGGATCGCGGCCTCGACCGGATAGGGGTCGAGGGTGCCGCCCGGCACGGCGATCCGGTCCCGGATCCGGCCGCGGAACTCCAGCAGGCCGTCCGGGCGGAGCAGCCCGAGGTCCCCCGTGGGGATCGCGTCGCCGCCCCCGGGCGGCGTGAGCCGTATCTGCCCGTCCCGGACGTCCACAGCGCAGCCGGGGAAGGGAAGGCCGAGCAGCGAGAGGCCGTACGGTTCGTCGACCGGGCCGCGCAGTTGCGGAAGTTCGAAGTGGGTGCCGATTCCGGCCGTCTCCGCCGGGCCGTAGACGACCAGCACCCGTACGCCCGGCCGCAACCGCGACTGGAGGGCGTCCAGCTCGTCGAGGAAGACCCGGTCCCCGGTGAGGGCGAGCAGGCGCAGGGCCCCGAAGTCCGCCCCGAGCGTGCCCCGGCTCCGGGGAATCCCGGGTGCGCGTTTCGCCCCGCGCACGAGGAGCCGTTCGGCGCCGGCCGGGTCGGTGTGCAGGACGGAGACGCGTTCGCCGTCGATCGCACTCCGCAGGTCCTCGGGCTTCCAGGGGGAGATGACGGGGAGGACGAGGGTGCCGCCGGAGCACAGGGCCCGGGTCCAGCCCGCGGCGAAGTCGGTGAGGGCTGCTCCGGCCGTGATCAGGTGTCGGTCCTCGGGGGCCGGCCGGGCCACTTCGGCCCACCCCTCGTACGCGGCGAGCAACGTCGTATGGCTGGTGGGTACGGCCCGGGGCTCCGCTCCGGCGGTGAACAGGACCGCAGCGGTCCCGGCGTGCGCCGCGGCCCCGGGCGGCCCGGCGGGCTGCCGTGCGACGGCGGCGGTCTGCTCCTCCAGGCGGATCACCCGCAGGCCGCTCCCGTTGTCGAGCCCCGCTTCCTGCGCGGCCCGGGTGAGCAGCGCGAAGGGCTCGACGGCGGTGAGCTGGAGCCGTCCGGTGCGCGGTGCGTCGACGTCGACGACGGTGTAGGAACCGCCGGCCTTGAGGACGGCGAGGAGGGCGATGAGGAGTTCGGCCTGGCGGGTGGTGCCGATCGCGACGAGGCCTCCGGGCGGCAGGCCGGAGGCGAGCAGGTGGTGCGCCAGCCGGTTGGCGTCCGTGTCGAGCTGCTCGTAGGTGAAGCTCTCGTGGCCGGCGACGACGGCGAGCCCGTCGGGGGTTTCGCGCGCCCACTGCTCGAAGCGGTGCAGGACGGTGTCGGTGGTGCTCTTGTCGAAGCGGACTGACTCGGATCCCTGCGTCATGGACCGATGATGCCACCGGGCACCGACAGCGGGTGGGGCTCCGCCATTTCCCTTGGAGGGGGCGCACGTTGGGCGTCCCCTCCAAGGGCACCGGGTCAGTTCGTGGCGCCGTACCAGGTTCCGTCACGCCCGCCCATGCCGGTCTTGACGGTCGAGTTGTAGCTGCCGGTGCAGTTGCTGCTGCTGTAGAGGTAGAGGGTCGGACCGAACTTCCACCACCAGCCGTTGAACTGCGTGTTCCATCCGGGCGTCGACCAACAGCCTTCGGTGAGGGTGCCGTTCTGGTTGTAACCGACGACCTTCACGGAGTTGGCGACGTGCCGGTTGTCGTAGAAGTCGATCTGCCGGTTGATGTTGTCGAGCGTGGTGTTGCCGGGCCGCCCGATGGCCTGCCAGTCGTTGCTGGAAGTCGCGGGGATGTCCACGTTCCACGAGTAGCTTCTGTTGTTGGGGTTGTTGTTGCTGCAATTCGTGGAGTCGTCGTAGAAGTAGACCGACATGCTGCCCTTCCACCACCATCCGGAGATCCAGGTCTGGTATCCCGAGATGGAGAAGCACTGCCTGACGGAGTTGCCGTTCTGGTCGCTGCCCCAGACCAGGACGGTCTTCGCGGTCATGCCGTTGTTGAGGATCATGATCTGCTGGCCGTTGGAGCCGGCGTGGGCGCTGCCGGCTGTGACCAGGCCGAGGGTGAGGGCCAGGCCGATGGATCCGACGATGGCTGCGATCTTGCGGCGCACGGTGTTCACGGGTCCCCCGAGGATGGACGGATCTGCCGCGGGAATGATCGCCGGAGGGTGTTTCTCCAGTCAACTGGCTTGTTTTCGTTGGGGACTTGCGGTGTCTCGGTGAAGCCCTTGACCTCAAGTTTGGTTGAGGCAATAGCGTTTCGGGCCATGGACATGGAAGTCACCGCCTGGACCTCGCTCCACAGCGCGATCAACGCCCAGCAGGACCGTCGCCCGCTCTCCCGGGCGAGCCTGCGCCGCGTCGCCGCCTTCGCCCGCCCGCACCGCCGCGGGCTCACCTTCTTCCTGCTGCTGAGCGTGGTCACCGCCCTGCTCGCGGTGGCCACCCCGGTGCTCGCGAGCCGGGTCGTCGATGCCATCGTCGCCGGGCGGGACGGTGACACGGTCGTCCGCCTCGCCCTGCTCATCGCCCTGATCGCCGTCGCCGAGGCGGGGCTGGGGCTGCTGACCCGCAGGCTGTCCGCGACCCTCGGCGAGGGGCTGATCCTGGACCTGCGGACGGCGGTCTTCGACCACGTGCAGCGGATGCCGGTCGCCTTCTTCACCCGCACCCGGACGGGCGCCCTGGTCAGCCGGCTCAACAACGACGTGATCGGTGCCCAACGGGCCTTCAGCAACACCCTGTCGGGCGTGGTCGCCAACACCGTGACCCTGCTGCTCACACTGGCCGTGATGCTGAGCATCTCCTGGCAGATCACCCTCCTCGCGCTGGTGCTGCTGCCCGTGTTCGTGCTGCCGGCCCGCCGGATGGGCGCGCGGATGGCCGCGATGCAGCGGGAGGCCTCGGCGCTGAACGCGGCGATGGGCACCCAGATGACGGAACGCTTCTCCGCTCCCGGTGCGACGCTGGTCAAGCTCTTCGGGCGGCCCGCGGACGAGTCCGCCGAGTTCCGGGCGCGGGCGGCACGGGTGCGCGACATCGGGATCCGTACGGCGATGGCCCAGTCGGCCTTCATCACGGCCCTCACCCTGGTCTCCGCCCTGGCCCTCGCGCTCGTCTACGGCCTCGGCGGCTTCTATGCACTGCGCGGGACCTTGGACGCCGGTTCCGTCGTCGCCCTCGCCCTCCTCCTGACGCGGCTGTACGCCCCGCTCACCGCGCTCGCGGGCGCCCGCGTCGAGGTGATGAGCGCCATGGTCAGCTTCGAGCGGGTCTTCGAGATCCTCGACCTGAAGCCGCTGATCGCCGAGAAGCCGGAGGCCCGTCGGGTGCCGGACGGGCCGGTGACCGTGGAGTTCGACGCGGTGTCCTTCGGCTACCCCTCCGCCGACAAGGTCTCGCTCGCCTCGCTGGAGTCGGTCGCCACCCTCGACACCCGGGGCGGGACGCAGGTGCTGCACGAGGTGTCCTTCCGCGCGGAGCCCGGCCAGATGATCGCCCTGGTGGGCTCGTCCGGCGCCGGCAAGTCGACCATCGCGCAGCTGCTGCCGCGGCTGTACGACGCGGACGCGGGCGCGGTCCGGCTCGGCGGGATCGACGTACGGGACCTCACCGCCGACTCGATCCGCGAGACCCTCGGCATGGTCACCCAGGACGGGCACCTCTTCCACGAGTCCGTACGGGCGAACCTGCTGCTGGCCCGGCCCGGTGCCACCGAGGAGGAGATCTGGGAGGCCCTGCGGCGCTCCCGCCTGGACGGCCTCGTCGCCTCGCTGCCCGACGGGCTGGACACGGTCGTCGGCGAGCGCGGCTACCGCCTGTCGGGCGGCGAACGGCAGCGGCTGACCATCGCCCGGCTGCTGCTCGCCCGGCAGCGGGTGGTGGTCCTCGACGAGGCCACGGCCCACCTGGACTCCACCTCGGAGGCGGCGGTGCAGGAGGCCCTGGGCGAGGCCCTCGCGGGCCGGACCGCGGTGGTGATCGCGCACCGGCTGTCGACCGTGCAGGCGGCGGACCTGATCCTGGTCGTCGAGGACGGCCGGATCGTGGAACGGGGCACGCACACCGAGCTGCTGGCGGCGCGGGGACGCTACGAGGAGCTGTACCGGACCCAGTTCGCGGCGGCGGACGCGGCTCCGGGCGGCGGCGTCCCGGTCCCGGGTGACGGCGTCCCGGTCCCGGATGACGGGGCGACCGCTCCGGGCGGCGGCGTCCCGGCCCCTGGCGCATGATGCTGTGATGGACATCAAGCTGGAGCTGGTCGCCGTACCCGTCACCGATGTGGACCGGGCCAAGGCCTTCTACGAGCGGATCGGCTTCAACGCCGACCACGACGTGACGGTGAGCGAGGAGATCCGCTTCGTGCAGCTGACCCCGCCGGGGTCGGCCTGCTCGATCGCGATCGGCAAGGGGCTCACCCGGATGGCCCCGGGATCGCTGGACAACATGCAGGTCGTCGTCGCCGACATCGAGGAGGCGTACGCCGACCTGCGGGGCCGGGGCATCGAGATCACCGAGATCCAGGACATGCCCTGGGGGTCCTTCGTCTACTTCTCGGACCCCGACGGCAACGGCTGGGCGGTCCAGCAGACCACACCCCGCGCGGCGGCCGAACCCTCCGCGTGATCCGCGCAGGGGCGGCCGTCACGGCGTGCCGGGGGATCAGGCCTCCGCGGAGACCACGTCGTGGTGGTGGTGGTCGAGCTCCCAGGCGTGGTGCTTGAACTCGTGGCGGAAGTCGGCGTGGTCCTCCCACTGGCGGGCGATCCCGCGCAGCACGTCCCAGTTGTGCTCCACCGACTGGTCGATGACGCGGCGCATGGCCGGGTCGGCCGACGCGCGCTTCTCCAGCAGGCCCTTGATCGCCGAAGCCTCGAGGACGGCATTGCGCAGCGCCCGCAGCGCGCGGCCGGTGTCGTCCATGGAGAAGCCGTACTCGCTCCCCGTCTCCGCGTCGAACAGCGGGGTGAGCCGCGCTTCGATGAATGCGGTGATCCGCTCGAAGTGCTGCACATCCATCAGGGGCTCCCTCTCCTGCCGGGCCGTTCTTCGGCCCGGCGTCTCGCTCGCTCACTCGCTTCGGCTGTCCGGCGCCATTATGCCGGGCGCCGAAGGACCGTCCGGCGCCGGCGACCTGCCCGGACCACCGCTTCCGGCCCCAACTCCCGTTCTCGCGCCGCCGTATCGGCGAAATGCCGATGGTCTACTTTGATCACCATCCGCTTAGGGGAGGAAGGGAACAAGTGGACGAGAGCTCGAAACTGACGGAGCGCTTCGAGGAGCACCGCTCTCACCTCAGAGCAGTGGCCTACCGGATGCTCGGTTCGCTCAGCGAGGCCGACGACGCCGTCCAGGAGGCCTGGCTGCGCCTGGACCGCTCCGACACCAGTGAGGTCGAGAACCTCGGGGGCTGGCTGACCACGGTCGTGTCGCGGGTGTGCCTGAACATGCTGCGCAGCCGCCAGAGCCGGCGCGAGGACTCCATCGACGCCTACCCGACCGACCCGGCCGCCGTCCGCGAGGACGGGGTCGACCCCGAGCAGGAGGCGGTGATGGCCGACTCGGTCGGGCTGGCGCTGCTGGTCGTGCTCGACAAGCTGGCACCGGCCGAGCGGCTCGCGTTCGTCCTGCACGACATGTTCTCCGTGTCCTTCGACGAGATCGCCGCGATGGTCGAGAAGACCCCGGCCGCGACCCGGCAGCTCGCCAGCCGCGCGCGGCGCCGCGTCAAGGGCGTGCCGCTGGTTCCCGATGCCGATCTGACCCGTCAGCGGGCCGTCGTGGACGCCTTCCTGGCCGCCACCCGCGGCGGGAACTTCGACGCGCTGGTCACCCTGCTGCACCCCGGTGTGGTGCTCACCGCCGACACGGCGGTCGGCCCCTCCCCGCGGCCGATCGTCGTCAACGGCGCGGTCCCCGTGGCCACGGGTGCGATGGCCGCCATGCAGCGCGCCCTGGCCACGCAGACCGCACTGGTCGACGGCGTGGTCGGCCTCGCGATGGCGCCGTACGGACAGCTGTTCCTGGTGCTCCGCTTCACCGTCGAGGACGGGCTGATCACCGCGATCGACATCGTCGCGGAGCCGGAGCGGCTGAGCGGGATCGAGATCGCCGTGCTCGACGCCTGACCCGTGCCGGTGCGGGGTGCCGGTGCGGGTGACCGCACCGGCACCGTGGAGCGGGCCACGGCGGCGGGAAATGCGCTTCAGTGGTGTCGTACGGACCGATGTCGACGAGAGCAGCGAGGTGGACGTGAGCACCCAGCGCGTCATTGTGGTGATGGGCGTGGCCGGCACGGGCAAGACGACCGTGGGCCAACTGCTCGCGGAGGCCCTGGGCGTCCCGTATGCGGAGGGCGATGCCTTCCACCCCGCGGCCAACGTGGCCAAGATGTCCGCCGGCACCCCGCTGGACGACGCCGACCGGTGGCCGTGGCTGGACGCCATCGGCGAGTGGATCCGCAACAGCGCCCGGCGGAGCGGCGGGGTGGTGGCGGCCTCGTCCCTCAAGCGCGTGTACCGGGACCGGCTGCGCGCGGCGGCGCCCGGGGCGGTGTTCGTCCACCTCACCGGTGACCGCCCGCTGATCGAGAAGCGGATGGCGGCCCGCAAGGGGCACTTCATGCCCACCACCCTGCTGGACTCCCAGTTCGCCGCCCTGGAGCCGCTCCGGCCGGACGAACCCGGCGTCGCCGTCGACGTGTCCGGATCCCCGGAGGACGTCACGGAACGGGCGCTGGCTGCCCTGCGCCGGCTGCGCGCCGGCGAGAGCTGAGCGGCAGGCCCCTGCACCGCGCCGCCGCCGTCACCCGTCCTGCAGCCCGTCCTGCAGCTGCACGGCGGCCAGGGCGAGGCCGTCGGCCGCCGTCGTGCAGCGGTCGGCGAGGCCCGCCACCTCGGCGCGCAGCGCGTCCGTCCCGGGGCCGTGCCAGCCCGGCGCGGCGGCCGTCGCACGCAGCCGGACCGCGTGCGAACGCAGCGCGGCGGCGTGGTCGCAGAGGCCGGGCGGGCCGCCGGACACCGGACGCGGGGCCCGCCGGGGCAGTTGCGCGGCAGCCCGGCGGCGGGCGGCGTACTGCCGGGAGCGGGCCGGCTGTACGGCGGACAGCCAGGCGGGCTGCCGGGCGTACGGCCTGGAGGCGGGCCGGGCAGCCGGCTCGGCGGAACGCCCCGCGGGCCGTTCCGACAGGCCCCGGCCCCGGTCGCAGAAGGCGAGGAAGGCGGCGCCGAGCCCGAGGAGCGGCTCGGCCGTCTGCGCCCGCCCGGTGGCGACCTGCCAGCCGGCGTGGTCGTTGAAGGGGTTGACGTCCGTCAGGGCGCTCCAGGCGAGGATGTCGGCGAAGTACGGGGACAGCAGCGCGAAGGCGTGCTCGGCGCCCTGGTCCCGCACGATCCGCCGGAACAGCCGGACCGCGTCGGCCTGCCGGCCCTCCCGGACCGCGGTGAGGACGGCGGCCGCGCCCGGGTCGGCGAGGAGTTCGGGGCAGGATGTGCCCGCCGCCCGGATCCGGGCCCTGAGCCCGCAGACCGCAATGCTGATCGCGAGGCTTTCGCGGCCCGTCAGGACCCCGGCGATCCGGCCCACCCCCGCCACGCCCCGGCCCCGCGGGGCCCAGCCGAGCCCCGCGGGGTCGGTGAGGGTGCGCAGCAGGGTGCGCCAGCCGAGCCGGCGTGCGCCGCCCCGGGCGAGGGCCGCGGCGGAGAGCCGGCGGCCGAGGGCGAGTGCGGAGGCGTCTCGGGCGGCCTCGCCGACCGCGTCGGCGGCCTCGGCGAGCGCGCGGCACAGGGCGTCGAGGAGATCGGCGTCCGGGCCGGGGGGCGGGGACGGCGGGTACGACGAGGAAGACGAGGACGCGGTCGCGGCGTCGGGCATGGGTTCCTCTTGAGGTCGGCCAGGGGAAGCGGAGGACAAGGGGGTGAGGGCAAGCGGGTGGGGAGGAATCGGGGACGGCGGGGCACCGCGGCGGGCGGGTCCGGGGACGGGAGCCGCCGTCAGCGCCGGGTGAGGGTGACCCGGATGGCACCCGGGTCGAGCGTGGCGGGCAGTGGGCCCACCGGGTCCAGGACCGGCCGGCCGGCGGCGAGCCGGTGGCCCCGGAGGACCTCCGCGGCGAACGCCGCAGTGATCATCAGGCCGAGCTGGTCGCCCGGGCAGCGGCCGCCGCCGTGGCTGAAGGGGGCGATCCGGATGTCCTGGTCGGCTTCGGGGTTCTTCCACCGGCCCGGGACGAACACGTGCGCGGCCGGCACCCGTTCGGGATCGCGCTGGTGGAAGGCGGCGGGCAGCAGTACGGAGGTGCCCGGCGGGTAGCGCACGCCCCGCCACTCGGTCTCGGCGCGGGTGACGCGGATCAGGTCGGGCACCACCGGGTACAGCCGCAGGGCCTCCCGGACGCAGGCCCGCAGGCGCGGCAGTTCGCCGGCGTCCCCGCCCCGCGCGGCTTCCGCGGCGGCCGCGTCCTGTTCCGCCGGGTGCGCGCCGAGCAGGAGCAGGGTGCGCAGCAGCGTTCCCGGTACGGCGTCCATGGCGAGGAGCCAGTGGTGCGCCTGGCGCAGCGGGTCGAGGGCGCCTGCCGGGTCCGCGCGGCGGGTGGCCCGGCCGACGAGGGTGTCGTCGCCCGCGTGGGCGGCGTACTGCTGGATGCGCGTGTGGGCCTTGGCGTACACGGTGCGGGCGGACCGGGCCCGGCCGCCGCGCAGTTGGCGCAGCCAGCCCGCGAGCTCCTCGTCGCAGGCGGCGTCCTCGCCGAGCACGATCCTGCGGGCCGCGCGGTGCACCGCGTGCCGGGCGCGTACGAGGTCGAGGGTGCGGGCGGCGGTCAGGTGGGGGGCTTCCGCGGCGACTGCCGCGAGGAAGGTGCCGCAGGAGGGGTGTACGGGGATGCCCGGGACGAGCGTCTCCTCGTTGATCCGGCGCCGCTGGGCGCGCAGTTCGCCGCGGGAGCAGCCGATGCCGGCGGGCTCCTCGGAGGCCGGGCCCCGGCACTTCTCCGGCGGATCGGCCGCGAGGAGGCTCACGGGTTCGGCGTAGAAGCGGTCGAGGTCGCGGGGGTCGAGCAGGACGAGGAAGGTGCGGCCGGACCGGGTGCGCAGGAGGGCGGGCGCATCGCCCCGGCGGGCCCGCAGGGCGCGCAGGGCGGCGGCGGTCGCGCGTGGTGTGCCCGTACGGACGAAGCCCCGCAGGCGGGCGCCGAAGGTGGGGGCGGCGGGTGCCCGCCGGTCCGGAGCTTCCGCGCCGAGGGCCCGTACGCGGGCTCTCAGCCCGTCCAGGGCGGCCCCTTGGACCGTACGCATGCGTGTACCTCCGCAGCCGGGACAACGACGGTCGGTGACATCGGCATCACCGTACGTCCCACCCCGGGAGTGCGCGAGCGCCGGTCCGCTGGAAGGCGGCGTCGCGGAAGGCGGAGCGCAGGGGCCGCTGCGCGGCGGCCGTCGGCACGAGGAGCGCCCACCGGTGGAGGCGCGGGGAGATCCATACGGCCGGGCCGTCGTCCGCCGGGGCCGGGTGGGTCCAGACGCCCTGGGGGGCGGGGTGCCAGAGGAGGCCCCGGGCGGGGGTGAGTTCGCCGGTGCGGATGCGGAGGGACTCGGCGGTCCAGGCGCGGGTGGGTGCCGGAGGGCCGGGCGGCTGCTCCCGCCCTTCCGGCCCGGGGCCCGATCCGGGGCCCGGCCGCGGGTCCCGTCCAGGGCCCGGCCGCGGGTCCCGTCCAGGGCCCGACCCCGGGTCCCGTCCAGGGCCCGGCCCCGGGACCGGCTCCGGCTCCCGTTCGGGCTCCGGTGCGAGGAGGTGGCTCAGGAAGCGGACGAGGTCGGTGAGGGGCGCGTACAGGGTGCCGTCGGCGAACCGGGTGGCGGTCATGCCGAGGGGGCCCCAGATCCGGGCGGCGGCGAGCTCGCCGAGGGGGCTGCCGGAGATCCGTTCGGCGAGCCGGGTGAGGTCGGCGGTCCCGGCGGGGTGGGTGAGGAGGTGGTGGGCGGTGGTCCCGGCGGGAGCGTCCGTGTCCCCGTAGGCCGCGATCGGGGTGTGCAGCCGGAGGGAGCCCTCGTCGACGAGGCTCCCGATCACCGGCCAGAGGGCCAGCACCCCGCGCAGCCCGCCCGCGTCCAGGACGGTGCCCCCGTCGTGCGAGCCCGCGTGGACGCCGCCTGAGTCCCCGAAGGCCCACACCGCCCCGGGGTCGGCGGCCGCCACGAGGGCCCGGATGTCATCGGCCTGGTCGCTCAGGAGCGTCATGGTCAGCCACGCTAACGAGCCGCGCACCGGCCCCGGGGCCCGTCGCGCCGGAGTCCGCGCGCCGGCCACTCGAATGCCGGTCCGCCCGCCCCGCGGCGTCCTCGGGATGGTGCCTCCGGGTGGCCTTTCGCGGCCGGGCGCGCCAGCCTGGGGGCATGACCGCACCCGCCGGTTCCGGTGATCCCGGCGCTCCCGGGGGTCCCGATGTCGCGATCGCGTCGGCGCGGGGCCGGTGGATCCTGCTGACCACGGTGCTCGGGTCGAGCATGGCGATGCTGGACTCGACCGTGGTCAACGTGGCGCTGCCGCGCATCGGTGAGGACCTCGGCGCGGATCTGGCCGTGCTCCAGTGGACGGTCAACGCCTATCTGCTGACCCTGTCCGGGCTGATCCTCGCCGGCGGGGCGCTCGGCGACCGCTTCGGGCGGCGGCGCGTGTTCGTGCTGGGCGTCGTCTGGTTCGCGGTGGGCTCCCTGCTCTGCGGGATCGCGCCGAACGCCGGGGTGCTGGTCGCCGCCCGCGCGCTGCAGGGCGTCGGCGGGGCGCTGCTCATGCCCGGTTCGCTCGCGCTGATCCAGGGCTCGATCCGGGGCCAGGACCGGGGACGGGCCGTGGGCCTGTGGTCGGGGCTGGGCGGGGTGGGGGCTGCGGTGGGGCCGTTCCTCGGCGGCTGGCTGGTGGACGGGCCCGGCTGGCGCTGGGTGTTCCTGCTGAACGTGCCGCTGGCCGCGGTGTGCGTGCCGGTGGCGCTGCGGCACGTACCGGAATCGAGGGATCCGACGGCGCACGGCCGGTTCGACGTGGCCGGTGCGGTACTGGGGGCGGCCTCGCTGGCGCTGCTCACGTACGCGCTCATCGAGGCCCAGGCGGCGTCGGCGCCGGTGATCGCCGCGGCGGTGGGCGGCGTCCTGCTCGCGGTCGCGTTCGTCCGGCTGGAGCGGCGGCGGGCGGATCCGATGCTGCCTCCGGACATCTTCCGCTCCCGGCAGTTCACGGCCGTCAATCTGGTGACCCTGTGCGTGTATGCGGCGATCTCCGGGTTCTTCTTCCTCGTCGTGCTCCAGCTCCAGGTGGTGTCCGGGTTCTCGGCGCTGGCCGCCGGGGCGGCGATGCTGCCGACCACGCTGCTGATGCTGCTGCTGTCGGCGCGTTCGGGCGAGCTCGGCGAGCGGATCGGGCCGCGGATCCCGCTCACGGCCGGGCCCCTGCTGTGCGCGGCCGCGGCGCTGCTGATGCTGCGGGTGGGGCCGGACGCCTCGTACGTGGGGGACGTGCTGCCGGCGATGGCCGTGATGGGCATGGGACTGGTGGCCCTGGTGGCTCCGCTGACGGCGACCGTGCTGTCCTCGGTGGACCCGGGCCGGGCGGGCCTGGCCAGCGGCATCAACAACGCCGCGGCCCGCGTGGCCGGGCTGCTCGCGGTGGCGGCGCTGCCGCTGCTGGCGGGCATGGGGCCGGAGTCGTACCGCTCGGCGGTCGAGTTCGACGCGGCGTTCGGGCGGGCGATGGGCTGGTGCGCGGGGGCGTTCGCGGTGGGCGCCGTCGTGGCCTGGGCGACCGTGCGGAACCCCGCGCCCGGGGCCTGCCACCCGGAGTGCCACACGTACTGCGCGGTGGCGGCTCCGCCGCTCGAACCCCCTCGGGGGGCCGCCGGGGGGAGCGGGCCGAGTTGACCGCGCCGCTGCGGCCGGATCCGGGCTGAACCCGTGTGCTGGAGCGCGACGGCCGATCTGATCGCGGGCACGGCCATCACCGCCGTCGGAGCGGTGTGCCTGGCCCGGGTGCGGCGCGTCCGCGATCTGCCGCTGGCCGCGCTGCCGCTGCTGCTGGGCGTGCACCAGCTGCTGGAGGCCGCCGTCTGGGCCTCGGGCGGCGGCCGCTCCCCCGCCGCCACGGCCTGGGCCGTGATCGCCTTCCCCCTGCTGCCCGTATGGGTCCCCCTCGGGGTGCTCCTCGCGGCCGCGCCGGAGGCCCGGCGCCGCCTGCGGGGGCCGCTCGCCGCCGGCCTCGTCACGGCGGGCGTGCTGGCCTACTGCCTGTCGACGGCGGCGGTGAGCGCCGAGGTGCGGGGGCGCACCCTCGGGTACGGCGTGAATGTTCCGTGGATGCCGCTGGTCCTGGCGGGCTACCTGTTCGCCACGCTGGGCTCCCTGCTGCTCTCCGGGAACCGGCGCCTGCGGGTCCTCGGCGGGGTGCTGGCCGCCGGGGCATTGGCCTGCTCAGCGCTGTGGCGACTGGAATTCGCCTCCACGTGGTGCGCCTTCGCGGCGGTCGCCTCCCTCCTCGTCCTGGGGTGGGTCCGGCGCCGGGAACCGGCCCCCGCCGTTACGTGATCGACCGAAAGTTACCTAGACGTATGTAGTGACTTCACACGAGGGCAGCAGTAGAACTCGTTCCCATTCCGCCGAGAGTGAGGAACGTCACATGAGTGACAGAGCCCTGCCCGGAAACGATTCCAATGGATTTTCGCGCCGCGGATTCATCGCTAGAACGAGTTCCATTCTCGGGGCCGTGACCCTCGCTGGTCACATCACCCCCGCTGCCGCCCAGGCACAGGATCAGGCCGCTGCCGCGGCCGGCCCCATCGCCGACGGAGCCCGCGTACCGGCACTGGTCATCGGCACCGGCTACGGCGGGTCCGTGGCTGCGCTGCGGCTCGCCGAGGCGGGTGTCGACGTGCAGATGATCGAGATGGGCATGGACTGGGTCACCCCGGGTTCGGACGGCAAGGTCTTCCCCAAGGTGACCAGCCCGGACTACCGGTCGTTCTGGCTGCGCACCCGGACCAAGGCGCCGCTGAGCAACTTCCTCGGGTTCCCCATCGACAAGGACGTCCCGAAGTACACGGGCATCCTCGACGCCGAGGACTTCGCCGGCATCACGGTCTACCAGGGCCGCGGCGTGGGCGGCGGCTCGCTGGTCAACGGCGGCATGGCGGTCACGCCCAAGCGGGCCAACTTCCAGTCCGTCCTGCCGTCGGTGGACGCCGAGGAGATGTACAGCACCTACTACCCGAGGGCCAACGCGGGCCTCGGGGTCGGGATGGTGGACCCGGCCTGGTTCGAGACGGCCGAGTGCTACCAGTTCTCCCGGGTGGGCCGCAAGCACGCCCAGCGCTCCGGCTTCGCGTGGACCTTCGTGCCCAACGTGTACGACTGGGACTACATGAAGCAGGAGCAGGCGGGTACCGCCGCCAAGTCGGCGCTGGACGGCGAGATCCTGTACGGCAACAACCACGGCAAGAAGTCCCTGAACCAGACCTACCTCGCCCGGGCGAAGGCCACGGGCCGGGTCGCCATCTCCCCCCTCCACAAGGTCACCTCGGTCTCCCCCGCGGCCGGCGGCGGCTACGCGGTCGTCATCGACCAGCTGAACACCACCGGCGACACCGTGGCCACCAAGACGGTGACGGCGGAGCGGGTGTTCTTCGCGGCCGGCAGCGTCGGCACCAGCAAGCTCCTGGTCCAGCTGAAGGCCACGGGCGCGCTGGCGAACCTCAACGGCGAGGTCGGCAAGGGCTGGGGCGACAACGGCAACGTCATGTGCGGCCGCGCCAACCACATGTGGGACCCGACCGGCAAGCTCCAGTCGACCATCCCCTGTTCCGGGATCGACAACTGGGACGCCGGCGGGGCGTTCGCCGAAGTGGCGCCGCTGCCCACCGGGATCGAGACGTACGCCTCGTTCTACCTGTCGATCACCAAGAACCCGAACCGCGCCGAGTTCACCTGGAACGCCGCCACCGGCAGGGCCGACCTCAGCTGGCAGACCGCGTGGAAGCAGCCCTCCATCGACATGGCCAAGACCATCTTCGACAAGATCAACGCGAAGGAGGGCACGATCTACCGGACCGACCTGTTCGGCGCCTACAAGATCTGGAACGACACCCTCACCTACCACCCGCTGGGCGGCGCGGTGCTGAACAAGGCCACCGACAACTACGGCCGCCTGCACGGCTACAGCGGTCTGTACGTGATCGACGGCGCGCTGATCCCCGGCAACACCAGCGTGAACCCGTTCGTCACGATCACGGCGCTCGCCGAGCGCAACATCGAGAAGATCATCGCCACCGACCTGTAAGAGGCAGCCGAGCCTTCACCCCCCACCGCAGCCGCCGTACGGCGGCTGCGGTAGACCCGCTCAGTGGCCGGGCAGGACGCACACGCTGTCGAGGCCCAGCACGTGGTTGAGCCGGCCGAAGGCCAGCCAGGAGCCGATGCTCATGGTCAGCTCCACGATCTCCAGCTGGCTGTAGTGCGCGGTCATCCGGTCCCAGAACTCGTCGTCGAGGCCGTGGTGGTCGAGCGTGTACCGCTCGGCGTACTCAGCCGCCAGGCGCGTCCGGTCGTCGAAGGCCCCGGTGGTGCGCCACTCGGTGACCGCCTCGGAGAACTCCTCCTCGACCTTCTCCCCGTCGCGTTCCGTGCGCCAGTCGAGGCAGAAGACGCACCCGTTGATCTGCGCGACGCGCAGCCGGGCCGCCTCGAACTCCCGCAGCCCCAGGGTCGTGTGGGCGTACACCGACAGCGAGAAGTTCGCCGCGGCCATGCCGATGCCGGGGACCATGTCGCCCCAGACGTACTCGATGGGGTGCTGGCCTTCAGGGATGTCGATCTTCATGACTGCTTCCTTCCGAGTCTGCCGATGGCGGGGCGCAGCGGGACGTCGAGGGCGTCGTAGAGTCCGGGTTCCGCCTCGGTGAGCCAGTCGATGGCGCTCACGAGACGGCCCACGGCGGTGGCGTTGCCGCCGGCCGAGCGGTTGTCGCCCTCGTCGGTGGCCTCGACGGTGACCTCGATGCGGGGGCGGCCCTCGATGACGACCCGGTGGGCGCCGTCGCCGCCGTCGGGCGGGGTCGGCCAGTCCGGGGCGCACGAGGCGTGGATGCGGGTGACGTGCTCGATGACGATGCGGGGTTCGCCCTCGACGATGCCCTGCACCTCGAAGCGGATGGCCCCCTGGGTGCCGGCCTCGAACTCGCCCATGGTCCGGGTGGTCACGGTGGTGTCGAGCGCGCGGCGCTCCGACGTCTCGCGGATCCCGTCGAGTTCGACGCCGAGGGCGCGGGCCATCATCCGTATCTGCCCGCCCCACACCATGGTCGGGATGGAGGGCATGAGCATCATCGGCTCGTCGTCCATGGGCTGGCCCATGCCGACGAGGTAGCGGACGGAGTCCGGCTGGTCGTAGGTGGAGTAGTCGAATATCTCCTGGCAGCGGATGGCGTCGATGGTGGTGCCCAGTCCGCTGATCAGGAGCGGGAGCACGTCGTTGCCCCAGCCGGGGTCGACGCCGGAGGCGAAGAGCGAGCCGCCGCCCTCCGCGATGGCCGCGAGCACCGGATCGCGGAACTCCGGTGGGGCGCTGCGGTGGTCGTAGAGCGGATAGAGGGCGGGGCTGACGACGACCGCGCCGGACCGGACGGCCCGGGTGATGTCGGCGAGTGCCTCGTCGGGGCGGACGTCGCCGGAGGCGGCGTACACCACGGCCCGGGGGCGGGCGGCCAGTACGGCTTCGATGTCGTCGGTGGCCGCCACCCCCAACGGGTGGTGGAGTCCGCCGAGTTCGCCCGCGTCGCGGCCGACCTTGGCCGGATCGTGGACGATGACGGCGGTGAGTTCCAGCGCGGGATGGGCCTCGACGGCACGAATGGCCAAACGGCCGACGTTGCCGGTGCCCCAGACAACCGTGGGAATCATGCGCGGAGGGTAGCCACAGGACCTGCACGTTTCCAGAGTCGTGCGGGGTGCAGTCACGCGCTCCGCGGCGTCACTGGTTCTTGGCTCCGAGGACGAAGAGGAGGTACACGAAGAAGGCGAAGAGGTGGCCGACGAACAGGTAGGCGACCAGCCGGATCACGAGGCCGCGCGGGAACTTCGACTCGAAGCGCGCCCGCAGGGTCAACGGGGGTGCGGGGGTCACGGGGGCGACGGCGTCCGCGGTGCTCACCGGGGTCTCTCCTCGGGACATGGTTGCGGTTCCTCCTCGGTCAGGGGCGGTGCGTGGACGTGGTGGTCCCGCCGAGGCACAGCCCGGCGAGGCTGCTCTGCAGCAGGGTGTGGACGAACAGCAGATCGGCCCCGCCCGAGGAGGCCGCGCCGATCCGGTGCGGGGTGAGCGAATCGAAGTGCGCGCTGTCCCCCGGTCCGAGGAGGTGCTCGGCCTCCCCGAGGTGCAGCCGCAGCCGCCCGTCGAGTACGTACAGCCATTCCTCGCCGGGGTGTACGCGGACCAGTTCGCCCTGGCTGCGGCCGTGCGGGACGTGCACGCGCAGCGCCTGCATCCCGCGTCCGGAGCCGCCGGCCTGCCAGTACGTCCAGCCGTCGGCCTCCCGGGCGCCGGGGCCGCCGGCCCGTACGATGGGATCGGCGACGGCCGGGCTCTCGCCGAGCAGCTCGGAGACCGTCGTGCCGTAGGTGCGGGCGAGCCCGAGCAGCAGCGGCAGCGAGGGCTGGCGGCGGCCGGTCTCCAGCCGGGACAGGTGGGCGGGTGACAGCCGGGCCCGGGCGGCGGCGGCCTCCAGGGTGAGGCCCGCGCGCCGGCGCAGCTCGCGCAGTTGCGGGGCGACGGCGGGCAGCTCGTCCGCCGGGCCGTCGGTACCGGCGGCGCCTTCGGGGCCGGTGTCGGATCCGGATGTCATACGCCGATTGAGCCAGAGGATTACCCGCCTGGCAAACCTTCTTGCCTCTGAGGCAAAACACGCGGGCCGACGGCCGGTCTCACCTGTTCGAGGGCCCGTGGGGGGCGAATGCGCCACCACGGTTGCGCGGGGTCCAGCGCCGTACAGGCTGGGATCCACGGCACCGGATGACCTACGGCGAGGGACGATGATCGTATCGATGCTGTCCATGCCGGAGGGCACCCTGACCCGTGGCGATGCGTGGCAGGCCCGCGAGCGCCTCGCCACGTCCCGCTTCCTGTTCGTGGACGTGGAACTGCCCGAGGAGGAGGCGGCCGACGAACCGCCCCTCGCCCAGCTGCTCGGACTGGAGGCCGCGGACGTGCCGTGGCTCGGGCGCCAGGACGAATCCGCCCGGGCGGAGATCCGCGGGGACGGCGGCGCGTTCGTCGTGCCCGCGGTCGACGCGGACCGGGTCGTCCACGTCCACGTCCTGGTGACCGAGCGGTACCTGCTCACGGCGCACCGGGGGCCGGCGCCCCTGATCGGGGACGTCATCGCACGGTTCCCGCTCGAGGCCCCGCAGGACTCCGTGGCCGTGCTCTTCCTTCTGCTGGACGAGGCCATGGAGACCTACCGCCGGGCCGCCGTCCAGGCCCTGCTGGAGGTGGAGGACCTGGAGGACGCCATGTTCCGCCGGCGCGAGCCCGAGCAGCTGTACCGCCTGTCGCGGCTGCGGCGCACCGCGGCCCTGCTGCACCACACCCTGCTCCCCTACCACCGGGTGGCGGAGGAGAGCGTGACGCGCCGGGTGATGAACCGGGGCTTCCGGGAGGAGCGCGGGCAGTTGGCCCGCGAGTACCGGCGCACCGCGAACCTGGTGCTCGCGGACATCGAGTCCCTCCAGGAGAGCGCCCGGCGGGCCTTCGGCAGCTACTCCTCCCTGGTCTCGGGCGACCAGAACGGCGTGATCAACCGGCTGGCGGTGGTGTCGACGATCTTCCTGCCGCTGACCTTCCTGACGGGGTTCTTCGGCATGAACTTCGCCTACCTGACGGACGAGCTGGAGAGCCGCGCCGTCTTCTGGATCCTCGCCGTGGGCCTGCAGGTGCTCTTCCTGCTCGCGGCGCTGTACGTGCTCCACCGCACCAACCTCTGGCGCAGGCTGCGCGAGGACGACAGCGACGTCGACGACGACTGAACCCGCATGTCCGCTACCGGGAGTGCGCCGCCAGGACCGTGTCCACCGTGTCCGCCTCGTCCGCGGTCTTGTCCGGGCGGTGGCGCAGCACCCGCGCGAAGCGCAGGGCCACGCCCGCCGGGTAGCGCGGGGAGCGCTGGAGGCCGTCGTAGGCGATCTCCACGACCAGCTCCGGCCGCACCCGCACGGTGAAGCCGTCGTCCGAGGTGGCGAGGGCGCGCAGGGCACCGGTCTGCCAGTGCAGCATCTCGTCGGTGAGCCCTTTGAAGGTCTTGCCGAGCATGGCCCAGGTGCCGTCGGCGGCCCGTGCTCCCAGGTGCAGGTTCGACAGCAGTCCCGTGCGCCGGCCGTGGCCCCATTCGGCCGCGAGGACCACCAGGTCGAGGGTGTGCACGGGCTTCACCTTGAGCCAGTGCTTCCCGCGCCGGCCCGCCGCGTAGGAGGAGTCGAGGGCCTTGACCATGACGCCCTCGTGGCCGCGCCGCAGGGTCCCGGCCCGGAACTCCTCGGCCTCGGCCGCCTGCACCGCCGGGTCCTCGACGACCAGCCGGCCCACCCGGGCGCGCTCCGGCACGAGGGCGGCGAGGGCCTCGTACCGCTCGCGGACCGGCAGGTCGAGCAGGACCTCCTCGTCCCGGGCCAGGATGTCGAAGAAGTACGGGACGACCGGGAGGGTCCGGCGGGCCGCGGCCACGTCCACGCGGGAGCCGACCCGGCTCGCGATGTCCTGGAAGGGGACCGGGCGGCCGTCCGGCGCGAGGCCGATCACCTCGCCGTCGAGGATGAACCGCTCCCCCTCCAGCGCCCGGGCCAGCTCCGCCACCTCCGGGAGCCGGTCGGTGATGTCGTCGAGGGAGCGCGTGTACACCCGTACGGCTTCGCCCTCGCGGTGGACCTGCACCCGGATCCCGTCGAGCTTCTCCTCCACCGCGCAGGGTCCCAGCGCCTCCAGGGCCTCGGCCAGCGAAGCGGCGGTGTTCGCCAGCATGGGCTGTACGGGCTGCCCGACGCGCAGGGTGAACTCGCCGAGCGCTCCCGCGCCCCGGGCCAGTACGGCCGCCGCGACCCGGGGCAGCGAGCCGTCCAGCATCACCGCCCGGCGCAGACCGGCGGCCGGCACCCCGGCGGCCGCGGCCACGCCCTCCAGGGCCACCGCGTCGAGCGCGCCCTGGCGCACCTCGCCGGAGAGGAGGCTGCGCAGGAACCCCTGCTCGGCCCCGGTGGCCGCGCCCAGCAGGTCGCCGATGATCCGGTGCCGCTCCGCCTGCGATCCGGCGCCCTTGGCGGCGGCGAGTGCGGTCACCGCGTGGTCGACGTCGAGGACCGTGAGGGTGGGCTCCCGCGCGGGAGGTGTCTCCTGGGCCAGGGCGCGCCAGCCGATGCCCGGGCGGCCCTGCGGAAGGCGTCCGGCGAGGTAGGAGATCACCAGGCCGGCCTCCTCGGGCGGGGCGGCGGCGAAGACCTCCGCGAGCAGGGCGGTCTTCCGGGAGCGGGCGGAGGTGTCGGCGACCTCCCGGGACACGCGCGCGAGCTCGGCCAGCAGCATGCGGCCATCCTCGCGCGGCGGGGAACACCCCGCAGGTCGGACCGCGGACCGGAGGCTGCGGGAGCCGGGGTACTGCGGGCCCGGGTACCGCGCAGCCCGGCGGCCGCGGGCCCGAGTACCACCCGGCCCGGGGGCCGCAGGCCCGAGTACCGCCCGGCCCGAGTACCGCCCTGCCCGGGGGACGCGGGCCCGGGGGACGCGGGCCCGTACCGCAGGTGCGGTACGCGCGGCGGGCGGCGTACTCCTCGAGAAGTGCTGGACATCCCCCTTCGGGCGCTCGGGCGCGGGGCACCCGGGCGTCTAGGGTTCCCGTATGAAGCTCCGATTGCCACGGCGCCGCCGGGACCGCCTGCTGGCGGGCGCCGCCGCCCTCGCCGTCGTCGCGGGAGCCGGCACCTGGTCGGCCGCGAGCGGCGACGACGGGCCGGCCGTGCACCGCGAGGACCAGGTGCTGAACATGGCCGGTCCGGCCGCGCCCGGCTCGACCCCGCCGGGTCCGACGCCGCCCGGCTCGACCCCGCCCGGACAGCAGACCGCCGATGTCGGGATCGACATCTCGTACTTCACCGCCGGCGGCGGCGGAAAACGTCCCGCCGTGCTCCTCGGGCACGGTTTCGGCGGCAGCAAGGACGACGTCCGCGAGCAGGCCGAGCGGCTGGCCCGCGACGGCTACGCCGTCCTGACCTGGTCGGCGCGCGGTTTCGGCCGCTCCGGCGGCCTGATCGGGCTGAACGATCCCGAGTACGAGGTGAAGGACGTCTCGCGGCTCGTCGACTGGCTCGCGGCCCGCCCCGAGGTGCGTCTCGACGCGGAGGGCGATCCGCGCGTCGGTGTCGCCGGGGCCTCCTACGGCGGGGCCGTGTCGCTGCTGGCCGCCGGATACGACCGCCGGGTGGACGCGATCGCTCCGCAGATCACCTACTGGAACCTCGCGGACTCCCTCTTCCCGGGCGGCGTCTTCAAGAAGCTGTGGTCCGGCGTCTTCTTCACCACCGGCTCGACCGGCGGGATGCAGCAGCAGGCGGGACTCCAGCGGGGCGCTCCCGCCGCTGCCGCCGCCCCCGGCTGCGGCCGGTTCCAGCCCGAACTGTGCGCCATGTACGAGCGCGTCGCGGTGGCCGGGAAGCCGGACCCCGAGGCACGGGCCCTGCTGGAGCAGCGCAGCCCGTCGGCCGTGGGCGCCAGGATCAAGGTGCCGTCGCTGATCGTGCAGGGGCAGGACGACTCCCTCTTCCCGCTGGACCAGGCCGACGCCATGGCCAAGGCCATCGCCGCGAACGGCGCGCCCGTCTCCGTGGACTGGGCCGCGGGCGGCCACGACGGGGGCATGCGGGAGGCGGACCGGGTGGAGGCACGGGTCCGGGCCTGGTTCGACCGGTACCTCAAGGGCGACGAGGGCGCGGACACCGGCCCGGTGTTCCGGGTCTCCCGCTCGGGCGGCATCGACTCCACCGACGGTGAGGTCAAGCTGCGCGGCGCGAGCGGCGGGCAGTACCCGGGGCTGACCTCCGGCCCGCGTGAGTTCGCCCTGGCCGGGCGCGAGCAGAGCTTCGCCAATCCCGCGGGCGGGGCGCCCCCCGCGCTGTCCTCGCTGCCGGGGATCGGCGGCCAGCTCTCGGCCCTCGGCGCCGGCCTCTCGCTGGACTTCCCCGGGCAGAACGCCCGGTTCGAGTCGGGACCGCTCGAGCGCGAGCTGCGGATCACCGGCACGCCGACCGTGACCCTGAACGTGAGGTCGACGGCCGCGGACGGGTCGGCCGTGCTGTTCGGCAAGGTCTACGACGTCGGGCCGGACGGGCGCCAGCAGGTGCTGCCCAGCCAGCTCGTCGCCCCGGTGCGGGTGGAGAACGCGCAGCAGGGCACGAGCGTCGAGCTGCGGCTGCCCGCGATCGACCACGCCGTGTCGGCGGGGCACCGGCTGCGGCTGGTGGTCGCGGCCACCGACCTCGGCTACGCGACCCCGGCCGCGCCGGCCGCGTACACCGTCTCGGCGCAGAGCGCCCTCAGCGTCCCCGAAGCCCCCGCGGTGCGGACCGCGGCGGCCGGGCTGCCCGCCTGGACGTGGGGCCTGCCGCTGGGCGCCGCCCTGCTGGCCGCGGCGCTGCTCGGGATCCGCCGGACCGGCAGGACCCCGGCCGCACCGCCGCCGGAGGCCGCGCCGGCCGACGTACCGCTGGAGATCACCGGTCTGACGAAGCGGTACGCCAGGTCGCAGGACCGGTACGCGGTCCGGGACCTGTCCTTCCGCGTGGAGAAGGGGCAGGTGCTGGGGCTGCTCGGGCCCAACGGGGCCGGGAAGACCACCACCCTGCGGATGCTGATGGGGCTGATCTCGCCGGATGCCGGGGAGATCCGGGTGTTCGGGCACGCGGTGCGGGCCGGAGCGCCGGTGCTGTCGCGGGTCGGGGCCTTCGTGGAGGGCGCGGGATTCCTGCCCCACCTGACGGGGCGGGCCAACCTGGAGCTGTACTGGCAGGCCACCGGCCGGCCCGCCGAGGACTCCCACATGGCGGAGGCCCTGGAGATCGCCGGGCTCGGCGACGCGCTGGAGCGGGCGGTGCGGACGTACTCGCAGGGCATGCGCCAGCGCCTCGCGATCGCGCAGGCCATGCTCGGGATGCCGGACCTGCTGATCCTCGACGAGCCGACCAACGGCCTGGACCCGCCGCAGATCAGGGAGATGCGGGACGTGATGATCCGCTACGCGGCGGGCGGGCGGACGGTCATCGTCTCCAGCCACCTGCTGTCGGAGGTGGAGCAGTCCTGCACCCACCTGGTCGTCATGGACCGGGGCCGCCGGGTGGCGGCGGGCGAGGTCGCCGAGATCACGGGCGGCGGGGACACCCTGCTGGTGACGCTGGCGGAGCCGGTGGACGAGGCGGGCATCGAGAAGGTGGCGGCGCTGGAGGGGGTGGGTTCGGTGGCGGCCACCGATGACGGGCTGCTCGTAAGGCTGGAAGGGGCGACGGCCGCGGGGCTGATCGCCGAACTCGTACGGCTGGAGGTGCCGGTGACCGGAGTCGGGCCGCACCGGCGGCTGGAGGACGCGTTCCTCACCCTGATCGGAGGTCCGGCATGAGCACGGTGCGGAGCCTGACGCAGGAGGTCGCCCCGGGCTACCGGGCGAACCGTACGCTGCCGCTGCGCGTGGAGGCCCTGCGGCAGTGGCGCCGGCGGCGGACGCTGGTGATGGGCGGGGTGCTGGCCGCGCTGCCGTTCGTCCTGATGATCGCGTTCGCGGTGGGAGGCGGTCCGGGCAGCCGGGGCGGCGGTGACGGCCGGATCACCCTGATCGACACGGCCACGGCCTCGGCGGCCAACTTCGCCGCGACCTGCCTGTTCGTCTCGGCCGGTTTCCTGCTGGTGGTGCCGGTGGCGCTGTTCTGCGGGGACACGGTGGCCTCGGAGGCCAGCTGGTCCTCGCTGCGGTACCTGCTGGCCTCGCCGGTGCCGAGGGCCCGGCTGCTGTGGAGCAAGCTGGTGGTGGCGCTCGCCTTCAGCCTGGCGGCGATGGTCCTGCTGCCGCTCGTGGCCCTGGCCGTCGGGACGGCCGCGTACGGATGGGGGCCGCTGAAGCTCCCGGCGGGCGGGGTGCTGCCGGCCGGGGACACCCTGCCGAGGCTCGCGCTGGTGGTGGCCTTCGTCTTCGTGTCGCAGCTGGTGACGGCGGGGCTGGCGTTCTGGCTGTCGACCCGGACGGACGCGCCGCTGGGCGCGGTGGGCGGGGCGGTCGGGCTGACGATCGTCGGCAACGTGCTGGACGCGGTGACCGCGCTCGGGTCCTGGCGGGAGTTCCTGCCCGCGCACTGGCAGTTCGCGTGGGCGGACGCCTTGCAGCCCCACCTGGAATGGGGCGGGATGGTCAAGGGGGCGGCGGTGTCGGTGTCGTACGCGCTGGTGCTGTTCGCCCTGGCGTTCCGGGGTTTCTCCCGCAAGGACATCGTCTCGTGACGGTCGCGGGCGGGAGAACCCCCGGCCGGGTCTAAGGGCTGTCGTCGAACTCCCGTCGTCGCCCGGAGGGCGGGGCAGACGGGAGTTCGACGACAGGCCCTAGCCGAGCACGCGTACGGGTGAGCCGTCGAGGAACGCGATGACGTCCTCGACGGCTTCGCCGTAGTACGTGGCGTAGTTGGCGCGGGTCACGTACCCCAGGTGCGGGGTCGCGAGCAGGCGCGGCGCCGTCCGCAGCGGGTGGTCGGCGGGCAGCGGCTCGGTGTCGAAGACGTCGATGCCCGCGCCCGCGATCCGGCCCGCGTGCAGGGCGGCGAGGAGCGCATCCTGGTCGACGATGGCGGCCCGGGAGGTGTTGACCAGGTACGCGGTCGGCCGCATCAGCTCCAGCTCGGCCGCGCCGATCAGGCCGCGGGTGCGCTCGCCGAGGGCGAGGTGGACGGATACGAAGTCGCTGCCCGCCAGCAGTTCCTCCTTGGAGGGGGCGAGGGCGACCCCCGCCTCGTCGGCGCGTTCCTTGGTGAGGTTGCTGCTCCAGGCCACCACGTCCATGCCGAAGGCGAGCCCGACCTGCGCGACCCTGCTGCCGATCTTGCCGAGGCCGAGCAGTCCGAGCCGCCGCCCGTGCAGGTCGGCTCCGACGGTCTGCTGCCAGGGGCCGCCGTCGCGGAGGGCCGTGGACTCCTGCACCAGGCCGCGGGCGAGGCCGAGCAGCAGGGCCCAGGTCAGTTCCACGGGCGGGGTGGAGGAGCTGGCGGTGCCGCAGACGGTGACGCCGTTGCGTGCGGCGGCCGCGTGGTCGATCACCGTGTTGCGCATGCCGGAGGCGACGAGCAGGCGCAGGCGGGGCAGCCGGTCGAGCAGGGTGCCGGGGAAGGGCACGCGCTCGCGCAGGGTGACGACGATGTCGAAGTCCGCCAGGCGGGCGGCGAGTTCGTCCTCGTCGTCGGTGTGCTCGGGGAAGCTCACCACCTCGACGCGTCCGGCGAGCTGCGACCAGTCGGCGGCGGTGGTGCCGACGCCCTGGAAGTCGTCGATCAGCGCGCAGCGCAGCTGCGGGGCGCCGCTCATGCGGCGGCCGGGGCGATGGCGTCGATCTCGGCGAGCAGTTCGTCGTCGAGCGGGCGGTCGGCGACGGCCGCGTTGGCGCGCACCTGCTCGGCGGAGGTGGCCCCGGCGATGACGGAGGCGCAGCCGGGCTGGGCGGAGAGCCAGCCGATGGCGAGTTCGAGGACGCTGCGGCCGTGCTTGTCCGCGAGGGCGGCGAGCGCTTCGACCACGTCGAGGCGCTGCTCGGTGACGTAGCCGTCGCGGCCTTCGAGCCGGGAGCCGGCCGGGACGGGCGCACCGCGGCGGATCTTGCCGGTGAGCAGGCCGTTGGCGAGCGGGAAGTACGGGAGCACTCCGACGCCGTAGTGCAGGGCCGCGGGGACCAGTTCGCGCTCGGCGGACCGCTCCAGCAGCGACCACTGGTTCTGCGCCGACACGAAGGGTGCCGCGCCGGTCTCGCGGGCGACGTGCGCGGCTTCGGCGAGCTGCCAGCCGCTGAGGTTGGAGTGGCCGATGTAGCGGACCTTGCCCTCGGTGACGAGCTCGGTGAGCGCGGCGAGCGTCTCGGCGATCGGGGTGGCCGGGTCGGGGCTGTGCAGCTGGTAGAGGTCGATGCGGTCCGTGTCCAGGCGGCGCAGCGACTCCTCGACGGCCCGTCGGATGTAGGCGCGCCCGCCGCGGGATCCGGCGGCGGGCCCGTACTTCATGTCCATACCGGCGAAGCCGAACTTGGTGGCGAGGACGACCTGGTCGCGGCGGCCCTTCAGGGCCTGGCCGAGGTGGCTCTCGGAGCCGCCGAGTCCGCCGTAGATGTCGGCGGTGTCGAGGAGGGTGATGCCCGCGTCGAGGGCGGCGTCGACCACGGCGCGGGTGGCGCGGGCGTCGAGGCGGCCGCCGAAGTTGTTGCAGCCGAGGCCGACTGCGGAGACCTGGAGGCCTGAACGGCCCAGCGGGAGATGGCGCACGTGTTTCGTTCCTCCGCACTCGTCAAGACAGGATCGACCGAATGGCCAGTCTAGGCGCGCCGGTTGCGCGGGTGCGAAGGCAGGCGGCCGGGGCGGCGGGCCCCGTGACCATGTGATCGGAGTCGATCGTATCGATCGCGCCGAGACCTGTGAGGGCGCGGGCACACCGACGCGCCGCTGCGGACCGTCACCAGGTCAGGGGCCACGTGAGACCACATGTGACTTCCTCCGCCCCGTGGACGGGGCGCAATCCTTGTCCGAGACGCGGTGCGGGCTCGGTGTCTGGAGCCGCTCCCGCGCCCGACCACCCACGCATAACGGCCCGGCCTGCGCGGCGCGTTGATCCGTATCAGGACGACGGCCGGGCCGCCGCCAGGTGTTCCAGGTGCTCCCGGCCCCGCGCGAGCTGTCCGGGCAGCTCGGCTGCCCCGGGGTACCAGCGCTTCTCGTACTCCCAGCAGAGCCAGCCGCCGGGCGGCGCCGCCGCGACCGCCTCGGCGAGCGGGAGCACCCCGGCGCCGAGCCCGAGCGGGGTGAGTTCCTTCGCCGACGCCACGTCCTTCACCTGTACGTAGCCCAGGTGCGCGCCCAGGAGCCGCCCCGAGTCGGCGGGGGATTCGCCGCCGAGCCAGGTGTGCAGTACGTCCCACAGCGCGCCGGCGCCGGGTCGTGCGACCGCGTCGAGGATCCGGACCGCCGCCGCGGCGGTGCGGTGGGAGTCGTGGGTCTCCAGCAGGATCCGCACCCCGTGCGCCTCGGCGGACTCCGCGGCGGCCCGCAGCCGGCGCACGGCACGGGCGTCGGCGGCCGGTCCGGGCCGGCTGCCGGCGCCGGGGAAGACGCGGACGTACGGGGCTTCGAGGTCGGCGGCGAGCCGGACCAGGCTGCGCAGTTCTGCGAGGACCGGCCCGTCCTCGCCGGGGGCGGCCACCCTGGCGTAGCCGGCGATCCCCAGGGCGGTGACCCCGGCGGCGGCCAGGGTCCGCCGTGCCGCCTCCCGCTCGGCGGCGGGGGCTGCGGGGTGCAGGGGTTCCTCGGGATGGGCGCGCAGTTCGAGGCCGTCGAACCCGTGCTCCGCCGCGAGGGCGGCGACGCGGCCGAGGGGGGCGCCGGGCAGCCCGAGCGTGGAGAAGGCGTACTGCACGGGCGCGGCTCCCCTCCTGGGGGGTGGCGCGGTACCCCCGGTCTGCTGGTCCCGCGCCATCGTCTCATCCGGTGGTGTCGGTGGGGACCGGTTCAATACGGCCATGGACGAACAACGACACCTGCTCTCGGCCGTCTTCGGCCTCGCACGACCGGGCCCGGGCGGGCTGGAGTGCGGGGAGGCGGGACATCCTGCGGGGCACGTCTGCCTGGCGCCGCCGGAGGAGTACGACCTCGACGCGCTCGAGGAGACGCTCGGCATGGGGCTCGGGCGGCCGCGCAGCCTCGCCACGGGTGGCCGCGCCGATCCGGCGGCGTCCGCGCGGACCGGGCTGCCGCTGCTGGCCCCGTTCGGCGACCGGATCGTCGAGATGCGGGCGTGGGCGTACGGGGGCCGGTGGATCGGCTGCGGTGCCGCCCGCGTCGGCGAGGACGTACGCCTCGTGGTCCTCGTCGCCGAACGGGAGGACCCGGCGGCGGAGTTGCCCGAGGGCTCCTCGTGGGTGGACGCGGTGGTCTCCGTCACGGGGTGGGACACGGCCCGCACCCGTACGGTCGACTGGGCCGACGTCGAAGCCCGGCTCGGGTCGCCCCTGCCCGGGGACTACAAGCGGCTCGTCGAGGTGTTCGGGTACGGCGCGTTCGACGGCTTCCTCACGATGCGCGTCCCCGGCGCGCGGGTCCCGGGCGAGGACATCGTCCCGGTACCCGAGCGGGCCGACCCTGCCCGCGGTCTGTGGGATCCGTACGAGCCGTACCCCGTCCCGGGCGGCCTGCTGGAGTGGGCGGGCTCCGAGCAGGCCGACCGGTTCTTCTGGCTCACCGAAGGCCCCGACCCCGACCAGTGGCCCGTCCTCGTGACGGAGGACGTCCCCGACGCGTGGGTGCGGTTCGACGGCACGGCCGCCGAGTTCGTCCACCGGATGCTCACCGATCCGCGGCATCCCTTCTCGACGGCCCGCCACTTCGACACCCACTGGTTCCAGAGTTACGAGTCCGCGTAGTCGTACTTCATGCCGATGCCCAGCGTGCTCTGTGCCGGCAGGAGGCCGGTGGCCACGATGTCCAGGACCGGCGGGACGAGCAGGTCGGCGAGCCGCGCCGCTTCCCCGCTGCTCAGTGCGGACCACGGGGCGGCGGCGAGTTCGTCGGTCAGCTTCTCGACGGCCGTGCGCACCGCCGTGCCGGCTCCGGCTCCGGCTCCGGCGTGCAGGACCAGGGGTTCGACCGGGTCGAGGTGGTGGGCCTGGAGGGGGACGAGGTGGCCGTGCCCGCGGTGCTCGCGCAGGATCGTCGCCGCGTGCCACAGCACCGTGTACGGCTCCTCGGGCCGGGGCAGGGCGGCATTGGCGTCGGCCAGGGGACGCCCGGCGGTGTGCTCCGTCGTGCGTCATCTCGTGCTCCCCCGGGCTCGGTTGGTGTGCAGGACCGACGGGGGAAAGCCTAGGTGGGCAGGAGGGGACGGGCCGGTCGAATCCGGGTTCGAAGCGTGACATAACGTGCCCCCATGGATCAGGAGCACATACCCGGGTCGGCCGGGAGCGGCGACGGCGCGGGCAGGCGGCGGTTCCTCGCGATCGCGACGGGGGCGGCCACGGTGGCGGGGCTGGGGGCCGTCTCCGGCTGTGCGGGCGCCGACGGCGGCGCCGCGTTGCAGGGCGGGGACCACCACGGCGGCTCGGCCGCCCCCGGCGGGAAGCCTTCGGCGGGCGGCCCGCACGGCTTCGACGTCAAGGCCGAGAACGCCCGCCCCGGCAACGCCGACTGGCCGGTGGCGAAGGCCGGACCGGACCGCTCCGTCGAGGGGTTCGCGGACAAGGTGAGCGTGCTGCCCGGGGAGTCGTTCGGGCTGTACGTGTCGACGACGGCGCCCCGGTTCACCGTGTCCGCCTACCGGATGGGCTGGTACGGAGGCGCCCGGGCGCGGCTGGTGTGGCGTTCCGAGGCGCTGCCGGGGGTGCGGCAGCCGGAGCACACCGTGGACTCCGGGACCCGGATGGTCCGCACGCGCTGGGCGCGCACCACCACGGTCGAGACGAAGGACTGGCCCGAGGGCAGCTACCTGCTGCGGCTCGACGCGCAGGGCGGCGAGGGCCAGCGCTTCGTACCGGTGACCGTGCGGTCGGCCTCAACGGCCGGCCGTACGGTGGTGGTCAACGCCGTGGCCACGTGGCAGGCCTACAACCGGTGGGGCGGCTACAGCAGCTACGACGGCCCCAGCGGCGGCTACGCCTCGCGCTCCCTCGCGGTGACCTTCGACCGGCCGTACGACTACGACGACGGCGCCGGGCTGTTCCTGACGTACGAGGCCCCGCTGATCGCGCTCGCCGAGCGGCTCGGCATCCCCCTCGCCTACGCGACCACCAGCGACGTGGCGCGGGAGAAGCGGCTGCTGGAGGGTGCGGCGGCCGTCCTCTCGCTCGGGCACGACGAGTACTGGTCGCCGGAGCAGCGGGCGCACATCACGGCGGCGCGCGACGCGGGCACCAACAACGCGGTACTGGGAGCGAACTGCTGCTTCCGGCGGATCCGCCTCGAGGCCTCCGACCTCGGCCCGGACCGTACGGTGGTCTGCTACAAGTCCTCCTACGACCAGGACCCGGCGGTCAAGCGCGGCCATCCGGCGACCGTCGACTTCCGCTCGGCGCCCGGCGCGGACCCGGAGAGCTCCCTGCTCGGCGTGATCTACGACGGCTACCCGGTGGACGCCCCGTACGTGGTGACGAACCCGGGCCACTGGCTGTTCGAGGGCACCGGTGCGAAGGCGGGCGACCGTTTCGAGCACCTGGTCGGGGTGGAGTACGACAAGGTGAACACCGGATTCCCGACGCCCAGGCCGATCGAGATACTGGCGCACTCCCCCGTGGTGTGCGACGGGCGCCCGAGCCACCAGGACACGGCGTACTACACGACGTCGAGCGGGGCGGGGGTCTTCGCGACCGGGACGATGCGGTGGGTGGAGGCCCTGGACGCGACGGGCGACGGCCGCAGCGGCCGGAACCACGGTCTCGACGCGCGCTCCGGGGCGCTGACGACCCGGGTGACGGAGAACCTCCTGCGGGTCTTCGCCGCGGGACCGGCGGGGCGGACACATCCGGCGCAGGACAACGTCAAGGCGGTGTACGGGGGTTCGTGACGGCCTCGGTGGCGCGGGGGTGCGTGGGCTCCCGGGGGCGTCAGGCCTCCGGGGCTGCGTGCCCTTCCGGCGCCCGGCGGCCGGAATGCGGTGGACTCCCGCCGGACGGCGTGCCTAGGATCACGATCACGGCATCGCGTGTCGGTCACCGGCCGGGTGAGGCATGGAGGTGCCCGTGACGTGCCTTTCGGAGGCATTCACCCATGTCGGTCGAACTGAACCACACGATCATCCACTCCCGTGACAACCGGGAGTCCGCCGAATTCCTGGCGCACGTCCTCGGCCTCGAGGTCGGGGCGGAATGGGGACCCTTCATCCCCGTCGGCACCGCCAACGGCGTCACCCTGGACTTCGCGACCGTTCCGGCCGGGTCCATCACCGTGCAGCACTACGCGTTCCTCGTCTCCGAGGACGAATTCAGCGCGGCGTTCGAGAAGATCCGGTCCGCGGGGGTCCCGTACTTCGCCGACCCCCACGGCAAGCACCCCGGCGAGATCAACCACAACGACGGGGGCCGCGGGGTCTACTTCACGGATCCGAGCGGGCACGGGATGGAGATCATCACGCGCCCGTACGGCTACCAGGAGGACGGGACCGCATAGGTCTCCGGCCGCGGGCCCGGATGCCCCGGCCGGCTGTTCCGGCGGGGCAGCCGGGCCCTGGCCAGAGGTCAGAGGCCAGAGGTCAGAGGTCAGAGGTCAGATCGTGACCGGGCCCTTGGCGGTGGCGAACTCGACCGATACCAGGCCCGGTTCCTCGTCCTCGATCCACGTGACGTCGATCTGGTCGAGGGGGTGGTCGGCCGGTTCGCCGAGGAATTCGGAGATGGAGGCGGCGTCGCCGGCGATGGAGACCCCGTGGATGGTGGTGGAGGTGCGCGGGTCGGAGCTCGGGCGCTCCTCGTCGGGGACCATCCACTGCAGGAAGTAGGGCAGTTGCGGGTCCTCCATCAGTTCCAGCAAGCCGATCTGCTTCCACCTCAGGTCGAACCCGTCGGGGCGGACACGGTGGCCCTCGGACGAGGTGCGGCCGAGGCGGGCCTCGACCGGGGCGATGTCGTCGACGGAGACCACCCAACCGAGCCAGCCGCCGCCCTCGGCGGCGCGGCGCGCGACCGCCTGGCCGAAGGGTGCGCGGTCGGCGGCGGGGTGGTCGAGCGTGGTGACGACCTCGACGTAGGTGCCGCCGCTCAGCGGGAGGATGAAATTGCGGGTGCCGAATCGCGGGTGCACGCCGCCGTCCACGAATCCGGCGCCGAGGGCCGATCCGATCCACTGGACGGTCGAGACGAAGCTGTCGCGGGCCACCGCATAGGACACGTGATCAAGTCGCACCGCGCCATCATCACCTGACGGCCCGTGCAAGTCCCGACGCCACGCCCGCCGCCCCGGCCTCGTCCGCCGTGGATTCAGCCGTGGGGCGAAGCGACCGTCAGCTCTCCGCCTGCGAGCCCTCGCGGCTGAGCACGCGCGCTGCGCGGGATGAGTATCCGCACTCATCCCCCGCGGCCGGCGGCCGCCCAGACTGGGTGAGTCACCGCAGGTCAGTCAGCAGCAGGGAGCCACCGGTCATGTCCGCCCCGAACCCCACCCCCCTGAACCCCGCCGCGTACGCCGCCCTGTACGCCCCCGTGCCGGTCCCCGCGCCGCCCGCCCCGGTGAACAGGGCGCTCGTGGCGGCGGCCCTGGTGCTGTGGGCCGTCACGGGGATCGCGCTGTCCGTCATCGCCGGCTTCGTACTGCTGGTCGGCGTCTGGAGTGCCGCGTCCGGAGCGGACGTGACCGGGCTGCTGCTCTGGCCCGTGGTCGTGACCGCCGGGGCCGGCGGGGTGCTCACCCTCCTGTACTTCGCCCCCGGCATCCGGCGCCTGTCGCGCGAGGCCCGGTTCACGCTGCTGGGCGCCGTGGCCTGCCCCGCGCCGGTCGTGCTGGCGCTCTACGCCATGACCAGGTAGACGATGTGCGGCGCGCCCGTCTCCGGGTGGACCGCGACCCGGGCGTGCACCCCGTACACCTCGGCCAGCAGCTCCTCGGTGAGCACCTCGGCCGGCGGCCCGGAGGCCGCGACCCGGCCGCCCGACAGCACGTACAGCCGGTCGCAGAAGGCGGCGGCGAGGTTGAGGTCGTGGAGGACGAGCAGGCTGGTGGCGGGCAGGCCCCGGACCAGGGTCAGGATCTCCAGCTGGTAGCGGATGTCCAGGTGGTTGGTCGGCTCGTCCAGGGCGAGCAGGCCCGGTTCCTGGACGAGGGCCCGCGCCACCAGGGCGCGCTGGCGTTCGCCGCCCGAGAGCGCGTCGAACCGGCGGGCGGCGAAGCGGGCGGCGCCCACGGTCTCCAGCGCTTCGGCGACCCGGCGGGCGTCCTGCGGGCCGTCCTGTTCCCAGAACCGCTTGTGCGGGCTGCGCCCCATGGCGACGACCTCACGGACCGTCAGCCCGGAGGTGCCGCTCGCGTCCTGCGGCACGACCGCCGTCCGCCGGGCCCGCTCCTTGACGCTGAGCGTGCCGGCGTCGGCCCCGTCCAGCAGCACCCGGCCGGCGGTGGGCCGCAGGGTTCCGTAGACACACCGCAGCAGGGTGGTCTTGCCGCTGCCGTTGGGTCCGACCACGCCGACCGTCTCTCCGGGCCGGGCGGTGAGGTCGACGCCGTGCAGCAGCGTGTGTCCGTCGGTCTCGTAACGCAGTGCCTCGACCACGAGTTCCGTCATCCGGCGACCCCCTCGGTGGGTCCGGAGCGGCGCAGCATCCACAGGAAGAACGGGCCGCCGACCAGCGCCGTGACCACGCCGACCGGTATCTCCGCGGGAGCGGCGGCCGTACGGGCGAGGAGGTCGGCCAGCGACAGGAACACGGCGCCGCCCAGCGCGGCCACCGGCAGCAGTGCCCGGTGCCCGGCGCCGACGACCATCCGGGCGGCGTGCGGAACCATCAGCCCGACGAAGCCGATCGCACCGCTGCAGGCGACGAGCACGCCGATGACGAGGGAGGCGAGGACGAAGACGGCGGCGCGGAAGCGCCCGGTGTCCAGCCCCAGGGTGTGGGCGCCCTCGTCCCCCGCGAGCAGCAGGTCGAGGGGCCGGGCGAGGGCGGTGAGCAGGCCGGTGCCGAGCAGCAGTGCGGCCGCGGGCAGGGCGAGTCCGTCCCAGCGGGCCCCGCCGAGGCCGCCGAGGGTCCAGAAGAGGACGGAGCGCAGCTGGTCGGGGTGTGCGGCGAGCACGAGGACCAGGCTGGTGAGGGCGGACAGGACGTACTGGACGGCCACTCCGGCGAGGACCAGCCGCCCGGTGGTCATGGTGCCGCCGCGCCGGGCCATCGCGTAGACGGCGACGAGCGCGCCCATGGACCCGGCGAACGCGGCGAGCGGCACGCCCACGTCCGGCCCCGCGCCCGGCCCCGCGCCGGCCCCGAGGGCGGAACCCGCACCGAAGACGATCACGAGGACGGCCCCCGCCGAGGCTCCGGAGGAGGCCCCGAGCAGGAAGGGGTCCGCAAGCTGGTTGCGTACGAGGGCCTGCAGCACGGTCCCCGCCACGGCGAGCCCGGCGCCGACGAGGGCGCCGAGGAGGACCCGCGGCAGCCGGACGTCCCAGACGATGGCGGCGAAGGCTCCGGCGGGCCGTTCCCCCGACAGTCCGCCGAGGAGGATGCCGAGGACCCGGCCGGGGGCGATCCGTACGGGCCCCAGGGCCAGCCCCGCGACCGCCGAGGCCAGGAGCGCGGCGGCGAGCACGCCGAGGACCGTGGCCGTGCGGAGCCTCATGCGGCGTCGGGGTGGAGGCTGCGGCCCAGGGACTCGACGGCGTCGGCGACGCGCACGCCGAGGACGGCCGAGGACAGCGGCAGCACGACGAACCGCCGGTTCTTGACGGCGGGCACCTCGGCGAGCGCCGGATCGTTCAGCAGGCGCTGCTTCTTGGCTTCCACGGTGGTGCCGCCGTAGTCGTAGACGAGGACGACCTCGGGCTTGCGCTCGATGACCTTCTCCCACGACACGTCGGCGAAGGTGCCCTTGAGGTCGGCGAAGACGTTCGTCCCGCCGGCGAGGGAGAGGATCTCGTTCCCCATGCCGCCGCCCCCGGAGGTCGAGGCGGAGCCGTCTCCGGAGTCGTAGACGAAGACGGCGGGCCGGGGCCGGTCCTTGACCCGGGCGGTCACGGCGTCGATGCGGCGCTGCTCCTCCGCGATCAGTTCGGCGCCGCGCTCGGGCACGCCGAAGGTGCGGGCGACCTCGGTGATCTCGGTCCTGAGCTGTTCGAGGCCGATGGGACCGGCGGTGCAGTACTCCACGTTCAGGCGGGAGTTGATGCCTGCCCTGGCGAGCCCGGCGCGGTCGCGGCCCTGCGCTTTGTCGAAGGCGCTGGAGTAGCCGCCGTACACGAAGTCGGGACCGGCGGCGAGCAGGGTCTCCTTGGACGGGTACTCCTCGGCCAGCACCTCGATCCCGTCGTAGGCGGGCCGGTACGCGGGCAGCACGGCGTCGTCGAGGTAGGCGGTACCGGCGATCCGGTCCTGGAGCCCGAGGGCGAGCAGGAGCTCGGTGGCGTGCTGGTTCATGGTCACGGCGCGCCGGGGCGGACTCTTGAAGGTGCTGGTGACACCGCAGTTGGTGACGGTGTACGGGAACCCGGGCACGGCGGCCGCGTCCTGCGCCGCCCGCCCGTCCTCCTCCCCCGGCGAACCGCCACACCCGCCCAGCAGCACCAGAACCACCAGGGGCACAACGACACGCGGCAGACGCGAAAGAAGAGCGCGGGAACGCAACACGAGAACAGCCTCTCCGGGGGATCCTCGTCCCCTGGTCGACGTGAAGAAGAACAGAGGCGGTGCGTCAGTGTCTGACTCCCGGCCTCCCACACGGGGACGGCCGGTCACAGTGGCGGGACCGCACCGGAATCGCACCGGTTTCCTGTCCTGCACCGCCTTGGCTAGCGGCCCCAGTCTGCCAGACCGGCCGCGCAGCTCCCCGCTGCGAAGACACCGGCCTGCGCCCGCCACGCCACATCCCATGGCCGCGTACACCGACCGGACATGATGCTCGGCACATGGATCTTCCACAGCAGCTGATCGAACCGGGTGACGCGGGCGACCGGGTCGGACAGGCCGGTCACCCGGAATCCCCTTGTCATATGCCTACCGTCGCACCGGTCTCCGGGTCTACGGTGCAGCCACCGGACCATCCCGGGCCGGCGCCCCTCCCGGCCCTCCCCACGGGAGGGTCGTCGCGCGTCCGGGCCCCGGGCGGCCGCGTCCCGAAACAGCCCGCGCTCCGTCACGCCGTCCACGCGGACGCCCCATGGTGCACGGCTCAGTCGCCCCACTCCTCCGGGCCGCCGCCGAGCCAGCGGATCGGCGGCAGGCCGGCTGCGGTCTCCAGTCCGGCCGCCCGCAGCAGGTCGATGACCCCGGTGAAGGCGTGCGCGAAGCCGAGGGCCTGGTCCTCGCCGTGGACGTGGGCCACCACGGAACGGCCACCGGCGACGACGGGGTGGACGACGACATAGACGTGATCGGCCATGTCTCCAGCCTGAACCGCGCCGGCCGGTCCGGCACGCCGAGCTCGATGTCCGGACGGCAGTGCCGGCGGTATTCGAGCCGGCCGACACCGAGGAGTCGCCCCTTCCCGTCCATGGGCGGGCGCCCCGGCGTTGTCAGTGGCCGGGAGTACGGTCGGACCATCACATTCGAGCGATTGCCCCGTGGCTGCGGCAGCTACTCGAATCCCGCCCGTCGGCCCCTCAGGGGGACAGCGACCGACGGGCGGAGCCACGTCCGGACGGCGCCCGGCTCGGCCCGGCGTACCGAGCCGGCCCACCCACCGACCGGCCTTGGCCGAACACAGGAGCAGCCTCCCTGCGGACTCGCAGGGAGGCTGCTCTGTGCGAGCCGACCAGGCATTTCACCCGGCGCTCACGGTGGCAGGGGCGGCAGGATTCGAACCTGCGGCATCTGGTTTTGGAGACCAGCGCTCTGACCAGCTGAGCTACGCCCCTTCGGCGAGACCAACCATGGCACGGACCGCCTCGTAGATCCAACCGATTAACCGAATGCCCACCCCGCGAGACGCTCGCCCCCGCCGCCGGTGGCGGGAGCCGGCGGCCGAGAGGATCGTGGGCAGGGTTACCGGCGGATCCGATGGTTCCTGCAGGCCCCGGGGTCGGCTGCGGGTGCGGCTCGGGGCGGTGGCGGGTGCGGTGGGGCTCGCCGTGCCCGTGCTGCTCGGGGCGGGGCCCGGTGGTTCCGGCGAGACCATTCCGCTCAGGGGCCTGGAGCCGGGTGAGCAGCTCGACGTCACGCTGATGCGGGTGGTCGATCCGGCGGGTCCCGCGAGCGTGATCGCCGTATCGGACGCGAAGGCCGACGACCGCCTCGTCGCCGTCCGGTTCCGCCTGGAGAACACCGGGGCAGTCGTCTACAAGGACTCCCCCGCCGCCTGCGCCCACCTGCTGGACTCCGCCGGCCGCCGGTTCGAGGGCACCGACACCGCCACGACCGCCGGGACGGCCTTCCCCGACACCGTCACCCTCGACCCCGGCGACACGGCGGAGGGCTTCGTCACCTTCAGCCCCCCGCAGGACGCCGGTCCGGCAGCGGTCCAGTTCGCACTGAACGGCGGGCTCTCCGACGACGTGGGGCACTGGAGCCTGTCCTAGCGGTCCGAGCAGCGGTCCGAGCAGCGGTCCGGTGGCGCCCCCTTGACTCACTCTGGTCCAGACCAATAGTTTCCGGCATGCACAGCGCACGCGCACATTCCTCACTTCCCGCCTCCGCAAAGGAAGCCCATGCGCCGCAGCATGCTCGGCAGGCTGGCCGTCGCCACCTGCTCCCTCTCCCTGCTGACCGCCCTCGCGCCAGCCGCCGCGCAGGCCGACGGCGGGCACGAGCGCCCGTACAAGAAGGTCGGCTACTTCACCCAATGGGGGGTCTACGGGCGGGACTTCCAGGTCCAGGACCTGCAGGCGAACGGCTCCGCCGACAAGCTCACCCACATCAACTACGCCTTCGGCAACGTCAGTCCGGAAGGCAAGTGCTTCACCGGGAACGTGCCCGGCGAGGCGGACGCCTGGGCCGACTACGTGCGCCCCCTCGACGCCGCGAACTCCGTCGACGGGGTCGCCGACACCTGGGAGCAGCCGCTCGCGGGCAACTTCAACCAGCTGCGCGAGCTCAAGGCGAAGCACCCCGGCCTCAAGGTGCTGATCTCGCTGGGTGGTTGGAGCTGGTCCACGCACTTCTCGGACGCCGCGCTCACGCCGGCCTCCCGCAAGGCCTTCGTCGAGTCGTGCATCGACCTGTACATCAAGGGCAACCTCCCGCAGGACGGTACCCGCGGCGGTGCTGGCGCGGCCGCGGGCGTGTTCGACGGGATCGACCTCGACTGGGAGTGGCCCGGCTCGGCCGGGGACACCGACACGAAGTACCGTCCCGAGGACAAGGAGAACTTCGCCGCCCTCGTCAAGGAGTTCCGTACGCAGCTCGACGCGTACGCGCGCAGCCGGAAGCGGAAGTCCGCGTACGAGCTGACCGCCTTCGTCCCGACGGCCCCCGCCAAGATCGACGCGGGCTTCGACGTCCGCCGGATCATGCGCGACCTGGACTTCGTGACCCTCCAGGGCTACGACTTCCACGTGTCGGGTGAGGCGCGCACCGCCCAGCAGTCCGCGCTGTACGCCCGGGGCGACTTCAGCGTCGACGGCACCGTGGACGCCTGGCGGCGGCGCGGGGCGCCCGCGCACAAGCTCGTGATGGGCATGCCGTTCTACGGCCAGGGCTGGACGGGTGTCAGCGGCGGCGGGGACGGCATGGGGCAGCCCGCGACGGGTCCGGCGCCGGCCACCTGGTCCGCGGGGTACGAGGACTACAAGGCGCTCAAGAAGCTGGCCGGTTCGGGGACGTACGAGGTCTACCGCGACCGGCGCGGCGGGCACGCCTGGCTGTTCGACGGCAGCACCCTGTGGACGTACGACGACCCGCAGGTGCTGCGCGCGAAGACCGGCTACATCCGCGAACACGGCCTGGGCGGGGCGATGTTCTGGTCGCTCGACTCGGACACCGCCGACGGCGAGCTGATGACGGCCGTCGACCGCGGCCTGCGCGGCCACTGACCGGCGCCGCCGGGCCGCGGAAAAAGACCCGGCCCGGCGGCGCCCCTCCACGTACCCTCCCTCGCATGAGGAACTCGACGGTGCGGGCGGTCAACCGCCTCACGAGGCAGTGGGCCGCGCAGAACACGGACGCCGAGCGCAGCACGGTCACCGAGCGGGAGGCGCTCGCCGAGCGGGACGAGGCCGCCGAGCGCGGCACGCTCGCCGATCGGACCCCGGCCGCCGAGCAGGGCACGGTCTTCACCGCGGCCGGGGTCTGGCCGCTGCTCGCCCTCCTCGCCGACGGCGCGGACGGTGCGGCGCGCGAGGAGCTGGCGCAGGCCCTGGGCATACCCGCCGGCTCCGCGGCCGAGGCCGCCCGGGAGCTGCTGGCCGCGCTGGCCGGCGTACGGGGTCTCCAGTGCGCGACGGGGCTGTGGACCAGGGAGGAACTCCCGCTGGAGGAGCGCTGGTCGGCGCAGCTCCCGCCCGGGACCCGGGGCGGCCTCACGGGCGACGCGGACACCGACCGCAAGGCGCTGGACGCGTGGGCCTCGGACCGCACCGGCGGGCTGATCGAGCACATGCCGTTGCCGGTGACCGAGGACACCCTGCTGGTCCTGGCTTCGGCGCTGGCGCTGCGACTGCGGTGGATCCAGCCGTTCGACGAGTGCCGGGACACCACCGGACAGGGCCCGTGGGCCGGGCGCGAGCTGCCGGTGCTGCGCCGCGAAACCACCCTGCTGGACCGGGTCTCGGTGGCCCGGGGACCGCGGGGCCCGGTCACCGTGCTCGAGGTGGTCGGCAGCGCCGGGGTCGACGTGCACCTCGTGCTGGGCGAGCCGGAAGCCGCCCCCGGGGCGGTGCTCGCCACCGGGATCGACGCGGTCACCCGGGCCCTGCCGTCGACGGGCGCGAGCCTGCTCCCCGAGGGGGAGGCCGGGCCGGGGCTGACCGTCCGCAGCGTGCGCGCCGAGACTCCCGAACCCCGGCTGTCCATCCGGACGGTCGCCTTCGAGGTGCGCGCCGAGCACGACCTCCTCGCCCACGCCGCGCTGTTCGGGCTGCGGACGGCGAGCGACACGAGCCGGGGCCACTTCCCCGGGATCAGTACCAGGCCGCTGGCCGTCGAGTCGGCCCGCCAGTCGGCCCTGGCCCGCTTCCACGCGACCGGCTTCGAGGCCGCCGCCGTCACCGCCTTCGCGGCCGTCGCGGGCTGCGCCATGCCACGGCTGAGGTACCGGACACGGCGGGTGGACGTCCGGTACGACCGGCCCTTCGGGTTCCTGGCCGTGCACCGCACGTCGCGGCTGGTCCTCGCCGCCGGGTGGGTCCGCGAACCCGACCCGGTACCGTCCGAGGATGACTACTGACATGATCACCGCGGACGCGGCCGGCACCTGGCAGCTCGGCGACCTGACCGTCAACCGCATCGGCTTCGGCGCGATGCGGCTGACGCAGGACGGCGCCGCGCTGAGGGCCGGCGCGCCCGCCAGCGACCGCGGCCGCGCGATCCGCGTGCTGCGCCTCGCCGTCGAACTCGGCGTCAACCACATCGACACCGCCTCGTTCTACTTCTCGCCCCTGCGCTCCGCCAACGAGCTGATCAACCGGGCGCTCGGCCCCTACACCGACGACCTCGTCATCGTCACCAAGGTCGGTCCCGGCCGCGACCCGTCCGGTGCCTTCCACTGGGCCGCTCCCGGACAGCTGCGCGGGCAGGTGGAGGAGAACCTGCGCCAGCTGGGCCGGGACCACCTCGACGTGGTCAACCTGCGCCTCCCGGGCTCGGCGGCCGAGGAGTCGCTCGCCGAGCACTTCGGCGCCCTCGCCGAACTGCGCACGGCCGGCCTGGTCCGGCACCTCGGGATCTCCAACGTGCGCGCCCACCACCTGGCGGAGGCCCGGTCCATCGCTCCGGTGGTGTGCGTGCAGAACCCGTACGGAATCGATTCGCCCGCCGAGGACCACGCCCTCGTCGACCTGTGCGAGAAGGAAGGCATCGCCTTCGTCCCGTTCTACGCCATCGCCGGCGCGGGCAAGGAGGCCGGATCCGTGGCGGACGACGGCGCGCGGCTGCGCGCCGCAGCCGAGGCCCGCGGCGTGTCGGTCGCCCAGCTGCGGCTGGCGTGGACGCTGCACCGCGGCCCGCACGTGCTGGCGATCCCCGGCACCGGGAACCCGGACCACCTGGTCGAGAACGTCTCCGCGGGGGCCCTGCGCCTCACCGCCGAGGAGGTCTCGGTCCTGGAAGCCGGCCGGCCGTAGCGGCCAGGGCCGCCGTCTCCTCGAAGGCGGGCACCCGCCCGGTGCCCCCGCGGCCCGCGACGGAGAGCGAGGCGGCGGCGATGCCGTAGGCCACCGCCTCCTCGAGGGGGTCGCCGAGGGCGAGCCGGGCGGTGGCGGTCCCGGTGAAGCAGTCCCCCGCACCGGTCGCGTCGACCGGAGCCGGGTCGAGCGGCACGGGGTGGTACGCGGCCCGCGCGCCGTCGTCGAGCAGCAGCCGGCCCGCGCCCGAGGTGACCGCGACGGCCCGGGCGCCGAGCGTCCGGTAGCGGGCGGCGGCGGTGCGCGGGTCGTCCGTGCCGACCAGGGCCAGGGCGTCGGCCGGGCAGGAGGTCTTGAGCAGCCCGGTCAGCGGGGCGAGCAGGGCGAGCAGCGCCCGGGCCTCGGCCCGGCCGGTCAGGCGGGGGCGGAAGTTGGGGTCGTACGAGAGGTGCCCGCCGGCCCCGTGCACCAGGCGGGCGGCGGCCAGTACGGCTTCGCGGCTGGTGGGTGACAGGGCGCCGGTGATGCCGCTGGTGACGAGCGCCCGGCAGCCGGTGAGCAGGCCGCGCCAGGACTCGACGTGCTCGGCCGAGAGGGTGGAACCGGCGCTGTGGGTGCGCCAGTAGACGAACTCGCGGTCGCCGTCGGGGTCGGCGGAGAGCAGGTAGGCCCCGTTGGGGCGCGGGGCGCGGCGCACGTGGGAGACGTCGATGCCGAGCTCGGCGGCCCGCCGCAGCAGCGGCAGGCTGAGCTCGTCCTCGCCGACCACGGCCAGCAGCGCGGTGCGGGCCCCGGCGGCGGCTGCCGCGGCGGCCGCGTTGAGGGCGTCACCGGAGTAGGAGATGCGGGCCGGGGTGCCGTCCTCGGCGTTCCGCAGGGCGGTGCCGGCGTGGAGCTCGACGAGTACCTCCCCGAGTACGAGGACGTCGTACCCGCCGCGCCCGCCGCCGCTCACCGCGCCTCCGAGCAGCCCGCGCAGCACGGCCCGGCGGATCCGGCGAACAGGGCCGCCAGCTCCCCCGGATCGGCGGGCAGTCCGCCGCCGATGCCGACGGCGCTCGCCCCGGCGGCGATCCAGTCGGCGACCTCGGCGGGCCGTATCCCGCCGGTCGGGATGATCAACGCCTCGGGGAGGACGGCCCGGAGGGAGCGGATGAACCCCGGGCCGCCCACGTGCGCCGGGAACACCTTGGCCGCGCCCGACGCACGGACGGCGGCGGCGATCTCGCCGGGGGTGAACCCGCCCTCGACGAACACGGCTTCGCGGCGGGCGGCGGCTTCGCGGACTTCGGGAGCCGGGTACGGGGAGATCAGGAAGGCTGCGCCCGCATCCAGCGCGGTCTCGGCCTGCGCGGCCGTGGTGACGGTGCCGACGCCGATGAGGGCGGGGCGGCCGTGGGCGTCCGCGAGCGGGACGGTGCGGGTGAGGGCGTCGGCCCAGCCGGGCGTCGAGGTGGTCAGCTCCACGGCCCGGCACCCGGCGGCGAGCAGGGCGCGGGTGCCGCGGACGGCTTCGCCGGCGTCGGCATTGCGCAGCACCGGCAGCAGGCGCTGGGCTGCCAGCACGTCGTACGGGTGGCAGGACAAGGACCCCTCCCCTGTGTTCCACGCAGCGGAACGCCCATCGTCGTACGGCAACGATGTGGTCTAGACCCTACCGGGATCTCCGGTCAGAGGCGGTGGATCCGCTCGATTCCGTACCACTCCACGACGCACGCGGCGACCCAGTCCTTGTCGTAGGCGGAGGTGTAGAAGGGTTCGGCCAGGCTTCCGATGTGCAGGGGGCGGTATCCGATGTCGGTGGCGCCGCGCGCGGCCTCGGTCCGGATGCGGGAGTTCTGGGCGTCCCAGGCCACGGCGCGCGTGACCGTGGCGGTGGTGAGCTGCTGGACGCTCGGGACGAGCGCGGCCACTGCGGCCAGCGCGAGGCCGCCCGCGGCCACGATCCCGGCGGGCAGGGCGAGCGTGCCGGTCCGCCCCCGTGCCGGGAGCCGGCGGGCCCATGCCCCGAGCAGCGCACCGTAGGCGCACAGCGCGAGTTCCATCGGCACGAGGTAGTTCGTCCACGTACGGGCGTACGTCCACCCGCTCGGGCCGTAGCCGCTGCGCAGGCCCAGCACCACCGCGAACGAGCCCAGCACCACCACCGGCACCGGGAGCAGCAGCACCGCGACCAGCGTGGTCCGCGGAACGGGCCGGCTCCGGCTGCGCCGTCCGAGCTGCGTGGCCGGGATCCGCAGCCCTGCCGCCAGGCCCAGCAGGACGCCGGCGGCGACGGCTCCGAGGTAGGCCCACTGGCCGGTCACCGTCTCCCACATGTGCAGCCAGTCGCTGAAGGTCGCCCGGAGTCCGCCCGGGGAGAGCAGGGACTCCTTCTCCGGCTGCTGGGCGCGGCGCCACCGGGCGCCGGGTGAGGTGTAGAGGACGATCAGGCCGCAGACGAGTCCGGAGCACCAGAGCAGGCACCAGGTGAACGGGCGCCAGGTCTGCGCCAGCCCCAGGCGGGGCAGCGCCAGCAGCCCGGCTCCCGCCGCGAGCAGACCGCTGACGAGCGCGAACGGCTCGCTCAGGGTGCCGAGCGCGAAGCCGATGAGGAACGACCCGGCGAAACCGAGCGCGCGCGCGGCGGACCGGGGTCTTCGGACGGTCCGGATCGCCAGCAGGAGCGCCCACACTCCGATGACGCTCGGGATCGTGTGCGAAATCGAAGCGGGGGCCCACAGCAGCACCTGGTAGCTGCGCGTCCCGGCGTAGTAGAGCACCGCCTGGACGACCAGGGCGCAGGCGGTCAGCGTCACGACCCCGGGTCTTCCGCCGAGGAGTCGGACGAACTGGCGCCCCAGCAGGACCAGCCCGACGGTGAAGGCGACCGTGATGACGGTCGGGAGGATCTTGGCTCCGGCGAGTCCCCCGCCGTAGACGACGCCGCTCAGGAAGGCGTTGGCGATCCGGCCGTTCTGAGTCGAGTAGAAATCGGCCGTGATGCCGAGGACCCCCAGGTCACGGGCCTTCCAGGCGGCGCACCAGTCATCGGAGGTGGGCCGCAGGTAGAGCCCGAGGAAGCACCCGACGGCGACCAGGGCCCCGGCCGCGGCCAGCACGGCTCCGCCTGCGCCCCGCAGCATCCTGCGGACGAGGCGGCGTCGGCCGCTCTCGGGGCCCGCCGCGGAGGAATGCGTCCGGCGGCCCCCGTCCCCGTCCTCGTCCTCGTCCTCGGTCTCGGTCGGTGCAGTGATCATTCAGCAGTCCTCCGCAGCGACGGCTCCCGGCCGGGCCGACGGCCGGTGCGCCTGCCGACGGCGGACACCTCAGGGCAGGCCCGATCACACCAATGTGCACAGTCCGCAGCCGACCGGCATCCGGGGGCGGCCCGATCACCCGGGCGGCGGGCATGTCGTGGCGGGCGGCGCACGCCTGTCCCACGATGGGCCTTCCGGGGGCCTGTGCCCGGAAGGGCGGAAGGGCGGGACACCGGGACACACGTACGCCGGAAGGCCGAGACGCCTGGAACGCCGGAAGGCCCGGACGCCGGGACGCCCGCCACCGGGACCCCGGGACGCCCGGACACCGGGCGGGTTCGCCCGGCCCGGAGAGCCCAGGAGAAGGAGCGGTCATGCCTGCTGTCCCGCTGGTCCGCTGGGCGGTCGTCACGGCGTCCCTCGCGAGCGTCGCGCTTCCCGTGTGCGTCGCGGCGGTCCCCGTCGCCCGGCCCGCCGACGAGAAGCGGCAGGTGTTCTTCGTGCGGGCCCTGGGGCACCAGAGCCACGGTGAAGCCGAGGGCAGCTACGCGCCCCTGTCGATCCTCGCCGCCCCCACCGTCGGTCTCCTGGCCCATGAGACCGCCGTCGAGGGCATCACGGCGTCGGTCGCCAAGGACGCGCAGTACGTCGAGCGGAGCAACGTGCTGCGGCTGCCGTCCGGGCGGTGGAGGTACGTCCCCGCCGACCGGACGGCATCGGTCCTGGTAGCCGCCGGCGATCCGGCGGCCCGGCGGCAGATCGCGCAGAGCCGCGCCTGGCTGGCCGCCGGACGGGTGCCCGGCAGGTCACCCGCACAGCGGGCGGCGGCGGAGCGGGCCCTGCTGTCCACGCGCGCCCTGCTCCGGCCCAACGGGGCCCTGGCGGCGGGGTGGACTCCCGGCTGGATGTACTCCTGGCCGCGCGACGCCGGCTTCGCCGCCGCCGCGTTCGCCCACACCGGCCACGATGCCGAGGCCTACCGGATCCTGCGCTACAGCGCTGCGACCCAGCGCAAGGACGGCACCTGGGACGCGCGGACGAAACTCGACGGCTCCGGCCCGCCGGACGGCAGGCGGTGGCAGCTCGACGCCAACGGCTGGGTCCCCTGGGCCACCTGGCAGTGGTACCGGACGGCGCCTCGAAGCACCCGCCACGCCCGGCTGACGGGCCTCTACCCGATGGTCCGCAAGGCGGCCGACCGTGCGGCGGCCTCCCTGGGGAAGGACGGCCTGCCCCCGGCCTCCCCGGACTACTGGGAGCTGACGACGGCCACGCCGAACATCGGGACGGCCGCCCCCCTGCTCTCCGGGCTCAACGCCTCCGCGGACCTCGCCCGGGAACTCGGCCGGCCGGCCGACGCGGCACGCTGGTCCGGCGCCGCCGGGCGGCTCTCCGCCGCGATTGCCGGCAGGTTCGCTCCGCTGGGATACCAGCGCACCGTCGACGGGCAGCACGGCCGCGACAGCGCGGTGGCCTTCATGGCGCCGCCGTTCAACGCGGCCCCGCCCGGCCTGCCCCGCGCGCTCGACGCCACGTACCAGGCCCTGCTCCTGCCCCAGGGGGGCCTCACTCCCGGAAACGATCCGACGGCGCCCTGGGGCGCCTACGCCTGGACGCCGAGTACGGCGCTCTTCGCCCTCGCCTGGGCCGGCACGGGGAGGACGGCGGATGCCGGGAAGGTCCTGGACTGGATCCTCGCCAAGCGGAACCCGCTCGGCGAACTGTCCGAGAAGGTCGACCGGGCCGGCAGGCCCTCGTCGGTGGCACCCCTGGCGTGGACGGCCTCGATCCTCGTCCTCTCGCTGGTCGCGCTCGACGACGGGGCTCTCCCCACACCGCCCTTGCGTTCCTAGGCCGTCCCGCCCCGGGCCGGGCGTCCGCTCAGACGGGCTCCGTCCCGTCACCCGGCGGCGGAGCGGTGCGCAGACGTTCCAGCTCGGCGAGGAGGTGCTCGTACGCGCGCCGTTCCGCCTGCACCGCACGCCGGAACGGGAGGTGGTGCGGATCGTGCCGGGACGGGGCCTGCCCCGCGGCGGCGGCCCGCCGGGCCCTCGCGTCGTCGAGTTCGTTCAGCGCGGCCACGTATCCGCCGTCGAGGAGCTTGTGGTCGAGGACCTGGGTGAAGGCCCGCTCCGCCAGGGCGTCCAGCCGGTCGAGGTGCTTCGCGCAGCTCGCGGGGGCCGTTTCGTCGCAGCCCTCTTCCAGGACCGCGGAAAGCGATCTCAGGGTCGTCCTGAGCTCCGGGTACCCCCAGGCGGGCACGGCGTCGTTCCTGCACCCGGTCATGAGGGCCGCGAGGGCCGCGCAGGCGGCCACGGCGCCGACCGCGCCCGGCCGCACGCGCACGCGCCGTCCGCACGGGAGGAGGGAAGGGGTCATGAGAGCCCCGATCGCTGGTGGGTGGGGGTCGTGCCGCCGCCGTCCCCGGAGGGGGTCCGTCCGTCATCGTCGCCCGCCGCGGCCCCGGCTGCCACCCGGGTTCCGGGGGCCGCGGGCGCACGGCGCGGGTCACCGCAGCGGGGGTCCCCCGGCGACGGTCCGGTCGGCGCTCCCGTCCTGTGCGTGCGGCCGGGGCTGAACCGCCCGGTGCCACGGGGAGGGGGTCCGGCTGCCGTGCGGCTCGGTCCCGGGCTGCGGGACCGCGTTGACGACGTGCAGCTCGGCGTCCAGGCCGAGGGCCGCGGCGACGGCCGTTCCGGAGCTGTCGGCCACGGCCGCCGGGGCCCCCGTGTAGAGCATCTGGGACTGCTGCCAGGAGCGCGGACCGTCCGTGACCGCCCAGGCGACCGTGCCCGCGTCCGCGCGGCCCGCGAGCAGATGGCCGGCGACGCCGACCGCGCCGTAGCCGCCCAGACCGCCCTCCTCGGCGACCGGGGAGAACTCCGGCGCGGGTTCGCCCGCGCCGGCCAGGCTCGTGCAGACGTTGCCCGTGCCGGGCCGGCGGAAGAACAGCCGGACTCCGCCGCCCTCCGGGCTCGCCGAGAGCACGCCCGTGGTCTGCGGCAGCCCGGTCGGGAACGGCCCGCCGAACGGGTCACCGGGCGCCTGCTGGACCCAGGCGAGGACGGACTCCGAGGTCGCCGCGTACACGTGCCGCCGCCCCGACCCGTCGGTCGCGGTGACCGGGTCGCCCTGGAGGCCGGCGCCGCCCAGGGCCTGCCACTCGCCGAACGAGCCGCCCGCGGCCGCCTGGGTCCGGGCGCGCAGCGTGCGCGCGGAATCGCGTACGTACACCGTCATCCGGCCCGCCGGATCGACCGCGACCGCGGGTCCGCTGATCGCCGAGGTGCCGGATATGTCGGCGGTGTCGGGGGTGCCCAGGGACTGCCACGGGCCGAACTCCCCGCCGGCCGCGGCCTGGACGGCGTACACGACGTCGCGGCCGTAGTCCTGGGGCGCCGTACCCAGGGTGGTGCGGGTGGCGAACACCGCGACCCTGCCGCCGGGCAGCCGCACCGCCTTCCCGCCCGCGTCCACGACGGTGCCCGTGCCGGTGCCGGGAAGGAACCGGGGGCCCTGCCAGGGGGCCTGCGCGCCGGTGCGCGACCAGTACGCCATCCGGCCGTCCAGCACCGCGAAGGCCCACAGCCGTCCCGGGGCGCCTTCGGCCATCCAGGACGTGCCGTCGCCCCGGCTGTACCGGATGGTCTGGCTCCAGCCCGCACCGGCGGGCCGGGTCGCGGTCTTGCGGTCGCCGCAGCCGGCGGGGCTGCCGCACCAGTCCTGGTGATCCGTCCAGGCGTAGGTCTTGAGGTAGCCGAGCTTCTCCTCGGCGGTCTGCGGGTCGAGCGTCGGGGGCAGCGAGCTGTTCGGGTAGCTCACGTAGTTCTGGACCGAGAAGTGCGGCCGGTCCGCGGATTTCGCGTAGCGCTCGGCGGCCGCCTGCACGAAGCGGGCGCCGTACATGTGGTCCTGGTGGTCGAGGAAGGTGCCGCTCCCCGTCCTGCCGGGGGTCGGGTCCTGCGTCCGTATCGTGGTCGGCCTGTAGCGCGCGAACACGTCCGCGATGGCGGCCACCGCCTGCTCCTTGGTGTACGAGAACCAGGGCTTGACCGGCGTCCCGGAGGTCAGCTGCGCCCCCAGGGCGGGCACCTTGCCGTCCCACAGTCCGCGCAGGCTGTCCGGGTTGTCCCCGGAGATGCTGCGGGCCTCGCGGAGCTGCATCCACACCAGGTTGACCTCGGGCCTGGCGACGAGCACGTCCACCTCCGCGCTGCCTCCGCCGGCGGTGGGTATGGAGCGGCGCTGCCAGGCGCTGGTGCGTTCCCCGGTGGCCATCTCCGCGTAGGCGGCCCGGATGCCGTTCTGCCGGGCCTCCGCGTAGGCGGCTCGGTCGGCGGGGCCCACGGCGTCCTGCAGGTGCGGGCTGTGGGCCTCGTTCCTGCCGTCGGACTCGCCGGAGGTCAGGTAGACGGTCGTGACCCTGATGCCCGTCGATATGGAGCGGCTCAGGTCGGGGTTCATGAAGAAGAGGTCGTCGTCGGGGTGCGCGACGACCTGGAGCGCGGAGCCCTCGGTCACGCTCGGTGTGACGAACGCCTCAGGGCCGTCCGGCTGTCGGTCGGTCACGTGTCCGTAGGCCCACGCCGTCGTCCCGGCGACGCCTATGGTGATCGCGGCGAGCAGGGCCGCGAGGCGGGGGCGGCTGGCCAGGGACATCTGCGGGCGCCTTGGGGGTCGGTCGGTGCGGGAATCCGCTCGGGAGATCGGTTCGTGCCCCCATGGCTCCATTGCCTCCGGAGACGACCGGGCCCGATTATGCCTCGCACGATTGCCGCTGACACACCATCAAGAGGCATATGCCGGGAAGGGAGTTGATTGGGAGATTTCACCCATTTGCACCTTTTGGTAGATCTTGGGGTGCTCGCGGGTCCGCAAGGGAGGAGGCCGGGCGCGCCCGCGGAGGGGAGGGCGGGACCATGGCCGGCGGATGCCGGGAAAACAGATTCCGGATAACTGTTATCGGGGCCCCACTCGACGGTCTCCCAGGTATTGGGCATCATCGACCGCCGGTACGGACAGGGACATCACATGAGTACTCAGCAGACGGCAGCGCTTGTGGCAGCGGCCCGCGCAGGCGATCCCCGGGCGCAGGACGAGCTCGTCGCCACCCATCTGCCGCTGGTCTACAACATCGTCGGGCGGGCCCTGAACGGCTCCGTCGACGTGGACGACGTGGTCCAGGACACCATGCTGCGCGCCCTCGACGGGCTGGGCGGTCTGCGCTCGGACGAGAGCTTCCGGTCCTGGCTGGTGGCGATCGCGATGAACCGGGTCCGCGCGCACTGGCAGGACCGGCAGAGCGGCTTCGGGCAGAGCGCCGCCCTGGACGCGGCCGATGACGTGGCCGACCCGGGGGCGGACTTCGTCGACCTGACCGTCGTACGGCTGAACCTGTCGGGCCAGCGGCGCGAGACGGCCCGCGCCACGCGCTGGCTGGAGCCCGACGACCGGGGTCTGCTGTCGCTGTGGTGGCTGGAGTGCGCCGGGGAGCTGACCCGGGCGGAGGTCGCCGCCGCCCTGGAGCTGCCCGCGCAGCACGCGGCGGTGCGGATCCAGCGGATGAAGGCGCAGCTGGAGTCGGCGCGGGTGGTCGAGCGGGCGCTGGACGCGCAGCCGCGGTGCGAGGAGCTGCGGGCCGTGGTGGCGACCTGGGACGGCGAGCCCTCCGCGCTGTGGCGCAAGCGAATAGCCCGCCATGCGCGTGAGTGCGTACGCTGCTCCGGCCTGTGGAGCGGCCTGGTTCCGGCGGAGGGGCTGCTGGCCGGGCTGGCGCTCGTACCGCTCTCGGCGGCGCTGCTCGCGTGGACCCGGACGGCCGGCGCCGTCGGCTTCGTCCCCGCCGCCTCGGCGTCCGCCGCGGGCCCGGACGAGCTCGCCCAGGTGGGTACCACGGCCGGCGAGGCTGCCGGCGAGGCGGCCGGCGGCCGCGGGGCCCTGCGCAGGCACCGCCGCCAGCGCCGCCGGGTGGTCGGCGCCGCGGTGGTCGCGGCGTGCGTGGCGGGCGGCGGCCTGGTGTACCTCGGCACGCTTCCCGGTTCCGGCGGCAAGAAGGACGAGGGCGCGCCCGCGCCGCTGGCCGCGCTCTCGGCGACCGAGTCCGCCTCCGCGCTCCCCTCCCCGTCGGCCTCCGCCTCGCCGTCGCCCTCCCCGTCGGCTTCGGCGTCCGCCTCCGCGAGCCCGAGCCCCAGTCCGACCCCGGCGAAAACCTCGGCCTCCCCGGCCAAGAAGACCTCCGCTCCCCCGCCGGCGCCGGCCCCGCAGGGTGTGGCCGGGCAGGTGATAGCCCTGGTCAACTCCGAGCGGGCGGCGGCCGGCTGCGGCCCCCTCAAGGAGGACCCGCAGCTGCGGGCGGCCGCCCAGGGGCACTCCGACGACATGGCGGCGCGGAACTTCTTCGACCACACCAACCCCGACGGCAAGGACCCGGGCGACCGGACGACCGCGGCCGGGTACCGCTGGTCGACGTACGGGGAGAACATCGCGCGGGGCCAGCAGACGGCGAAGTCGGTCATGGACTCCTGGATGAACAGCCCGGGCCACCGGGCGAACATCCTCAACTGCTCCTTCAAGGACATCGGCGTGGGCATCCACCAGGGTTCGGGCGGACCCTGGTGGACGCAGAACTTCGGAGCGCGGTAGCAGCGCCCCTCAGGCCTGGATGCCGCGCAGCTTCTGCGGGTTGATCGCGAGGCGCAGCGCGGTGATCCGGCCGTCCACGGCGTCGAAGGTGAGGGCGCCTGCGTTCACGCCGCCGTACACCAGAAGCAGTCCGGGCTCGCCGTTGATCTCGGCGGGGTGCATCTCGACGCCCTGGACCTCCGGTTTGGCGAGGACGCCGAGGAACCAGCGGGCGACGCTGTCCGGGCCGTGCAGCGGGCGGCGGGCGGCCGTGACGACGCCGCCGCCGTCCGACCACGAGACGACGTCGGGGGCGAGGAGCGCGAGCACCTCTCCGAGGTCTCCGCCGGCGCAGGCCGCGCGGAACTTCTCGGCGATCTGGCGCTGTTCGGCCGGGTCGGCGGTGAAGCGGGGGCGGCGGGCGCGTACGTGTGCGCGGGCCCGGTGCGCGGACTGGCCCACGGCCGCCTCGGACTTCCCGACGACCTCGGCGATCTCCGCGTAGGAGTAGCCGAACACCTCGCGGAGCACGAACACGGCCCGCTCGGTCGGGGTCAGGGTCTCCAGGACGACCAGGACCGCCATCGAGACGGTGTCGGCCAACTCGGCCTCCTCCGCGATGTCCGGCGTGGTGAGGAGCGGTTCGGGGAGCCAGGGCCCCACGTACGCCTCGCGCACCACCCGGGCGGACTTCAGCCGGTTCAGGCTGAGGTTGGTGACGGTGCGCACCAGGTAGGCCCTGGGGTTCTCCACGGACGCCCGGTCGGCGCGGTGCCAGGCCAGCCAGGCGTCCTGCACGATGTCCTCGGCGTCGGCGACGCTGCCGAGCATGCGGTAGGCGGCCGCGAACAGCAGGCGCCGGTGCTCCTCGAAGGGGTCAGTCATGATCGGTACGGTGGCACCGCCCAGCCGGATGATCAAGGTCCGTCCGGGATCCGTCCCGCATTCCCGTTCCCTCTCCCGTTGTGTTCCCCGCCCGCCCTCCGCCTCACTTCGCCGCGAGCGCCTTCAGGGTCTCGGTGCATCCGGGGTGGCTCGGCGCCCACCCGAGGCCGGCCCTCGCCTTGGCGTTGGAGACCCGCATGTTCGTGGTGACCACGCGGTGGACGTAGGAGAAGGGGCGCATCAGCCAGGCGGGCACGGTCAGCGGCTTCGGGGTCCCGAACGCCTCGGCGACGTTCTTCACGTACCCGCCGAAGCCCATCGGGGTGTCGTCGACGATGTTGTACGCCTCCCCGGGGCGGCCGCCTTCGACGGCGAGGGCCACGGCGCGTCCGGCGTCGGCGAGGTCGACCCAGGGCAGCACCCTGCCCCGGTCGGCGACCGCCGCGATCTTCCGCGTGCGCAGCAGCTCGACGAACGACTCGGTTCCGCCGGCGCCGTAGAAGAGGCCGAAGCGCAGCGCTATCCCCTCGATGTCCGGGTCGCCGAGGACGAGTTGCTCCTTGACCCGCATCCCTTCGAGGTGGCGTTCCACGGCCGGGTCGCCGACCGGGGCGTAGGGGTCGGCGTCCTCGGTGATGACGTGGGCGCCGAAGTCCCGGTAGCCGTATCCGAAGACCATCGACTCGGCGATGACGCGGCGGGCTCCGACGATGTGGGCGGCCTCCATCAGGTACCTGGTGCCGGTGAGCCGCAGGTCGTCGGTGGCGAACACGTCCTTGTGCTTCATCGGGGCCTCGCGCAGGGCGGTCGCGGCGTGCACGACGATGTCGGCCTTGACTCCGTCGACCGCGCGCAGCAGTCCGTCACGGTCCATCAGGTCGGCGCGGACGTCGGCTCCGGTGCCCCGGCCGAGGCTGATCACGGTGTGTCCGGTGCGGGTGAGCGCCTCGGTGATGTGGCGTCCCAGGACTCCGCTCGCCCCGGCCAGCAGTACCTTCTTGGTCTCGTTCATGTCCATGGGACAAGACAAGCCCACCGCACTTGACGCTCCCTGGTGTGACCCGTGTCACGACCCTCCGGGCATGTGCGTCAAAATCAGGGCAGGATAGGAGCTGGAGACGAATCAGCAGATCACAGGGGTGGGTGAGGTGAATGGCGAGGAAGCAGCTGCGCCCGCACCAGCGTGAGGCCGTCGATGCGGTGGTGCGGGCCCTGGAGCTGCCGGCCGGGGGCCGGGTACCCGGGGCCGGGCTGCGCACCCAGGTGATCATGGCGACGGGGTCGGGGAAGTCCCTCGTCGCCGTCCGATCGGCCGAGGAGCTGCGGGCCGGGCGGGTCCTGGTGCTGGTGCCCTCGCTGGACCTGCTCGTACAGACGGCCGCGGCCTGGCGGGACGGCGGCCGCACCGGGCGCTCCCTCGCCGTGTGCTCGCTGCGCGGCGAGGACGCGGGGGTGCCCACGACCACGGATCCGGCGGAGCTGGCCCGCTGGTGCGGCCCTTCGGTGGAGCGGGTGACCGTGTTCGCCACGTACGCCTCGCTCGGACTGGGCATCGTGGAGCGGGCGCACCTCGCCGGGCTGCCCGGCTGGGACCTGGTCGTGGTCGACGAGGCGCACCGCACCTCCGGGCGGATCGGCAAACCCTGGGCGGTGGTCCACGACAACACGCGGATCCCCGCGGTCCGGCGGCTCTACCTGACGGCCACGCCCCGGGTCTGGCAGGACGGCGAGGAGAGCGAGGAGGAGGGCGGAGGCAGCGGCGCCAGGGGGCGCGGCGAGCTGGTCGCCTCCATGGAGGACGACCCCCGGGGGCCGTTCGGCGCCCGCTGCTACACGCTGTCCCTGTCGGAGGCCATCGACCGCGGGATCTGCGCCCCCTACCGGGTCGTGTGCGTGGACGTGACCGATCCGGGGTTCCAGGCGGCCGTGCTGATGGGCCGCGACGGGCGCTCGGACGAGGTGCGCGGGGCCCGGCTCGCCGCACTGCAGACGGCTCTCGTGAAGGCCGCGGTGCACCAGGGGTTCCGGCGGACGCTGGTCTTCCACCATCTGACCAAGGAGGCCGAGGCGTTCGCGGCCGGCCTGCCGGCGGTGGCGACGCGGCTGCGGCTGACGAGCCGCACCCCGCGCCCGGTGTATCCCCGGCGGGTGTGGGCGGACTGGCTGTGCGGGCAGCATTCGGCGCCGCACCGGCGGCGGGTGCTGTCCGCGTTCGCCGATGCCCGGGTCGCCGAGAAGGCGTTCCTCGGCAGCGTGCGGGTGCTGGGCGAGGGGGTCGACACCAAGGAGTGCGACTCCGTCTTCTGGGCGGACGTACGGGGCTCCATGCCCGACCTGGTCCAGGCGGTCGGGCGGGCGCTGCGGATCCGCCCCGGGGAGGGGAAGGTCGCCTCCCTGGTGGTGCCGGTGCTGCTGGGGCCCGGCGAGAGCCCGGCGGAGATGCTGACCTCCCGGGCGTACGGAGACCTGGCGCGGCTGCTGGAAGCGCTGCGGGCGCACGACACCCGGCTGGTCGAGTCGCTGGCCCAGCCGCAGGTGCCGGGCGGGGCCCCGGGCGCGGCGGCCCCGGGCGGCCTCAGCGGCGGCGCCGAGGGCCTGCTGAGCTTCTCGACGCCCCGGGATCCGGCGCTGCTGGCCGCCTTCGTCCGGCTGCGCGTCCTGAACCCGGAGCACGAGCACTGGCGGCGCGGGGTCGAGGCCGCCCGGATCTACGCCGCCGGGGCCGGGGACCTGAAGGTCCCGTTCGGCTTCAAGGCCCCGGCGGGCGACGAGGCCTGGCCGCCCGGGCTCGCCCGGTTCCCGCTCGGCCAGTGGATCGCGGACGTACGGCGCACCTACCGCCGGGGTGCGCTGGGCCGGGAGCGGGCGGCCGAGCTCGACGCGCTGGGCATGGTGTGGAGCCACTTCGACGTGGCGTTCGCCGAAGGACTCTCGGCGGCCCGCGCCTGGGCGGCGGAGCACGGGCACCTGCTCCCGCCGGTGGAGGCCACCTGGGGCGGCGCGCCGGTCGGGGTGTGGGTGAAGAACCAGCGGGCCGCGGCCCGCCGGAAGGGCCCTGGGGCCCTGTCGGAGGAGCGGCGGGAGGCGCTGGAGGCCATCGACGCCTCCTGGTGCCCGGACTGGGAGATCTCCTGGCAGCGCGCCTTCCACCTGACCCGGGCTCACCTGGACGCGGGCGGGCGGCTGCCGCTCGCCCCCGGCGAGGTGCTGGTCCAGGGCGAGGACCTGGGCGCGTGGGTCCGTACCCAGCGGCTGAACTGGGAGCGGCTGGCCTGGGCGCAGCGCTGGCTGCTGGAGCACGCCCTCGGCGCGACCCCCGCGAGCGAGGCGGAGCGTCCGGCGCCGCGCCGCAGCCACGCCGAGGCGTGGGCCGATCACCTGGAGGCGGCCGAACAGTTCCACCGGCGCGAGCAGCATCTGAGGGTGCCCCGCAAGCACGTGGAGCGGGTCGGCGACCAGGAGCTGCGCCTGGGCGCCTGGATCGCCAACCAGCGTTCCCGGGCGAGCTCGCTCACCCCGGAGCGGGTGGCGGCGCTCGACGCCCTGGGCATGCGCTGGCCGGCGTCCGGCTGAGGCGCCCGGCGGGGGGTGCCCCGCCGGGCGCCAGCCGGGCACGCCAGCCGGACCCGTACGGGACCTCAGTGGTGGAAGCCCGACCGGGGTTCGGTCGCGGGCACGGGCGGGGGTGTGGCGGTGAGGTGGTCGACGGCCCGGCGCAGGTCGTCGGCGAGGAGGGCGATCTGGTCGCGGGTCACGCCGTGCCGGATGAGCACCCGCTGGATCACGGTGTCGTCGCGGGCGGGCGGCAGCGGGTACGAGGGGACCTGCCAGCCGCGCATGCGCAGCCGGTCGGAGAGGTCGTAGAGGGTGAAGGGGGATCCGGCCGGGTCGGTGAGCGTGTAGGAGACGGCGGGGAGTCCGCCCTGGCCGTCGTACAGGAGGGTGAAGGGGCCCATGGCGGCGATCTCGCCGGCCAGGTACTGGGCGGTGTCGGCGCAGGCCTGCTGGACGCGCCGGTAGCCGCCGCGGCCGAGGCGCAGGAAGAGGTAGTACTGGGCGATGACCTCGCCGCCGGGCCGGGAGAAGTTGAGGGCGAAGGTCGGCATGTCGCCGCCGAGGTAGTCCACGTTGAAGACGAGGTCGGCGGGGAGCAGGTCGGCGGTGCGCCAGACGATCCAGCCGACGCCGAGGGGTGCGAGTCCGTACTTGTGCCCGGAGGTGTTGATGGAGGCCACCCGCGGCAGCCGGAAGTCCCACACCACGTCCGGGTGGAGGAAGGGTGCGACGAAGCCGCCGCTCGCGCCGTCGACGTGGATGGGGATGTCCCAGCCGTGTTCGGCCTGGATGGCGTCGAGCGCGGCGGAGAACTCGGCGACGGGCTCGTAGTCGCAGGTGTAGGTCACGCCCATGATGGCGACGACGCCGATCGTGTTCTCGTCCACGTAGTCGGCGAGCTGGTGGGCGCGCAGGCCGGTGGCTCCGGGCTCGAGGGGGACCGGGCGCAGTTCGACGTCGAAGTAGCGGGCGAACTTCTCCCAGCAGATCTGCACCGGGCCGCACACCAGGTTCGGGCGGTCCACGGGCAGGCCCTGGGCGCGGCGGCGCTCGCGCCAGCGGAACTTGAGGGCGAGTCCGCCGAGCATGGCGGCCTCGCTGGAGCCGGTGGTGGAGCAGCCGGTGGCGGCGGTTCCGGCGGGGGCGTGCCACAGGTCGGCGAGGATGTTGACGCAGCGCTCCTCGATCTCGGCGGTCTGCGGGTACTCGTCCTTGTCGATCATGTTCTTGTCGAGGCACTCGTTCATCAGGCGGTGTACGCCGTCGTCCGACCAGGTGGTGCAGAAGGTGGCCAGGTTCTGGGCGGCGTTGCCGTCGAGGAGGAGCTCGTTGTGGAGGAGCTGGTAGACCACCTCGGTGGGCGAGTGTTCGTCCGGGATCCGGTACTTGGGGAGGATCTGGCCGCTCAGCGCGGACGCGAACACATCCGTCCAGGCGTCGAGCGCACCTTCGTCCTTCGTCTTATGCAGGGCCATATCGGGACTATATGGGACAGATGACCCTGAATCCCTTCGATGGCCGACCGGCACGCACCGCCGCTTCCGGCCGACTCCGCAGTGTGACCGCCTCCATAGCCCGCCGGTGCGGCCGGAGGATTTACCGTCGAGTAGGGTTTCACCCGCAGGTCTTCCCGTTCGGGCCACTGGAGCCGGTCCGGACGGGAAGATCATCCAACTTGTTCTACCGGCAACTTATCCGCTGATGTCCGGATATCGGTCAGTGGCCCTCTTCGCCCTGGTACCTCTTCGTGCCATGAACAAGATCACCCGCCGACAGGCCTTGGCAGGCACCACTGCCGGCGCACTCACCGCATGGGGCTTGGCGGCCACCGTCGCGAACGCCACCACGGCCACTGCTCCGACGACCTCGGGCACGGCCACCGACGAGGTCTACCAGGGCCGCCGCATCCGGATAACCCAGGACGGGGGCGGCCACCACGGCGGCCACCACGGCGCCGGGCTGCCCACCGTCCGGATAGACGGCCGCGAGCTGCACGTGATGCGCAACGCCGACGGCAGCTGGATCAGCGTCGTCAACCACTACGAGACCTTTGCCGACCCGCTCTCCCTCGCCCGCGCCGCGGTCCGCGATCTCCAGGGCTCCGAGCTCGCCCCGTTCGGCGGTGCGGCATGACCGTCCGCAAGAACCAGGCCGCGCTCACCGCCGACGAGAAGCGCGCCTTCACGGCCGCGCTGCTGGAGCTGAAGCGCACCGGCACGTACGACCGCTTCGTCACCACCCACAACGGCTTCATCATGTCCGACACGGACTCCGGCGACCGCGTGGGCCACCGCTCCCCTTCGTTCCTGCCCTGGCACCGGCGCTTCCTGCTGGAGTTCGAGGCGGAGCTGCAGAAGGTCGACGCGAGCGTGTCGATCCCGTACTGGGACTGGACCGCCGACCGCACCTCCCGCTCCTCGCTCTGGGCCGCCGACTTCCTCGGCGGCACAGGCCGGGCCCGGGACGGGCAGGTGCTCGACGGGCCGTTCGCCCATGCGGGCGGCAAGTGGAACGTGAACGTACGGGTGGACGGGCGCGCCTACCTGCGCCGGGCCCTCGGCACGGGCGTCGCCGAGCTGCCGACCAGGGCGGAGGTGGACTCCGTACTGGCCATTCCCGTGTACGACGCGGCCCCGTGGAACAGCTCCTCGAGCGGCTTCCGCAACAACCTGGAGGGCTGGCGGGGCGCCAACCTGCACAACCGGGTGCACGTGTGGGTCGGCGGGCAGATGGCGACCGGGGTCTCGCCGAACGACCCGGTCTTCTGGATGCACCACGCCTTCGTGGACAAGCTGTGGGCCGACTGGCAGGCACGCCACCCGCAGTCGGCGTACCTGCCTGCGGCGGGCACCCCGAACGTGGTGGACCTCCACGACACCATGCGGCCGTGGAACGACGTCACCCCGGCGGACATGCTGGACCACCGGAAGTTCTACACCTTCGACAGGCCCTAGGACGCCGCCGCCAGCCAGCGGTAGTGCAGTTCGGGGCGGCCGACCTGGCCGTACCGGGGGGTCCGGTCCGCGCGGCCGGTGTCCACCAGGTGCTCCAGGTAGCGGCGCGCGGTGATCCGGGAGATCCCGGCCGCCTCGGCCGCCCCCGCCGCGGTCAGCCCCTCGGTCGCCGCCCTCAGGAGGGCGGCGACCCGGTCCAGGGTCGGCGCGCTCAGCCCCTTGGGGAGCTGGGCCGGGCGGGGTGCGCGCAGGGCGGCCATCGCCCGGTCCACGTCGTCCTGGCCGGCCGCTTCGCCCGCCGCCTGGCGGAACTCGGCGTAGCGCAGCAGCCGTTCGCGCAGGGTCGGGAAGGCGAAGGGCTTCAGTACGTACTGGACCACGCCGAGGGAGACGCTTTCGCGGACCACCGCCAGGTCCCGCGCGGAGGTCACCGCGATCACGTCGACGGGGTGCCCGGCCGCCCGCAGCCCGCGCGCGAAGCGCAGCCCGTGCCCGTCGGGCAGGGTGAGGTCGAGCAGCAGCAGGTCGACGCGGGTCCGCTCCAGGGTCCGGGTGGCCTCGGCGAGCGAGTGGGCGACGCCGACGGCGGTGAACCCGGGCACCCGCCCGACGTACAGCGCGTGCGCGTCGGCGGCCACCGGGTCGTCCTCGACGATCAGCACCCGCACCTCGCCCGCGCTCACCGGGCACCGCCCGGGGCCGGCAGCCGTACGGTGAACTCCGCGCCCCCGGCCGGGCCCTGGGCCGCGGTGACGCTCCCCCCGTACCGCTGTGCCACCTGGCGCACCAGCGCGAGGCCCAGGCCCCGCCCCTCGCCCTTGCCGGACCAGCCGCGGCGGAACACGTCGACGCCCTCCGGCAGCCCGGGGCCGTTGTCGGCGACCCGCAGCAGCAGTTCGTCCCCGTCCGGCCGCAGGGTCACCGCGATCCGGGCGCCGGGGACGCAGGTGACGGCGTCGGCCGCGTTGTCGATGAGGTTGCCCAGCACGGTGACCAGGTCGCGTGCGGGCGGCAGACCGCCCCCTTCGGCGAGGCTGCGGCTGTCGGGCGTGACGACCAGTTCCACGCCCCGCTCGTGCGCCTGGGCGGCCTTGCCCAGCAGCAGCGCCACCAGCACGGGCTCCCCGACCGCGGTGATGACCTGGTCGGTCAGCGCCTGCGCGAGCTCCAGTTCGGCGGTGGCGAACTCCACCGCCTCGTCGGCCCGGCCGAGTTCGATCAGCGAGACCACGGTGTGCAGCCGGTTGGCCGCCTCGTGGGCCTGGGAGCGCAGGGCCTGCGTGAAACCCCGCTCCTGGTCCAGTTCGCCGGTGAGCGACTGGAGTTCGGTGTGGTCGCGCAGGGTGACCACGGTGCCCCGGCGGCCGCCGCCCGCGACGGGCGAGCTGTTGACGACGAGCACCCGGTCGGCGGTCAGGTGCACCTCGTCCACCCGGGGCCGGTCGGCGAGCAGGGCGCCGGTGAGCGGAGCGGGCAGGCCGAGGTCGGCGACGCCCGTGCCGGTCATCCCGCCGTGCAGGCCGAGCAGTTCCCGCCCCGCGTCGTTGATCAGGGTGATCCTGCGCTGTCCGTCGAGCAGCAGCAGGCCTTCGCGGACCCCGTGCAGGGCCGCCTGGTGGTAGTCGTACATCCGGCTGAGCTCGGCCGCGTTCATGCCGTGCGTGTGGCGGCGCAGCCGGGCGTTGACCACGTACGTGCCCAGGCCTCCGAGGGCGAGCGCCCCGCCGGCGACCCAGGCGAGCGCCGAGAGCTGTGCGGCGAGCCGGTCGCTGATCGCGCGGACGGTGATGCCGGAGCTGACGAGGCCGACGATCCGGCCGCCGTCGGTGAGCGGTGTGACCACGCGGATGGAGGGGCCGAGGGTGCCGGTGTAGGTCTCGCTGAAGGTCTCGCCGCGCAGTGCGGGGGCGGTGTTGCCGAGGTAGGGCTCGCCGATGCGCCGCGGGTCGGGATGGGTCCAGCGCCGCCCGTCGGGGGCCATGATCGTCACGAAGTCCACGCCGGAGTCGGTGCGGACCTTCTCCGCATAGGGCTGGAGGGAGGCCGAGGGGTCGGTTCCGCCCGCGGATCCCCGTACGGCCTCGCGCACGGACGGCGAGTCGGCGACGGCGTGGGCCACGGCCCCGGCCTGGCGCCGGGCGGCCTCCTCGGCCTGGCCGCGTGCGGTGGCGTACGCGAAGACGGCGCACCCGGCGACGACCACGGCGACCAGCAGCACCTGCATGGCGAAGAGCTGGCCGGCGAGGCTGCGCGGGGGCCGGGGGAAGCGGAACATGGCGCTCAGTGTGCACCGGGTCGTGAACTCAATGAACGCAAGGGTGACCGGGGTCACAGCGCTGGGCGATGGTCTCCCGGAACGACTTCACCACCAGGAGGCATCGTGGCCGCCAGGCGCGACAGAACGCACTATCTCTACATCGCGGTGATCGCCGCGGTGCTGCTCGGCATCGCCGTCGGCTTCGCCGCGCCGGGCGTGGCCGTGGAGCTCAAGCCGCTCGGCACCGGCTTCGTCAACCTCATCAAGATGATGATCTCGCCGGTGATCTTCTGCACGATCGTGCTGGGCATCGGTTCGGTCCGCAAGGCCGCCAAGGTGGGGGCGGTGGGCGGGCTCGCCCTCGGCTACTTCATGGTGATGTCCACGGTCGCGCTGGCGATCGGACTGCTGGTCGGCAACCTCTTGGAGCCGGGCAGCGGGCTGCACCTGACCGAGGCCGTGAAGCACGCGGGCGAGGCGCAGGCCAAGGCGGGCGGGGCGCAGAGCACGCCGGAATTCCTGCTCGGGATCATCCCGACCACGCTGGTGTCCGCCTTCACCGGGGGGCAGGTGCTGCAGACGCTGCTGGTGGCGCTGCTCTGCGGATTCGCACTGCAGGCCATGGGTGCGGCGGGCGAGCCGGTGCTGCGCGGGATCGGGCACGTGCAGAAGCTGGTGTTCCGGGTGCTCGCGATGATCATGTGGGCGGCGCCGGTGGGTGCCTTCGGTGCGATCGCGGCGGTGGTCGGGGCGACGGGCATGGACGCCCTCAAATCCCTGGCCGTCATCATGATCGGCTTCTACACGACCTGTCTGCTGTTCGTGTTCGTGGTGCTGGGCACGCTGCTGCGGGTGTGCACGGGGGTCAACGTCTTCTCCCTGCTGCGCTACCTGGGCCGCGAGTTCCTGCTGATCCTCTCGACCTCCTCCTCGGAGTCCGCGCTGCCGCGGCTGATCGCGAAGATGGAGCACCTGGGCGTCTCGCGTCCCGTCACGGGGATCACGGTGCCCACCGGGTACTCCTTCAACCTGGACGGGACCGCGATCTACCTGACGATGTCCTCGCTGTTCATCGCCGAGGCGATGGGCAAGCCGCTCGCGCTCGGCGAGCAGATCTCACTGCTGCTCTTCATGGTCATCGCCTCGAAGGGTGCCGCCGGGGTCACCGGCGCGGGTCTGGCCACACTGGCGGGCGGGCTCCAGTCGCACCGGCCGGAACTCGTCGACGGCGTCGGCCTGATCGTGGGCATCGACCGGTTCATGAGCGAGGCCCGGGCGCTCACCAACTTCGCGGGCAACGCGATCGCGACGGTGCTCATCGGGACGTGGACGAAGGAGTTCGACCACGCCCGGGCCGGCGAAGTCCTCGCGGGACGGCTGCCGTTCGACGAGACCACGCTGGTCGACGACGGGCACGGCGGGCCGACGGCCCCCGTCCCGGTCCAGTCGGCCGGCGACAAGGACGGCGTACCGGTATAACCGGTGCGCCGTCACGGACCGACCGGACAGGGTTCGCCCCCACGGTACCCAGCCCGGTCGGTCCGCCGTATTCTCCGCAGTTGCACCCATAGTCGGTATTCAGCCACCGATAAACGAACCTCCGGGCGGTAAAAGGTACTTCCGCAACCGGCCGCGTGCATGACATCTTGCGTCCACCACTTGTTTCGTACGACCCGGCCTGACCACCGGGTCCACGGAGGACGCATTGATACCCCACATATCCAGCCGACCTCGACGTACCCTCGTGCTGGCCGCCACCATCGGCGCCGCACTCGCTTTCGGGGCCCCCGCCGCGCTCGCCGGCACCGCCCCCGTCTCCCCTTCCGGCTCTCCCGCCAAGTCCGGCACCGCCCCCGCGGCGCCCAAGGCCGCGGCGCCGACCTCCCAGAGTGCGACCTGGGTTGCCGGCACCCGCGCCTACCTCGTGATCACCGCTCCCGGTGACACCACGGCCGTCCGCAACGCGGTAACGGCCAACGGCGGCACGGTCTTCCAGTACTACGACGCGATCGGCGTGATCGTCGCCCACTCCTCGTCCGGCACCTTCGCCACGACGATGCGCGGCGTGAGCGGCGTCCAGCAGGTCGGCGCGACCCGCACCTCGGACGTGCCGGCGGACGCCTACAACCCGGCCCTGCCCGCCAATCCGACGCAGGCCACGACGCCGGCGGGCGAGCCGAACCGCGTCGACATGACCCAGATCAAGGCCGACCAGGCCTGGGCCGTCACCACCGGCTCCCCTTCGGTCAAGGTCGGCATCCTGGACACCGGTGTGGACGACCAGCACCAGGACCTGGCGCCGAACTTCAACGCGGCGGACTCCGCCTCCTGCGCCTACGGCAAGCCGGACACCCGTACGGGCGCCTGGCGTGACGTCGGCACCCACGGCACCCACGTGGCCGGCACGGTCGCCGCCGCCAAGAACGGCAAGGGCGTCATCGGCGTGGCCCCGAGCGTGAAGATCTCCTCGGTGCGCATCGCCGAGCCCGGCTCCTCGCTCTTCTTCGCCGAGAACACCGTGTGCGGCTTCATGTGGGCCGGCGACCACGGTTTCAAGGTCACCAACAACAGCTACTACACGGACCCGTGGCAGTTCAACTGCCCGGACAACGCCGACCAGGCCGCGATCATCGAGGGCGTCAAGCGCGCCCAGGAGTACGCGGAGGGCAAGGGTTCGCTCCAGGTCGCGGCGGCCGGCAACTCCAACATCGACCTGGCCAACAAGACGACCGACACCGAGAGCCCGAACGACTCGACCCCGGTCACCCGCACCATCACCAACGCCTGCCTGGACATCCCGACCGAGCTCCCGGGCGTGGTCACCGTCGCGGCGAACGGCACCGGCACCACCAAGGCCTCGTTCTCCAACTTCGGCCAGGGCGTCATCGACGTCGCAGCTCCCGGCAGCAACGTCTACTCCACCGCACCGGGCGGCACCTACGCCACCATGAGCGGTACGTCGATGGCCAGCCCGCACGTCGCGGGTGTGGCGGCGCTCATCGCCAGCGTCAACCCGGGCATCACGCCGGCCCAGATCCGCGAGAAGCTGGCCGCCCAGGCCAACGACGTCGCCTGCCCGTCGGACAGCCGCTGCAAGGGCACCGCGGCCAACAACGGGTTCTTCGGCGAGGGCCAGGTCGACGCGCTGAAGGCGGTCGGGTCCACCCCGCCGCCCGGCAAGTACTTCGAGAACACGGGTGACTTCGCCATCGGCGACAACACCACCGTGGAGAGCCCCATCACCGTCAGCGGTGTCACGGGCAACGCCCCGGCCACCCTCAAGGTGGGCGTGAACATCGTGCACACCTACATCGGTGACCTGAAGGTCGACCTGATCGCCCCGGACGGCACCGTGTACACGGTCCACAACCGGGCCGGCGGCAGCGCCGACAACATCAACCAGGTCTACACCGTGAACGCCTCCTCGGAGGTCGCCAACGGCACCTGGAAGCTGCGGGTCAACGACAACGCCGGCGGCGACACCGGCAAGATCGACTCCTGGAACCTGACCTTCTAGTTCCGCCGAGCCGTCGCCGAGGGCCGTCGGGGAGCAGCGCCACCGCTCCCCGACGGCCTTCGTGCGACCGGCTTGATGTGCGCGAAGGCGCTCTTGGCGTTCCAGGTGGGGAAGGCCCGTACGAGCCAGGACGGGCCGTGGAGCCTGATGCGGTCCTCCCGGACGGCTTCGGTCCAGCTCAGCCGGCCGGCGTGCCATTTCACGAAGGCCTCTGCTTCCGCCGTGACGTAGAGGTCCTCGTCGACACCGGGGTACGTCTTGCAGATCTCCGTGTCCGCGTGCTCGATCAGCAGCCAGTACCGCTCCGGGCTGCTGCGCCGCCCGGTGAAGTCGAAGCGGATGACGACGCGGCCGTCCGGGAGCCGGTCCCGGCGGAGCATGTTGCACATCGACCACAGCGCCACGAAGGGGTCGAGGTGCTCGGGGGCGATCTCGAGCCAGGCGGCGCCCCACTCGCCGAGCGACACGCAGACCTTGAAGAGGTCGCGGCCCGCGGAGGTGAGCTCGTAGTGGTGTCCGCGCCCTTCGTGCTTGGGTTCCGACGCGACGATGCCGAGCCGTTCGAGCTGCTTGAGGCGTTGCGCGAGCAGGGTCCGCGACAGTCCGGGGGCGCCCTGGAGGATCTCGCCGAAGCTTCCGCAGCCCAGGTACAGGTTGCGGATGATCACCGGTGTCCAGCGCTCGGCGAAGATCTCGGCGCCGCGGGCGATGGGACAGTACTGACCGTAGGTCCGCACGCTGCCAGTCTCGCACGCCCGCCCCGGGCGGTCCGGTCCAGATTCCTGACTTCACGGCCCCGGCACCCGGTGGTGCGATGGGGGTGTCGGATACGAGGACCACGACACCGGCCGGCCGGCGGGCCGGCCGTCCGAGCGGGAGGTGACCGCGATGGACATCGACGGTTTCCGGGGCCGGCTGATCACCGCCGGACACGATGACTACGACGCCGCCCGGGCCGTGTGGAACGGCGCCGTCGACCGGCGTCCCCGGCTGATCGCCCGGTGCGGCACGACCGCCGACGTGGTCGCCGCCGTGCGCTTCGCCCGCGACCGCGACCTGGAGATCGCCGTCCGGGGCGGGGGCCACAACGTCGCCGGCACCGCGGTGTGCGACGACGGGATCGTCGTCGACCTCTCGCACATGCGGGCCGTCCGGGTCGACCCCGTGGCCCGCACGGCCCGGGTGCAGGGTGGTGCGCTGTGGGGCGACGTCGACGCCGGGACGCAGGCCCACGGGCTGGCCACCACCGGAGGCATCGTGGGCCACACCGGCGTCGCCGGGCTCACGCTCGGCGGCGGCCTCGGCTTCCTGATGCGGCGGCACGGGCTCACGGTCGACAACCTGCTGGCCGCCGAGGTGGTCACCGCCGACGGCGACCTCGTACGGGCCTCCGCCGACGAGCACCCCGACCTGTTCTGGGCGCTGCGCGGCGGCGGCGGGAACTTCGGCGCCGTCACCACCTTCGAGTTCGCCCTGCACCCCCTCGGCCCGACCGTGACGGCCGGCCCCGTCTTCTGGGCGGCGGACGACACCGCGGAGGTGCTCCGCTTCTACCGTGACTTCGTCTCCGAAGCCCCCGACGAGCTGGGCACCGTCGTCAGACTGGGCACCGTTCCCCCGCTGCCGGTGGTCCCCGAGGAGCTGCACTGGCGGCCGGCCGTCGCCGTGGCCTGCTGCTACGCCGGACCCGTCGACGAGGGCGAGCGGGTCCTGCGGCCCCTGCGCCGGTTCGGGACGCCCCTCGTGGACCTGCTGGCACCCACGCCCTACGCCGCGTTCCAGGGCGGTCTCGACGACACCGTCCCCCACGGGTGGCACTACTACTGGAAGTCCACCGGACTCAGCGGGCTCTCGGACGCCGCCGTCTCCGTCATCGCCGACCAGGCCCACCGCGCCGGCTCGCCCCGGTCGTACACGGCGGTGTTCCACATGGGCGGCGCCGTCGCCCGGGTCCCCCGCGGCACCACCGCCTACGCCGGCCGGGACGCGGCCTTCAACATCGTCATCGACGGCGTGTGGCTCCCCGGGGAAACCGGTGAGCGGTCCGCGGCCGAGACCGCCTGGACACGTCGCTTCCTCCAAGCGCTCGGGCCTCACCGAGGCGGCGGCGTCTACGTCAACTTCCTCGACCGCGACGACGACCCGGCCCGGGTCCGCGAGGCCTACGGCGACGACACCTACCGGCGGCTGGCCGGGGTCAAGGCCGCGTACGACCCCGGCAACGCCTTCCACCACAACAAGAACGTCCGCCCGGCCGAGCCCGCCTACCTGGTCCGCAGCACGCAGTCCCCGCAGAGCCCGCCGCCCGGCACCTGGTAGTAGAGGCAGCAGCTGCGCCGTACGAAGGCCACGCCGAGCCCTTCCTCGTGGATGAAGGTGCCCGACCCGGCGAGCGCCCCTCCCTCGCCCAGCAGTTCACCGGCCAGGGCCACGGCCGTACCGCCCGGCACCCGGTCGAGCAGGACCCGCAGGGCTCCGACGAGCCCCGACGCGGCATTGCCCCGCAGCACCTTCGGCGAGACCCCGAACCGCTCCCGCAGTCCCGCGTCGAGCACGGCCAGGTTCCCGAGCACGGTCTCCCCGAGCGCCCGGGCCGGCAGCTCCCCCGGCTCGGGCAGCCACAGCTCCAGCGAGCCCGCCGCCGGCAGCCGCCACCACACCCGGTCCGGGGCCAGGTCCGGCACCCTCCCGGCCAGGGCGGCGCAGCCGAGCCCGGCGGACCACAGCCGCGAGGCGATCCCGAGCTGGGCGGTCGAGGCGGCCACCCGCCCGGGCCCGCTGCCGATCCGCCGCCCGACCTCGGCGACGTACGGCTCCAGCCGCTCGCCGTACAGCTCGCCGAGCGGCCGGAAGCCCTCCCCGGGCGGTTCCTTCCCGCAGGGGACGGTGAAGAACGGCCCGACGGAAGCGAGCCTGCGCAGTACCTCGTCCATGCCCGGATGATCTCAGGCGCGGGGGCTCACTCCGCCGGGGAGCAGGCGGCCGCCCCGGCACCCGGGCCGCCGCCGGTCGCCCGGGGCACGCCGACAGGCCCTGGTTCAGCCCGCAGGTACGGCTTCCACGGCGGCTCCCCGGGCGCCGTCACGCCCGCGGGAGGCCTCGGCCCGGCGCACGGCCGGCCCCATCCCGTACGAGGCCGCGAGCAGCACGGCCCCCAGCAGCAGCCACCCCGGGATGCCCCACACCAGCAGCAGAGAGGTCAGCACCAGCGGCCCGAGGGTGCGGGCCACGGGGACCCCGGTGCCGAAGAAGCCCTGGTACTGGCCGATCCGGTCGGCGGGCGCCAGCGAGAACCCGATCTGCCAGGACCCGGCGGACTGCCGCATCTCGGCGTCCACCTGGAGCACCGCGCCCGCCACGAGCAGCCCGGCCGCCGCCCATCCGGCCCCCGGCAGCGCCGAGAGGGCGAACACCGCGCACGACGCGGCCATCACCAGCCCCGAGACCCGCACCGCCCGCCGGGCGGCGTCCAGGCCGGTCACGGGCCGGGCCATGCGCACCTGGAAGAGCATCACGGCGACGGTGTTGAGCACGAACAGCGCCGACACCAGCCAGCCGGGGGCGTGCGTGCGCTGCACGATCCAGAGCGGCACGGCGAGGCTCAGCAGCGGCATCCGCAGCAGCAGGACCGCGTTCAGCAGCGTGACCAGCGCGTACGGGCGGTCGCGGAGCACCGCCAGCCGGGGCTCCCCCGCCGCCCGCCCGGCGACGGGGGCCACCGCGGGCAGCGTCAGCAGGACGGCGGCGCAGCCCAGGAAGCCCACCGCGTCCAGGACGAAGACCGCGAGGTAGGCCCGTCCGGTGTCCGCCCCCAGGGCCAGCCCGCCGAGCGCCGCCCCCAGGGCCAGCCCTCCGTTGAGCATCGACTGGAGGTGGGCCAGGACCCCCGTCCGCTGCTCCGCGGGGACCAGACCGGCGAGCAGCGCCTGCCGGGCCGCCCCGAGGCCGCACTGGGCGGTGGCGTAGAGGACCACGGCCGCCAGGAAGGCCCAGAAGGACCGGATGAAGAGGAAGGAGAGCACCGAGGCCGCGGTGGCCCCCGCCAGCAGCGCCGAGGTTCCGCGGGGGCCGCGCCGGTCGGCGAGCGCCCCCAGCGGGACGCCGGCCACGGAGCCCACGGCCCAGGCGACGGTCAGGCCGAGGCCGATCTGCGCGGGCGAGAGACCGACCATGCGGGTGAAGTAGAGGGCCGAACACACGTAGTAGGCACCGTCACCGACGGAGTTGCTCAACTGGGCCGCGGCGAGCCGTCGCGGCGCCCCGGGCGGGGGCAGGATCCGTAGCGTCACCCCGTCATTCCATCAGCCGGGTGGCCCGCGCGGCAGAGCCAATCACGGCCTGAGATCTTGGGCCACTCACAGCCCCGCGAGGAACTCCAGCAGCGCCCGGTTGAAGGCCTCCGGCCGCTCCACCCCCGGCAGGTGCCCGGCCCCCTCGACGACCGTGAGCACCGAGTGCGGCATCAGCGCGTGCAGGGCCTCGGCGTCCGCGACCGGGGTGTAGACGTCGTCCGCGCCGACCAGCACCAGGCAGGGCTCGGAGGCCCCGGCGAGCACCGGGCGGTAGTCGGGGCGCTCGGCGCGCCCGCGCAGGGCCGCTGCCGCACCCTCGGGGCCGGTCGCGCACATCATGGCGCTCACCCGGGCGGCCGCCCCGGGCATGCCGGTCACGTTGTAAGGCGCCAGCATCTTGTCGATGACCTCTTCGGCGTACCCCTCCATGCCCTCGGCGAGGAGCCGCTCCGCGAGCTCCCGGCGGTACTTCCTGCCGTCCTCGTTCTCCGGCACCGGCGAGGTGTCGGAGAGCACGAGGGCCCGTACCACACCCGGGTGGCGCAGCCGCAGCTCCATGGCGATCTGCCCGCCCATGGACACACCACCGACGACCGCCTGTTCGATACCGAGGCGGGCGAGCAGGGCGGCGAGGTCGTCCGCGAAGTCGGCGAGCAGCGCCTTGCCGGGGACGACCGGGCTTTCACCGTATCCTCGCAGGTCAGGGGCGATAACCCGGTAGCCGGCGGCCGTCAGCGCGGCTGTCTGGGGGGCCCACATCGTGCGGTTGAACGGATGTCCGTGGATCAGGATTACGGGCGCTCCGTCCCGGGGACCCAAGTCGTCGAAAAAGACGTTCACGCCATTGCCAAATTGGGGGTTCATGAGAGGACATTAAGGGGCTACATTGAGCCACTCGCGTTCACCTGACAGCCCGTTGCCTTTCACCCGTGTTTTGCACGGGGGGCGACGTCAGAGACGCAGACTGTGCAACCACCCCACCGCCCAGAAGGACCGAAGGCTCCGTGCCCGTACCCGTACTCCTCGCCGGCCGCTCCGTGCGGCTCGAGCCCCTCGCCCCCCACCACACCGAGGCTCTGGCCCTGGCCGGGGCCGAGGATCGTACGACTTACGCCTTCACCCCCGTACCCCATGGGGTGCAGGCGTCCCACGAGTACATCGAACGCGCCCTCGCCGATCAGGCGGCGGGCCGGTCGCTCCCGTTCGCGGTGGTCAGAGCCGCGGACGGCCTGGTCGTCGGTTCCACCCGGTTCCTGGAACTGGACTACTGGCAGGGTCCGCTGGTGTGGCCCGCCGTGCCGGGTGTCCCGTTCGGTGATCCGGCGACGGCGATCCCCGATGCCGCCGAGATCGGCAATACCTGGCTGTCCCCGGGCGCCCAGGGAACCGGCATCAACACCGAGGCGAAGCTGCTCATGCTCCGCCATGCCTTCGAGACCTGGGGCGTGCGACGCATCTCACTGCGCGCGGACGCCCGCAACCTCCGTTCGCGGGCCGCCATGGAGCGTCTCGGGTTCACCTGCGAGGGGGTCCGCCGGGCCCATTCGCGGGGGCTCGACGGCGCGGTCCGCAGTACGGCCTTCTACTCGATCCTCGACGAGGAGTGGCCGGCCGTGCGGTCGATCATCGAGCTGAGGCTCTCGGCGAAGGCTCCGCGCAAGCGCAGGCGCAAGACGCTCGTTCCGGCGTAACGGTCCTGCGGCCGCCCGCCCCCGTCCTCTCACCCGAGGAAGGCGGGGGCGAGGGCCGATGCCATGAGGCGGACCGGGGCACCGCTCCCGTCCGCCGGGACCGTGTAGAGGTCGGCCCCGAAGTCACCGGGCAGCGAGTAGGCGACGGTCCGTTCGTCCAGCCACACGACCTGGTCGTCGACGCTGCGCTCCTCGGCGAGCGGGGTCTGCGCTCCGGAGGCCAGGTCCAGGGCGTACAGCCGCCACGGGGCCTCGGCGGGCAGCCCCTCCACCCGCTTCTTGAACACCAGCCGCTTGCCGTCGGGCGCCAGGGACGGGCATTCCACGTTCTCGCGCAGGGTGGTCACCGTGCGTGCGGTCAGGTCCCCGCGGACCAGGTGGGTGCGGCCGCCGGTGGCCATGGTCGCGTAGAACGCCTGTTCGTCGGCGGTGAAGGTGACCCCCCAGAAGTTGACGTCGGCGTTCCGGTACTCCTTGCCGTCCTTGAGGATCGTGAAGTCCTCCAGGGAGGCGTCGAGCCTGCCCGTGCGCAGGTCGAGCACCGAGGTCCGCGTCGAGAAGTTCGTACCGGCGTACGAGTCGCCGCCGACGAAGACGGTCCAGGCGGCGAGGTGCCCGCCGGGCGAGACCCGGGCCCGGGTGGGGATGCCGGCCAGCGGGTGCGCGGACACCTCCTTCAGACGGGCGTCGAGCACGACGGCCCGGTAGCCGTCCTGGACCCCGCCCTTGACCGCCTGGAGGCAGACGCCGGTGCCCCCGGCGGAGTGGAAGCGCAGACAGCTCACTCCGGAGGCGGTACGGGCCCCCTCGGGAGCCGAGGCGGGGACGGAGGCGAGTTCGTCGCGGTGCGGGCCCCACGCCATGTTGCGGAAGAGGATCCGCGGGCCGGCGTCGCCGGGGTTCAGCGAGAGTGCGCCCCGGGTGATCTCGGGGCCGCCCGCCTGGGCGTGGTTCTTCTGCTCGGCGCGGTCGGCGGCCCGCAGGAAGGACAGCCCCGCGACCACGGCCAGCACGCACACGACGGCGGCCAGGATCAGGATCCGGCGGCGGAGGGACAAGGGGGGCATCGGTGGCATGGGGGCCTTTCGGGGCGGCTTCGGGGGATGTTCGGGGGCGACCGCGTCAGTCGTCGCCCGAGGGCAGCAGCCGTACGGACACGCAGACGGCGGCGGCGAGCAGTGCGGCGGCCACGGCGAGGGCGGGGCGGGCGCCCCAGACCGTCCAGGCGGCACCGAAGCCGAGGGAGGCGGCGAACCGGGCGAGGGCCTGGCCGGTCTGGACGAGGGCCAGGCCGCCGCCGCGGTGCTCCTCGGGGACGGAGCCGGCGGCCGCGGCCATCAGCACGCCGTCGGTCGCCGCGTAGAAGCCGCCGTGCAGCAGGAGCACCGCGTACGGCAGCCACGCCCCCGCCCCGCCGGCCAGGAGCAGTCCGTAGGCGAGCAGCAGGGCGAGGTGGCCGCCGATGAAGACCCGCCCGCGGCCGATCCGGTCGGCGAGGCGGCCCAGCGGCAGTGCGAGCAGGAAGAACGCGGCGGCGGTACCGAGCGGCAGCAGGGCGAACCAGCGGTCGGCGATCCCGGTGGCGCGCTGCAGCAGCAGGAAGACGAAGGCGTCGCTGACGGTGCACAGGCCCAGGAGCAGCGCGCACAGGCCGGTCCGGCGCAGGTCGGTCCGGCGCAGCAGCCCGAGGGCGGCGCGCAGCGAGACCGGCTCGGCGGGGGCGGCCGGGGCGGTCCGCCGGCCGGGCACGAACAGGACCAGGACGAGGACCCCGAGGGCGGCCACGCAGGCGCTGACGGTGAACACGGCGTCGTAGCCGTCGGCGGCGCCGCGCAGGATGAGGAAGGCGAGGACGGGGCCGATGAGCGCGCCGGCGGTGTCCATGGCCCGGTGCACACCGAAGGCCCGGCCGCGGTCCTCGGGGGCGGCCGCGAGGGAGATCAGCGCGTCGCGCGGGGCGGTGCGCAGGCCCTTGCCGGTCCGGTCGAGGGCGAGGACGGCGCCGATCGCGGGCAGGGTGTGCGCGAGCAGGAGCAGGGGTTTGCAGAGCGCGGAGAGCCCGTAGCCGATCCCGGCGAGGGCCTTGTGGCGGCCGAGGCGGTCGCCGAGGTGGCCTCCGGTGAGCCGGACGAGGGCGCTGACCCCGTTGTAGAGGCCGTCGAGCAGTCCGAAGCCGAGCGGGGAGAGCCCGAGGCCGGCGACGAGGTAGAGCGGGAGCACGGCCGTGACCATCTCGGAGGAGACGTCGGTGATCAGGCTGACCGTGCCGAGGGCGAGCACCGTGGGGGCGAGGGCGGCGCGCCGCCCCGGGTGGGCACCCGGGGCGGCGGCCTGCGGCTCGGGGGTCACGGCGGGCGCGGAAGTACCGCGGCTGTCCGCAACGTACATGGTCAGGAAGCCCAGATCCCCGTGATGTCCTTGGCGGTGGCGGCGTTCCCGGCGTGGGTGGTCAGGCCGGCCAGGCCCTCCAGGGTGCGCAGCATGTCGTAGTGGTTGTAGGTGGTGCCCGACGTGCTGCCGGGGGTGACGGGCTGGCCGTAGAGCACGGTGGGGATCTTGTTCCCGGCGAGCCGGTTGTCCTCGTCGAAGGTGACGACGAGGAGGCTGTTGTGGGTCTTGGCCCAGTCCGCGTAGGCCTTGAGGTTGTTCTTGAGCCAGGTGTCGCCGGTGCCGACGGAGCAGTCGTGCATGTCGTTGCAGAGGTCCGGGACGACGAAGGACACCTTGGGCAGGGTGGTGAAGTCCGTCGGGAACTGGGTCATCGTCTTCGCGGTGCTGGTGGGCACGTTGGAGAAGGCGAACCAGGGGTTGTGCTTGCGGGCGTACTTGCCGCTGCTGCAGGTGGTGGAACCCGCGCTGGGGAGGCCCTCGTTGTAGCTGCCCCAGCTCTTGCCGGCGGCGATCAGCTCCGAGGCGAGGTTGGGGGCGGAGCTGAAGCCGGGGGTGTAGCAGCTGTCGCCGGTGACGCCCTGGTTGGAGCCCGAGAAGAGCTGGAGGTAGTTGGGCTGGCTCGGGTGCGTGATGCCGTACGACTGCGTGAGGTTGGCGCCGCCGCTCTTGAGCGAGTTGATGTACGGGGCGCTGGAGCTGCCGATGACCTGGTTGTAGGCGTGGTTCTCGAAGACCACGACGACGACGTGGTCGGGTGCGGGCAGGCCTGCGGCGTGGGCGGGCTGGACGGCGCCTGTGCCCGCCCACAGGGCCGCGCCCGCGACGCTGAGGCCGAAGGCGGTGGCGAGGGCGGTCCTACGACGAGAGCCTGGCAGGAGCATGCCAAACACGGGGTACCTCCGGGCGGAATGGGGGTTCGGACGGCGGCGCGGAGGCACCATACCCAGGGGCATGTGCACTGGCCAGGGATACTTGGCGAACAGAACCCGAACTCCACCGGCCCTTCAGGCGCCGGGTAACGGCCTGCCCCAGAAAACCCCAAGAGAAGTAAAAATGCGGAACCCGGCCACGTATTCGTTCATCTTCCGAACGGACGGGACCAGCCGCCAGACCACACCGCCCCCTCGGGGGCAGCATCAGCCGGAGAGCCACCGCACATGTCGTACTCACCTGACGGGCAGCAGTACCAGCCGTACGGGCCGCAGGGACAGAGCCCCCAGCCGCCGTACGGGGACCAGTACGGCCGGCCTTACGGACAACAGCAGGCCCCCGGCCGGCCGCCGCAGGGCCCGTACGGGCAGCAGCCTCCGTACGGTCAACAGCCGCAGTACGAAGAGCAGTACGGGGACCAGTACGACTACGACCCGGAGCCCCCGCCGCGCAGGTCGCGGGCGCGCCGCTGGGTGATCGCGGGTGTCACCGTGCTGGCGCTCGCCGGCATCGCGGCGCTCGTGATGAACCACTTCGAAATACCGCCGTTCACCGACAAGGGCTCCGACGTGTCCTTCGGGCAGCCCGCGGGCGGTGACGGCAAGAAGAAGGACGCCGGGCAGCCGCCGCCGAACTCCAAGATGCTGATGCCCACCGGGCCGGCCGCCGAGTTCAAGAACTCGATGACCCTGGCCGACGGCACGCACGTGGCCGTCACCACGCTGGACGGCAAGAAGTCCGGCTTCAAGGGCAAGGTCTGGGTCTGGGCGCCCAAGGAGTACAACGACCCGAAGTTCGCCAAGAGCGGCTTCCCGGTCATGATCGCCCTGCCCGGCGGCGCCGGCTACCCGAACAACTACTGGATGGGCACCGACCTGGGGCTCCAGACGAGCATCAGCAAGTGGTACGCCGAGGGCAAGAGCAAGCCGTTCATCCTCGCCATGCCGGTACTGAACCCGGGCCCGGACGACAAGGGCATCTACTGGGACGGCTCCGACATCCCCGACCAGCCGAAGATGGGCACCTGGCTGACCGAGGACGTCCCCGACCTGATGAAGGCGAACTTCCGCACCGTCAAGTCCCGTGACGGCTGGGCCTACATGGGCTCCTCCACCGGCGGCTTCGCGAGCCTGAAGGCCGTGCTCAAGTACCCGGAGAAGTTCAAGGCCGCGATCTGCTCCGGCCCGGACATCGTCCCCGACTCCTCGCTGTGGAAGGGCCACGACAAGGAGAAGGCCGAGAACAACCCGGAGCTCCTGGCGAAGGCCATGATCGACAAGAAGGGCGCGCCGGACGTCTACCTCGCCTTCCAGGTCGGCGACAACGAGAACAACAAGAAGACCCTGCCGGACGTGCAGAAGTTCATCGCCACGTACGGCAACAAGGGGCCGATCCACACCGAGCTGAGGGTCATCCCCGGCGGCCAGCACAACGCCAAGACCTACGTCCCGAACATGGGCCTGGGACCGATCCAGTTCATCAGCAAGGTCATGGAAGGACCCGTCGAGTAGCCTGCGGCTCCTCCACCCGCTCCTCCTTCAGCTCCGGCCCGCCGAAGATCCTCGGCGGGCCGTTGCCGTCCCAGGGCTCCCAGCCCGGGTCGCCGGTCAGGGCGAACCGCACCCACGCGGAGTGCATCTCCTCGGCGAGCGCCTGCGGGGTGTCCGGGCCGGCCAGCCACGAGGCCTCCGGCACGCCGAGGGTGTCGAACACGAAGCCCAGTTCCAGGGCGTGGCAGGCCCCGAGCCCCGGCACTCCGGAGGGCCAGGCGAATTCGTACAGGTAGCTCGGCGCGGCCCGCCCGGCCCCGGCGAGCCTCCGGAGCGGGTCGCGCAGCAGGCTGTCCGTGACCAGCTGCCCCGCGAGCTCGGCGGGGCTCGCCCCCGGCAGGGCGGCGCGCAGCGCCCGTACGTCGTCCCGGTCCTTGCCGCTGCGGAAGCGGGCCAGCGCCAGCGCGAGCGGGCCGAGCCGGTCCAGGACCCGCATGGCGCCGGTGGGGGCGAGCCAGAGCCGGTACTCCTCGCTGGTCCAGCCCATCAGCAGGGGCACCTCGCTGAGCGCGGCGGCTTCGAGGGGGTCGCCGGGGAGCGTCTTCGGGTCGGCCACCAGGCCGAAGGCGGGTCCGCCCACGAGGAGGCTCGACTTGTGGAGCACCGCCGCCTGGGCGGCGAGCAGGTCGGGCAGCGGGACGTCGGCGAACGCGCTCGCGGTGGCCTTCGTCTTCAGCAGGGAGGCCATCCGCCGCACCATGGCGCGGACCTTGTCGCGCGGCAGCACCTCGGGGGCCCCGCTCTGCAGGACCGCCTGGGAGAAGAGCCCGGCGGCGCTCGGGGCGGCGAGGAGGGCGCCGGTGCTGATGGCCCCGGCGGATTCGCCGAAGACCGTGACGCGGGCGGGGTCGCCGCCGAAGGCCCCGATGTTGTCGCGGACCCATTCCAGGGCGGCGATCTGGTCGAGCAGGCCGCGGTTGGCGGGTGCGTCGGGGAAGAGCCCGTAGCCGAGGACCCCGAGGCGGAAGTTGCAGGAGACGAGGACGACCCCGTCGCGCGCGAAGGCGGCGCCGTCGTAGACGGGCACGGCCGAGGAGCCGCGGGTGTGCGCTCCGCCGTGCAGCCACACCATGACGGGCAGCCGGGCCGCCGGCGCCGGGTCGGGGGTCCACACGTTGACCGTCAGGCAGTCGTCCCCGGGGATCTGCGGATCGGGCAGCAGGGTCGCGAACACGTCCGCGTACGGCACCTGGGGCGCGGTGGGCCCGAAGGCCGAGCAGTCCCGTACGCCCTCCCAGGCGGCCGGCGGCGCGGGAGCCGCGAAGCGCAGGGCGCCGACGGGCGGGGCGGCGTAGGGGATGCCGCGGAAGACGGCGCTCCCGTGCGCGTCCGTCCGGCCCTCCACCAGGCCGGACCCGGTCCGGACCCGGGGCCGCGCCCGGCCGTCGTCACCGGGTGCGCTCATCTCGTCCTCCTGCGGTCGCACATGCTCCTGGCACGGTCGCACAGCCCTCCGACGGGTGACAAGGCGTGACCGTGCCGGGGCCCGTGCCGGTTGGACCGGCTATGCGATCCCTGCGTATCCACCACATTCTGCCCGTCCTGCTGCTGGCCGCCACCGGACCGGTCTTCGCCGGCGCCGCCGCCGCGGCCGAGCCGGACTTCCAGTACGTCGGCCAGGACGACCGGCCGCACGGGCTCACCGCTCCGAAGGGCTGCGTCGGGGCGGAGGGGGGCGGCGGCCGCGCGGTCTCCAACCGGACCCCTGCCACGGCCGCCTTCTACCGGGAGCCCGGCTGCAAGGGCCGGGCGGTGGAGGTCCTGCGGCCGGGCGCCGTCACCCAGGTGCGGCCGTACTTCGCGTCCGTGGCCTTCGGTGTCACCGGGTAGGCGCAGCGGCCGTGACCCCTCGGCCCTCCCCGCGTTGTATGCCATGTCAAATGCTGCAGATTCTGCGGCGCCCCATATCTCACGAGGAGATCTTTGATGTCGCGTATCGCGAAGGCATTCGCCATCACCGCTGTGGCCGGTAGCGCCGTCACCGCCGGTGCGGGTCTGGCTGTCGCCGATGCCGGAGCGCACGGTGCGGCGGTCGGCTCCCCCGGTGTCCTCTCGGGCAACGTGCTCCAGGTTCCCGTCCACGTCCCCGTCAACGTCTGCGGCAACACGGTCAACGTGATCGCGCTGCTCAACCCGGCGTTCGGCAACACCTGCGTCAACGCGTCGGGCGGCGGCGAGCACCACACCGAGGGCGGCGACTACGGCCACTGATCGCCTGATCTCCTGATCGGCTGATCGCCGGAAGGGCCCCCGCCGGACGGCGGGGGCCCTTTCCGCGTCTCTGCCCGCATCCGTCATTCGTAGCGGTAGACGCCCCGGTGGCCGAACGCCTCGCGGGGGGTGATGTCCCACGGCGGCATCGGCTCGTCGAGGGCGATGACGCGGCCCCGCTGGAGGTCCCCGTAGGGCAGGGGTCCGGCCGGCAGGTAGCCCGAGTCGGGGTGCTTCTCCTGCCAGCGGTCCCAGATCAGGTCCACGAAGGAGTGGTGCAGCCAGAACGCCGGGTCGTTGGGGGCCGTTCCGCCGGTCATGTGGCCGCCGATCCACTGGTGGACCTTGTTGTGGTTGCGCCAGCGCTCGCTCTTGGGTGCGGCCCACCCCTCCAGCTTGTTGCGGAAGCTGCCGCCGGCGGCCGTGGAGTCCCAGGGCGAGGAGTCGTACGTGGGATCGTCGATCGCCCACTGGAGTTCCGCGGGGGTGGGCAGGGTGATCGGGTTCTGCGGGCGGCCGAGGTTGCGGGTGAGGAAGGCGGACTCCGTGATGCCCACGGTCACCGTCCAGTTGCCCTTGTCGTAGGCGAACGGCCCGGTCATGACCTTGCGGTCGCTCTGCCGTCCGGTGCCCCCGAGGAAGTCGTCGGCCCAGAGCGAGGACACCGGGCTGGTGTCGGTGGTCCAGTCCCAGTACGGGATGGAGACTCCGGGGTCCACGCGCTGCAACTCCCTCTCGAACCGCAGCAGGTAGAGCCGGTGCCACGGGAAGAAGGAGGGCGACATGTGCCCGACGCGGAGCTTCCGGTCGCGGTCGGGCACGAAGTACTTGTCGTGGGTGCGCACGAAGGAGTCGTAGGTGCCGTCGCGCTTCAGCTCGAGCACGGCCGCCGTGAACCGCTTCTTCTGGGCGCTGGTCAGGTTCTTCTGGTTCTGCCGGATGTACAACGCGGGGTTCCTCCCCTTCCCGTGGATGGGTCAGCCGTGGTGCGGGGCCGCGAACGCCAGCTGGGTCGTGCCCAGTTCGTCGACGGCGGCGCGGGCCACTTCCAGGGGCGTCGCGTAGGACTCGAAGTGGTTGATCCCGCTGAGGTAGCTGCCGTCGGCACGGCGCATGACGTGCAGCGGACGGCCGTCGATGCGCACCCCGGCGAGATCGACGGCGATGTGCCGGCCCCGGTACGTCTCCTCGGAGAGCGGGGCCGGGGTCAGCGTCTGCCGGGGGCGGCGGGCGCGCAGCACGGGGGCCAGGGCCGCGGCCGTGCCGGCGAGCACCGTCGCGGTGAAGGCCGTACGGAGGACCGCGCGGCGGGTCAGTGGTGCGGCGGCGGCTGCTGCGGACAACATTCGGTCTCCCTCGCTCGGTGCCGGCGGCTACGGGTCTAACGCCGCGCGGCGGGCGAGGTCACCCTTGAGGGTGCTTGTAGAAGAGGGTGGTGGGGTGCAGGCGGCCGGCCGGGTCGGTGGCGTAGTCGGGGATGGTGCCGGCCTCGGTCCAGCCCGCCCGGAGGTAGACCTTCTCGGCGCCGCTGCCGGTCTCGGTGTCGAGGAACATCAGCACCACCCCGGCGCGGGCGGCGGCCGCCTCGGCCTCGGCGAGCAGGGCGCGGGCGGTTCCCCGGCCGCGGGCGTCCGGATGGACCATCAGTTTGCGCAGCTCGGCACGGTGGCGGCCGTTGGGCTTGGACTCCCGGTACCAGCTGACGGTGCCGTCGATGCGGCCGTTGCCGCCGGTGCGGGAGACCCACAGCGCCAGGGAGCCCTCCTCGACGGCCGGGAGCAGGGAGTCCCACCAGGCGGCGGCGCCCCGGTGGTCGAGGTCCGCGAGGAACCCGAGCGAGGAGCCGCCCTCCACGACGGCGAGGAGGAGTGCGGCCAGTTCGTCGCGGTGCGCGCGCAGGCCGGTGGCGTCGAGGGGGCTGATGGTGGCCGTCATGCGGCCAGCGTACGGATCGGCCGGGGGCGCGCCGCAGGAGGGGGAGACGACCTCCCCGGTGGCCCCGGTTTCGCCAGGAACGTCCTGGCCGGGCACTGGCGGCGGGTCGGGCAGGAGCGGCCCGACGCGCACCGGCACGAGCCGGACAGCAGCGACCCCTGGCACGCCGTCGACCAGCGGCTGGACGCCGCTGCCCTGGCGCCGCAGCTGCGCGACACCCTGGCCGGCCTGCGGCCGTGGAGCGGTCCTGTTCTCCGGCCCGGAACGGAGCGTGCCCCCGTACCGGGAATGGCCGTCGGAAACGTCACCGGGCGAGGCTCCCGCCCTCCTCGTGTGGTAGCCCTACGGCGCCGGAAGCTCCGCGAAGTCGGCCACCAGCCCGCGGTGGTGGCCGGCGGTGCCGAGGGCCAGTGAGTCGGCCTTGGCGCGCTTGAGGTAGAGGTGGGCCGGGTGCTCCCAGGTCATGCCGATGCCTCCGTGGAGCTGGACGCACTCCTCGGCCGCGCGGACCGCCACGCCCGAGCAGTAGGACTGGGCGACGGCCACCGTCAGCGGGGCGTCGGGGGACCCGGTCGCCAGGGCGTCGGCGGCGGCCCGGGCCGCCGCGCGGGCGGAGGCCACGTCGAGCCAGAGCCGGGCCAGCCGGTGCTTGAGGGCCTGGAAGGAGCCGACGGTCCGGTTGAACTGGTGCCGGGTCCGCAGGTGGCCGACGGTTTCGGCCAGGCACCATTCGGCGATCCCGACCTGTTCGGAGGCCAGCAGTCCGGCCCCGGAGAGCAGGGCTCCGGCGACGGCGGCCCGGGCGGTGGCGGGGTCGGCGAGCAGGGTGCCCGCGGCCCCGTCGAGGGTGACGGTGGCGAGCGGGCGGGTCAGGTCCAGCGGGACCTGCCCGGTCAGCTCGGCCGAGCCCGCGGGGACGGCGTGGAGCCCGGTGTCGGCGAGGACCAGCAGGACGTCGGCGGCGACCGCGTCCGCGACGGAGGTGACCGTGCCGGTCAGGGTCCCTCCGCCGGAGTCCCGGACGCCGGCCGGCAGGGACGCGCCGGGGGCGAGGGTCAGCGGCACGGCCGGCACGCAGACCCGGCTGCCCGAGGCCAGCTCCCGCAGGAGTCCGGCGGCTTCCGGGGTGTCGCAGCCGAGCAGGATCTCGGTGGCGAGCACCGAGCTCGTCAGGTACGGGAGGGGCGCCACCGCGCGGCCCAGCTCCTCCAGGACCACGGCCGCCTCGCGGTGGCACGCTCCCTGGCCGCCGCGCTTCTCGGGCACGAGGAGACCGGCGGCGCCGATGCCGGAGGCGAGGGTCTGCCACACGGCCGGGTCGTGCGGCCTGCCGGTCTCTGCGCGGGCGAGGACCGTCGTGCTGTCGCAGCGGTCGGCGAGGAGGGACCGTACGGCGGAGCGGAGCTCCTCCTCCGTCTCGGAGTAGAGCAGGTCGCGGGTCATCGGGCCAGGTCCTTCCAGGGGAGGTCCTTGTCGTCGCGCGGTTCCGGGGGCAGGCCCAGGACGCGTTCGGCGACGATGTTGAGGAGGATTTCGCTGGTGCCGCCCTCGATGCTGTTGCCCTTGGCGCGCAGGTAGCGGTAGCCGGCCTCGCGGCCGGTGAAGTCGACGCCTTCGGGGCGCCGCATGGTCCAGTCGTCGTACGACAGGCCCTCCTCGGCGAGGAGTTCGACCTCCAGGCCGCTGATCTCCTGGTTGAGCCGGGCGAAGGTGAGCTTCATGCCCGAGCCCTCGGGGCCGGGCTGTCCCGCGGCGAGCTGCTGGCGCAGCCGCTCGCCGGTGAGGCGGGCGACCTCGGCCTCCACCCACAGTTCCAGCAGCCGCTGGTGGAGGGCGTGGGTGCGCAGTTCGGGGCGTTCGCGCCAGGTGGCGGCGACGGGGCCGATCATGCCGCCCTCGCGCGGGATGCGCATGCCGCCGATGGAGACGCGTTCGTTCATCAGGGTGGTGCGGGCGACGGCCCAGCCTTCGCCCACGGCGCCGAGGCGGTGCGCGTCGGGGATGCGGACGCCGGTCAGGAAGACCTCGTTGAACTCGGCCTCGCCGGTGATCTGGCGCAGCGGCCGGACCTCGACGCCGGGGGCGTGCATGTCGCACAGGAAGTAGGTGATGCCCTGGTGCTTGGGGAGGGCGGGGTCGGTGCGGGCGATCAGGATGCCCCAGCGGGCGGTGTGGGCGCTGGAGGTCCACACCTTCTGCCCGTCGACCACCCACTCCCCCGTGGCCTCGTCGAGGACGGCGCGGGTGGCGAGCGCGGCCAGGTCGGAGCCGGCTCCGGGCTCGCTGAAGAGCTGGCACCAGACCTCCTCGCCGGCCCACAGCGGGCGCAGGAAGCGGCGCTTCTGCTCCTCGGTGCCGTACGCGAGGATCGTCGGGGCGGCCATGCCGAGGCCGATGCCGATCCGGCGCGGGTCGTTGTCGGGGGCTCCCGCGGCCTCCAGTTCGGCGTCGACGGCGGCCTGCAGGGTGCGGGACGCGCCGAGTCCGCCGAGGCCCTCGGGGTAGTGGACCCAGGCGAGTCCGGCGTCGAAGCGGGCGTGGAGGAACTCGCCGCGGGGGGTGGTGGCGGGCGGGTGGTCCGCGAGCAGGTCCCGTACGCGGGCGGACAGTTCCCCGGCGGTCACGGTCGGGCGGGTCATCGGGCCGCTCCGTCCCGGGCCGGGGCGGCGGCCGGTACGACGACCAGCCGGCCGGTGGTGGTCCCGTCGGCGAGGCGCTGCACGGCGTCGGCGGCGGCGGCCAGCGGGAGGCGTTCGCTGACCAGGGGTTTGACGGCCCCCTCGGCGGCGAGCCGGGTGAGTTCGGTGTGGCAGGCCAGGATGGCCGCGGGCTCCTTGGCCGCGTAGAGCCCCCAGTGCAGGCCGAGGATCGTGTAGTTCTTGACCAGCGCGTGGTTGAGCGCGGGGGTGGGGATGGTGCCGCTCGCGAAGCCCACGACGACGATCCGGCCCTCGAAGGCCACGCATTTGGCGGAGGCGGTGTAGGCGTCGCCGCCGACCGGGTCGTAGACCACGTCGGCGCCGCGGCCGCCGGTGAATTCCTTGACCCGGGTGACGAGGTCCTCGGTCGTCCGGTCGACGACCAGGTCGCAGCCGAGCTCCTCGGCGGTGCGGGCCTTGGCCTTGCCGCCGACGACCCCGATGACGGTGGCCCCGGCGGCCTTGCCGAGCTGGACCGCGGCGCTGCCGACCCCGCCTGCGGCGGCGTGCACGAGCAGGGTCTCCCCGCTCTGGATCCGCGCGCGGCGGTGCAGGCCGAACCAGCCGGTCTGGTAGCCGATGTGCAGGGCGGCGGCCTCCGCGTCGTCGAGGCTGTCGGGTGCGGGGAGCAGGGCTCGCGCGGGCGCGGTGACGTACTCGGCGAAACCGCCGTGCGGGAGGCTCGGGTTGGCGATGACGCGGCGGCCGTCCTCGGTCTCGCCGCAGACCTCGACGCCGGGGGTGAAGGGCAGCGGCGGGCGGATCTGGTACTGGCCGCGGACGAGGAGTGCGTCGGGGAAGTTGACGTTGGCGGCGAGCACCCGGAGCCTCACCTCGCCCTCGCCGGGCACCGGCTCGGGAACCTCTTCGAGGCGCATGGCCTCGAGCGGTTCGCCGGGGGTGTGTACGCGCCATGCCTGCATCCGGGGCCTCCAGCCGCCGTCGAGAATCACGCTCCGCGGGCATACTAAGCGGTCGCTTGCCATTCTGTGAACCCATCGGCGCACCCGGGGGAAGGTGCCGCTCCGCGTTGACGTCGGCCCTTCGCGCGGCGGTTCCGGCGGAGGCCTGTGTTCACCCGCCGCCGTCGGGCAGCATGGGCTTCGTAGATCAACAGGCAGATGCCGTACGGCATATGACACGCACCACGCACCATCAGGGGGATACCAGCAGTGAACGCCATCAGCAGGAGGAGCGCCACGGCCGCCGCGGGGGCCGCCGTCGTCCTCGCGGGACTGATCACCGGCGCCGGACCGGCCACGGCGGCCGGGACGGCCGCATGCACCCCGTCCGTACAGCTCCTGCCCTCGCTGCCGGGGCTGAGCGGGGGCACCGTCCTGGGCTTCGGCACCGGCGGGCTCGCGGTCGGCGAGAGCGGCGGCCGGCCCGCCTACTGGACCGGCGCCGAACATGCGGTCCACGCCGTCCCGCTGCCCGCCGGCTTCGACCGGGGCAGCGTCAAGGCCGTCAGCGCGACGGGCCTGATGGTGGGCACGGCCACCCGGGAGTCGGACCACGCCGGCGTCGCCTTCACCCACCAGCAGGGCGCCGCGGTGTCCGAGGCGCTCACGACGCCCGCTGCCGACGGGACCTCCGCGGACGTCGACGTCAACGCTTCCGGCCGGGTCGTCGCCGTGGACCGGGGCGTCGCCAAGGAGTGGGTGAACGGCAAGGTCGTGCGGGAGCTGCCGGTTCCCGCCGGCGAGATCCCCGGCACCAGGATCATCTCGCTGAACGGCATCAACAAGCGGGGCGACATCGTCGGCACGGCGACCGGTTCCTACTTCGACGCCGACAACGACATCGAGGTCACCAAGACGTTCCCGGTGGTCTGGCCAGCCGGAGGCGGCTACCCGCCGTACAGCCTCCAGGTGTGGAACGGCTACCACCGGGCCTTCGCCACCGTCGGCCGGGACATCGACGACCGCGGCCGGGTCGTCGGCCTGGAGGACTACTACTACCGCAACGACCCGAAGCTGACCCCGGCCGTCTGGAAGAAGCCGTACGACGCCCTGCCCACCGACCCGGGCCGGCTCGCCGGCCACCGGCACCTGGAGCTCTCGGGCAGCAGCCCGACCACGAACGCGGCCGTCGGCACGGCCACGACCTTCGAGGAGAGCTGGCCCAGCTCTTTCCAGGCCGTCTACTGGCCCGGCAAGGGGGCTCCGCTCGCGCTCCCTGCCCCGGCCGGCGCCCCGGGTGACGTGCCGCTCACCCGCGCCTTCGCCGCCACCGACGACGACCGGGTCGGAGGCAGCGTCACCGACCGGAACACCCGGGAGGGCAGCGCCGTGATCTGGAACTGCGCGAGCGGGCAGGCGTACGCGCCGCAGGGCTGATCCTGTCCGCGGGATGGTCATCTCGGCGCCCGCACGCTATCGATGGGCGCATGGAGAACCCCCTGCGCGGGCTGCCCGCGCCACCGCCGCTCGGCGCCGCCGCCCTGCCTCCCGGTACGTACGCCGGGCAGGTGGTCCTCGTGACCGGCGGCGGCACCGGGCTCGGGAAGGCCATCGCCGCCGAGTTCGCCCGGCTCGGCGCCGACCTGGTGATCGCGGGACGGCGCATCGAGCAGCTGAAGACCGCCCAGGACGAGCTGGCGGCCGTACCCGGCGCGGGCCGGGTGACGGCCGCCGTGTGCGACATCCGGGATCCCGAGCGGGTCGCGGAGGTCTTCGACGCGGCCGGGGCGGCCTTCGGGCTGCCGGACGTGCTGGTCAACAACGCGGCCGCCAACTTCCCTTCCCCCGCCGAGGACCTGTCGCCGAACGCCTGGCGGGCGGTGGTCGACATCACCCTCACCGGCACCTGGTTCATGACCCGCGAGTTCGGCCGCCGCCACCTCGCCGCGGGCAGCCCGGGGTCGATCGTGAACATCGGCGCCTCGTACGCCTGGACCGGCGGCCCGGGATTCGCGCACAGCGCCGCCGCCAAGGCCGGGGTGAAGAACCTGGTGGAGACCCTCGCCGTCGAGTGGGGCCCGTACGGCATCCAGATCAACGGGCTCGTCCCCGGGCTGTTCCCGCACGCCGACATGACCGCGGACATCCGCGGCGGCCTGGAGCGGGCCGCCCCCGACGCCAAGGACGCCCGGCAGCCCGCGCTGCGGGTGGGCGCCCCGCGCGAGCTGGGCTGGGCCGCCACCTTCCTGGCCTCGCCCTACGCCCGCTTCGTCACCGGCCACACGCTGGTGGTGGACGGGGCGAACTGGCAGCGCCGGGCCGTGGTCAATCCCGAGGTCGTCCCGCTGCGCGAACAGCTGGGGCGGGGCCCGTTCGCCGGTTGAGGGGTCAGCCCCCGGTGAAGTGCGGCGGGCGGCGGGCCGCCTTGGCTCCGTAGCCCTCGCGGATGTCCTCCGAGGTCAGGGTGAGGGCCGCATTCATCGCCACCCGGTCCAGGGCGGCGGGCAGGGCCGCGTCGGCGTAGGCGTCGATGCCGCGCTTGATGCCCTGGACCGCGAGGGGCGCGTTCGCGGCGATCTCCGCCGCCAGGGCCCGGGCGGTGGGCTCCAGTTCGCCCCCGGGGACGGTCAGCTGGACCAGGTTCAGCCGGAGGGCGGTCGCGGCGTCGATGCGGCGGCCGGTCAGGGCCAGGTACTTGGCCCACCCGGCACCCGCCTCGCGGGCGATGCGCAGGTCGCCCCCCGCGTCCACGGCCACGCCCAGCCCGGCCTCCGGCAGCGCGAAGACCGCGTCCTCGGCCGCCACCCGGATGTCCGCCATCAGGGCCAGCTCGAAGCCGAAGCCCAGGCAGTAGCCCTGGACCGCGGCCACCACCGGCTGCGGGAGGCGGGCGAGGACCGCGAAGCGCTCGTGGACCCAGCGGATGCCCTCGTAGTAGTTGCGGGTGCGTTCGGCGGCCGAGGCCCCCGTGATGGCGCCGCCGGGCGCCGTCACGTCGATCCCCGCACAGAAGGCGCGCCCCTCGGCGCGCAGCAGCACCACGCGCACCGAGGGGTCGAAGCGGATCCGGTCCGCGAGGAGGCCGAGCTGGCGGGTGGACTCCCAGCTCCAGCCGTTCAGCTTGTCCGGGCGGCACAGGGTGAGGACCGCGATCCCGTCGGCCGTTTCCAGCCGGATCCGCTCCTCACCCTCAGCGATCTCCGTCGAGACGGTGTCGATCACCGGGCCGCACCCCCCTCACTGCCTGACGATTCGTCAGACTAGGGGTGCCGGGTCAACGGGGGAAGACCTCGAACAGCACCGCCGGGCGGCCGCCGAACCGGGCACCCGCCTGTTCCGCGACGCCGCCGAGGAAGCCGCGTACGTACGCCTCGGGGTCCTGGTCCGTCAGCACCTCGATGTACGCCTTGTGCTCCATGAGCGACTTGACCGCGCGCTCCATGCCCGGACCGGCGTCGGCCGCGTGCGTCGGGGTGGTCGTACCGGTCACCGCGACCCACCGCACCCCGTTCCAGGGCTCCAGGCCCTGCTCGGTCAGCAGCTCGGGGAAGATCCAGCGGTTGCCCGCGTCGCCGGCCGCATCCAGGGTGGCCCGGCCCACGGCCTTGTGGTCGGGGGTGTTCCAGTAGCCGCCGCCCTCGGCACCGCCCCAGGTGTCACGGTGGTTCATCGTGACGACCAGCTCGGGACGGTGCCGGCGGATGGCGGCGGCGATGTCCCGGCGCAGGTCCAGGCCGTACTCGATCACGCCGTCGCGGTAGTCGAGGAACTCCACCTCGGACACCCCGACGACGGCCGCACTCGCCCGCTGCTCCGCCTCGCGCAGCGAGGCGCATTCGGCGGGGTCGACGGTGTCGATGCCCGCCTCGCCGCGCGTGGCGAGGACGTAGACGACCTCACGACCGCCGTCCGTCCAGTCCGCGATCGCGGCGGCGGCGCCGTACTCGAGGTCGTCGGGGTGGGCCACCACGGCGAGGGCACGCTGCCAGTCGGTGGGCATCGGGGGCAACGGGGGCTGCTGATCCTGCTGTTCGGTCATACGCCGCACAATAGGCGAACGCGCCGCCGGGGCCGGCGCCTCCCGGACGGAAGGCTCCGGCCCGTGACGGAGTCCAGGCCGTTGGCCGCCGCTTCCCTGACCACCGCGGTCGCGTCGGACTCGAGCTCACCCGCGGCGCAGCCCTCGCGTCCCGCGGAGGTCGCCGGCGGCGTTCCCGTAGGAGCGGTACGGGTTCGTGTGATCGTTTTCTGCTGGAACGATTCATCCGGGAGCGTAGGCGCCCCCTCAGCGGCGCCTACGCCTCGTCGCGTACGAGGGCCAGCAGGCGGTCCAGGACGCGCGGGCCGCCCGCGCGGACCCCGTCGTGCTCGAACTCGTCCGTGACCCAGGTGCGCAGGCCCCGGATCGCGCGGGCGGTGGTCAGGGAGTCCGCGGTGTCCACGTACAGGTCGTCGTGGTAGACGGCGGCGGCCACCGGTACCTCGTTGGCGGCGAGCCGGGCCGGGTCGTAGAGCGGCTCCCAGCCGGTGCGGGCGGCCAGCAGTCCGGCGGTCTCCCGCAGCGGGACGAGGGCCGGGTCGGTGGTGAAGTGCCAGGGGTGGACGGTCTCCCCCGTGAACAGCAGCGGCTCGTCGCCGGCGAGGGTCTTGGCGGCGTCGAAGCGGGGGCGGTCCGCGAGCACCCGGTCGGCGGCCCACGCGGTGGGCGCGGAGGGGTCCTGGGCGTAGATCGCCTCGTGCAGCAGCGCGTAGAGGGGGTGCCCCGCGAAGGAGAGCTGCCCGCGGACGGCCTCGAGGAAGGCGTCGGAGAGGGCGGGGCCGGCCGGAGTGGGGACGAAGGCGTCCTCCAGGAGGTGGTGCAGCTGGTGGCTGCCGTCGCCGGAGCCGAGGAGGATGCCGAGGGACTGGAAGGCCTCGGCGGTGAGGCGGTGGCCGCCGGGGAGTTCGGCCGGGCGCTCCGTGAGGTGGGCGGCGATCCGGCGGGCGCGGTCGACGTCCATCGGGTACCGGGCGTAGTGCGCCAGGTTCTTGCGCTCCATGCGCGGGCACGCGGCCTCGTACACCTCCCGCGCGGTGGCGGTCAGCGACGGCAGCCCGCCCGTGATCAGGGCGGCGGTGAGGCCCTCGGGCGCGGTGGAGAGGTAGTTGACCGTGCAGAAGCCGCCGAAGCTCTGGCCGAGCACCGTCCAGGGTGCGCCGCCGGTCAGGCCGGGGCGGATGGCCTCGGCGTCGCGCACGATGGAGTCGGCGCGGAAGTGGGCGAGGTACTCGGCCTGCTGAGCGGGGGTGCCGCGCAGCGGCAGGGTCTGCCGGTTGGCGGGGGTGGAGCGGCCGGTGCCGCGCTGGTCGAGGAGGAGCACCCGGTACTCGGCGAGCGCGCGCCCCAGCCAGGCCTGGCGGCCGATGAACCGGCGGGCGCCGAAGCCGGGACCGCCCTCCAGGTACAGCAGCCACGGGAGGGTCTCGGGGTCCCGGTCCGAGGCGACGACCTCCCGGGCGTACAGCTCGATCCGCTCCCCGTCCGGGCGGGCGTGGTCCAGCGGGACGGTGAACCGGTGGTCGGTGAGGACCGTTCCGGGGTGGCGGTAGCTGTGCTCGGCGGTCACGGAGGGCCCCAGGGGTACGAGGTGCGGAGGACCCGTGCCCCGGCCGGATCGCGGCCGGGGCACGGGTGTGGTGTTCCGCCCGAGTGTAGGTGCTGCCGGACCTACGGGAACTCGACCACCGAGCGGAGCACCTCGCCGCGTTCCATCCGGGCGAAGGCCTCCTCGACCCCGTCGAGCGGGATGGTCTCGGAGACGAAGGCGTCGAGGTCGAGCCGGCCCTGCAGGTAGAGGTCGATCAGGAGCGGGAAGTCCCGCTCGGGCAGGCAGTCCCCGTACCAGGAGGACTTGAGGGCGCCGCCGCGGCCGAAGACGTCGAGGAGCGGCAGTTCGAGCTTCATGTCCGGCGTCGGCACGCCGACCAGGACCACGGTCCCCGCGAGGTCGCGGGCGTAGAAGGCCTGGTTGTAGGTCTCGGGGCGGCCGACGGCCTCGATGACCACGTCCGCGCCGTTGCCTCCGGTCAGCTTCCGGATGGCCTCGACCACGTCCTCCGCGCGGCCGTTGACGGTGTGCGTGGCGCCGAGCCCGCGGGCCCACTCCAGCTTCCGGTCGTCGAGGTCCACGGCGATGATCCGCGAGGCGCCGGCCAGCCTGGCTCCGGCCACGGCCGCGTTGCCGACTCCCCCGCAGCCGATGACGGCGACGGAGTCCCCGCGTCCGACGTTGCCGGTGTTCAGGGCCGCGCCGAGGCCGGCCATCACCCCGCAGCCGAGGAGTCCGGCGGCGGCGGGCGAGGCGGCCGGATCCACCTTGGTGCACTGGCCGGCCGCCACCAGGGTCTTCTCGGCGAAGGCGCCGATGCCGAGCGCCGGGGAGAGCGGGGTTCCGTCCTCCAGGGTCATCGGCTGGGTGGCGTTGTGCGTGGCGAAGCAGTACCAGGGCCGTCCGCGCCTGCAGGCCCGGCAGGTGCCGCACACGGCACGCCAGTTGAGGACGACGAAGTCGCCGGGGGCCACCGAGGTGACGTCCGGGCCGACCGATTCGACGATCCCCGCGGCCTCGTGGCCGAGCAGGAAGGGGAACTCGTCGTTGATGCCGCCCTGGCGGTAGTGCAGGTCGGTGTGGCAGACCCCGCAGGCCTGGACCCGTACGAGCGCCTCGCCCGGGCCGGGGTCGGGCACCAGGACCGTCGTCGTCTCCACCGGTGCGTCCTTGCTCCGGGCGATGACCCCTCGTACGCGATGCGTCACGTCTACCCCGCTCTTCCGTCGTCGGCTCCCGTCGGTACGGAACGTACACGGGCGGCGCGCCGTAGGGCAGTTGTGTCACGGCACGGCGTGCGATCCGGCCAGTTCCGGCGGTACGGCCGCGCGCAGCGCGGCTCCGAAGGCGGCGACGGCCGGGTGGGCGGCGGCCCCGCTGCGGAACGCGAGCTGGGTGCGGCGCCCCATCAGGAGGCGGGTGAGGCGTACGGCCGGATCGGCGGGGGCCGTGATGCCGAGCTGCGGGACGACGGCCACGCCCTGGCCGGCCGCGACCAGGGCGAGCACGGTGGCGAACTCGTCGACCTGGTGGCGGACGCGGGGGGTGAATCCGGCGGCCTGGCAGGCGCGCAGGGTCATGGCGTGGCAGAGGGTGCCGGGCGTGGCGGTGATCCACGGGGCGTCGGCGTGCGCGCGCAGGACGGCGTCCTGCACCGCGGCCGGGCCTCCGGCGGCCGAGACAGGGACTCCGGAGGCCGGGGCCAGGCCCGGAGCCAGAGCCTGGCCGGGGGCCGGGGACAGGCCAGGGGCCGTAGCCGGGGCCGGAGCCAAGCCGGAGGCCGAGGCTGGGGACAGGCCCGGGGCCGGGGCCGGGGCCGGGGACGGGGACGGGGCCGGGGCCGGGGCCGGGGACGGGGACGGGGACGGGGCCGGGGCCGGGGCCGGGGACGGGGACGGGGCCGGGGCCGGGGACGGGGACGGGGACGGGGTGGCCAGGTACATCGTCTCCCCGTACAGGGGTTCGGTGGCCAGGCCCGGCTCGTGGGCGGCGGGGACGAAGTCGTACTCGTGGACGAGGGCCACGTCCAGGTCCCCGGCCCGCAGGGCGTGCGCCACGGCCGCCGGGTCGGTCTCCGAGACCATGGGCTCCAGCCCCGGGTGGCGCCGGGCGAGGGCGGTCAGGGCCGCGGGGACGATGGCCCGGGTGGCGGTGGGGAAGGCCCCGATCCGCAGGACGCCGGACAGGCCGCCGCGGGCCTCGGCGAGGTCGGCCTCGGCCTGTTCCAGCCGCTCGAGGACGGCCTCGGCGTGCTCGACCAGGTGCTGCCCGGCCGGGGTGAGGCGAACCCGGCGGCCGGTGCGTTCCAGCAGGGGCAGGCCGGCTTCCCGTTCTAGGACGCCGAGCTGCTGGGACACCGCCGAAGGGCTGAACGCGAGGGCCTCGGCCACGGCGGCGATGGTGCCGCGGCGGGCCAGTTCGCGGAGCAGGCGCAGGCGTCGTACGTCGAGCATCGGCTCAGCTTACGCTTCAGGTAAGAAATGCGAACTGGATCTGCCGGGTCGGCCGGGCCAGGCTCTACGGCATGGCACTCGACACAGCGCAGGACACGGCCCGCATCCACTCCCTCTCCGACTCCCTCCGGGGGATCCACGTACCGCTGATCACCCCCTTCGACGCGGCCGGGGAGGTGGCCGCCGAGGCCCTGGAAGGCCTCGCCCACGAGGTGCTCGACGCGGGCGCGACCGGGATCGTGGCGCTGGGCACCACCGCGGAGAGCGCGGCCCTCGACGAGGCGGAGCGCGACCTCGTCACCGACGTGTGCGCCCGGGTCTGCCGGGAGCGGGGCGCACTGCTGACGGTCGGGGCCGGGGCGAGCGGGACGCGGGCCGCGGAGGCCTCGCTGGCCCGGCTGGCGCGGTGGCCGCAGGCGCGGGCGGCGCTGGTGACCGTCCCGTCGTTCGTACGGCCTTCGGCGGCGGGGGTGCTGGCGCACTTCGCGCGGCTGGCCGAGGTGAGCCCCGTACCGCTGATCGTGTATCACATCCCGTACCGCACGGGGCAGCCGCTGGACGCGGCCGCGCTGCGGGCCCTCGGGGCGCTGCCCGGGGTGGCGGGGATGAAGTACGCGGGCGGGGGCATCGGCGAGGACACGGTCGCGCTGCTCGGCGACCCGCCGGCCGGGTTCGCGGTACTGGCGGGGGACGACACGTACGCGTCCCCGTTGATGGCGATGGGCGCGGCGGGCGGGATCCTCGCCTCCGCCCACCTGGCGACGGACCGGTTCGCGGAGCTCGCCGGGGCCTGGCGGGCCGGGGACGCGGCACGGGCGCGGCCGCTGGGACACGCCCTGGCGCGGCTGTCCGCGGCGGCTTTCGCCGAACCCAATCCGGTGGTCGTCAAGGGCGTCCTGCACGCGCTGGGCCGGATCCCGTCGCCCGGTGTGCGGCTCCCGCTGCTGCCGGCGTCCGGGGCGGCGGTGACGGCCGCGCTGGAGCGGCTGGCGGAACTCGAACGGTAGGAATTCCGCGCCCGAAAACGCCCGATTCAGGCGATTCGCAACGTAAGGGCCGGTCGCCCGAATGAGCCGCATGGGGACCGTACTTGCCCGGATTGGGCACGAGGCCCCCGGCCCGTGATGTGAGTCACGGCGATTCCTCCAACATCATTTCCCCCGGACAGCCGATTCCCTTTTCCCGGAAAGGGAATCGGCTATTTCGCCGGTACGCCACCAAGGTCATTTACCGGACGTAAAGCAGGAAGTCGATCTACCGGCGGAATTCGGGTCTTGTTGCCGCCCGGCGCACTCACCTACGGTCACCTCACTCCCGGTGGTCCCCAGCCGAATCCGGTCCACCCACCAGGGTCTCCCGTCCCCCCACGTGAGGAATACCGCCATGCCCGCAAAGGGTAAGCACCGTCGGCCGAAGCACCACAAGATCACCCGCAAGCTGGCGCTCGCCGGCACCGGTGGCGCGGCCCTCACCCTCCCCCTGATCAGCGCGACCACCGCCGGGGCAGTGGAGACGGCCACCGCTCCCGCCGCCCGCACCCTCGTCGCCGCGACCCCCGCCGCCGCCGACGCGACCTATTCCGTGAAGGCCGGCGACACGCTTTCCGGGATCGCGTCGAAACATTCCGTGAGCGGCGGCTGGAAGACCCTCTACGCGGCGAACAAGAGCCTCATCGGCAACAATCCGTCGATCATCCGGCCCGGCATCAAACTGAAGCTCGGCGCCCAGCCGGAGGCCGTTCGCGCGAGCCGCTCCGCCGCCCGGACCGCGCTCAAGCCCGCCGCCGCGCCCACCTACGCGAACAACCTCGACGGGTGGATCCGCGAGTCCCTCGCCGTGATGGCCAAGCACGGAATTCCCGGCACCTACAACGGAATTCACCGCAACGTGATGCGCGAGTCCTCGGGCAACCCGCTCGCCATCAACAACTGGGACATCAACGCCCAGAACGGCATCCCGTCCAAGGGCCTGCTCCAGGTCATCGACCCGACCTTCCAGGCCTACCACGTGCCGGGCACGTCGCTGAACTCGTACGACCCGGTCGCCAACATCACCGCGGCGTGCAACTACGCGGCCGCCCGCTACGGTTCCATCGACAACGTCAACGGGGCCTACTGAGCCCCCGGCGGGCGCGCGCGAGGGTACGCAGGGGTGCCACCAGTCCGTAGCCGACGTCCCGGCGCAGGGCGGTGACCCCCGCGCGCTCCACCGCGGTCAGCTGGTGTCCCATCAGTTCCCGCATGGTGGCGATGACCGGACGCAGCCCCGGTTCGGCGAGTTCGAGGATGCCGTCGGTGGCATCGAGGGAGGCCCGGGCGCGTCGGCTCTCGGCGAGGAGGAGGGCCCGCACGGCAGGGGTGTCGCGGGCCTGTTCGAGGTCGCCCCGGGTCACCTCGTGCTCGGCGAGGCTGCTGCGCGGGATGCACAGCCGGCCGTCCGCGAGGTCCCCGCACAGGTCGGCGAGGAAGTCGACGCGCTGGGCCGCGTCGACGAACCGCCGCCAGCCCGCGGCCTGTTCCCCGTCGGGTCCGCCCTGGTACTGGAGTCCGGTGAAGACCAGCACCCCGGGCCAGGCGTAGGCGTCGAGGTAGGCCTGGAAGTCCTCCTCGGCGTCGAAGCCGTCGAAGCCCGCCTCGGCGGTGGCGGCGCCCTCGAGGAACCGGGTTGTCCAGTGCGCGGGCAGCGCACGGGTGTGGACGGCGTCGGCGTAGGCGCGCAGGACGGGGTCGGGGCTGTCCCCGTCCTTCAGCGCCGCCTCCACCCGGTCGGTCAGCGCGGCGAGGCCCTCGGCCCGCTCCCTCGGGGTGCCGGTCTCGGCCACGTCGTCGACGAGGTTCATGAACGCGAGACCGGCGGCGAGGAAGGGCACCAGCGGCGGTGCTGCGAGCAGGCGCAGCGCCAGGTAGGGGGCGGGTTCCCGGCGCAGAACCCGGCGGGCGGCGTGCGTGTAGTCGTCGCGCAGCCGGGGACCCGAGATCCCGGCCCCTGTGAGGGTGGTGCGCCAGCTGGGCATGTCGGTGGTGCTCCTCGGCGTGTCGGACCGTGCATGCGTACGGGTACACGATGTCAGGTGGCGACGACCTTCTTGACCTTGCCGTCGATCCCGGCGAGCACGTAGCCGCCGCGGCCGTACTCGTCGCTGAGGTAGGGGCGCATGCAGGGGACCTGGTCCATCATCCAGGGCTCGACGATGACGTAGCGCGAGCTCGGGTTGGGGACCTTCAGGTCCTTCTTGGACTGCTCCAGCAGGCCCGGCAGGGCGTCCCAGTTGACGGTGGCCATGTCGATCAGGGGCTCGCCCTCCTCGACCGTGCCGTCCGGGCCGGTGCGCTTGGCCGCGCCGTCGCGGTACTGCCAGGAGTCGACGGTGTCGGCACCGGGGGCGGTGGGGATGGAGGCGAGGACGTAGCCGTCGTAGACCGTCATGTCCACGAAGGTGGTGGTGCCCGTCTGCTGCTTGAACGCCTCGAGGGCGGTCCGGATGTTCTGCGGGGTGAGCATGCTGCCCTGGGGCGCGCTCGCCTTGCCTCCGCCCGTCTTCGTTCCGGGGGTGGCCGTGGCGGGCGGGTTGGCGACGGAGCTCGCGGAGGTGGTGGGGCGGGTCGAGGAGCCGCCCTTCGCGGAGTCGTCGCCGCCCTCGTCCCCGCCCGGCAGCCACCGGACGATGCCGATGACCGCGGCCGCCACCACCGCCGCGACCACGATGCCGACCAGGGCCGGGCGCTTGCGCGGGGCCGGCGGCGCCGTGGTGAGGGGCGTGGTGTGGGCCGCGTAGGGGGAGGGGACCGGGCCGAACGGCGGCGGGGTGGGCTGCCCGTACGGCCCGAACTGCCCGTAGGGGGACGGGGGGACGGGCGCGGCCATGGGGGCGGCGGCGAGCGGAGCAGCGGCTGCAGCCACAGCTCCTGCTCCTGCTCCTGCTCCTGCTCCTGCTCCTGCTGCGAGAGCGGTGCTCGCCTCCCGGAGCAGTTGTTCCAGCTGTGCGCCGTCGGGCCGCGCGGCCGGGTCCCGTACGAGCAGCCGTTCCAGTACGGCTGCCAGCGGGCCCGAGCGCACGGGCGCCGGGATCGGCTCGTCCAGTACGGCGACCACGGTGGCCAGGCTGGTGGCCCGGCGCAGCGGATTCACGCCCTCGGCCGCCACGTACAGCATCATGCCCAGCGACCACAGGTCGGAGGCCGCGAGCCCTTCCTCGCCCCGCACCCGCTCGGGCGCGATGTACTCCGGCGAACCGATCAGCACACCGGTCGCGGTGAGCCCCGTCGACTCCTGCAGGGCCGCGATGCCGAAGTCGGTGAGCACCGCCGACCCGTCGGGCCGCAGCAGCACGTTGGCCGGTTTCACATCACGGTGGAGGATGCCCTCGGCGTGTGCCGCGCGGAGTGCGGACAGCACGTCGAGGCCGGTCCGCAGCACGTCCGCGAGCGGCAGCGGGCCGGAGGCCAGCTTGTCGTGCAGCGAACCGCCCCGGACGAGCTCCATGACGATCCACGGATGCCCGTCCGCGCCCTCGGGGGGCTCGACGATGTGGTGGATCGTCACCACGTGGGGGTGGGCGAGGCGGGCGAGGGCACGGGCCTCGCGGACGGCCCGTTCGCGCAGCTGATCGGCCAGACCGGGTTGGGCTGCGGCGGTCGCCGGGTCCGGCGGGCGCACCTCCTTGAGTGCGACCTCGCGGTGCAGGGCGATGTCGCGGGCGCGCCACACCGTACCCATTCCCCCGCTGCCCAGGGGTGCGACGAGTTCGAATCGCCCGTCGATCATTTGTCTGCCGGCCTCACCAGTGCTCATGGCCGGTCATCGTAGGCCCCTCCGCTGTCAGCAGCGTCGGCGGTCCACCGTGAGCGTGCCCTGCACGGTGGTGACCGTACGGTCGTAGCAGCCGCCGGGCGCCCCGGCCCCGTGGAGCCGGTAGCGGGCGGAGGTGGTGGCGACCGCGTGGCGCTGGTCGCGCGGGACGTTCGCGGTGTAGGTGGCGTCCCCCGTGTACCGGTCGTCGAGGCGGGAGACGTCGATGCTGCGGCCGCCGCGCAGGGTGGTGGTGTCGGCGCGGTCGCCGAGCGAGAGGACGGTGCGCAGCCGGTCCCCGGCGCCCAGGGTGGTCTCGCCGTCCATGGTGTAGGTGCGGACGGTCCGGGTGGTGGTCGGCCCGCGCGTCACGCTCTCCTCGTCGGTCCAGGTCCCGGTCAGCGCGTCACGGTTCTCGCCCTCGGTCCAGCGGTGGACGGAGGTGCCCCGCACCGCGCGGGTGACGGTGGTGGCGACCCGGCCGTGCGAGGTGTCCAGGTACCCGGAGACGGTGAGCCGGTGGCTGCCGTCGGTGTCCAGACGGTGTTCGCCGCCGGGGGCGGCGGGCGTCCAGCGCGAGGAGCCGGCCGGTTCGCTCTGCTCCTGCCGGGTCAGGGCCCCGGACACGGTCTCGCGGGCCTCGTCCTGCCAGAGCAGCAGGTTCGCCGGGGTGCTCCAGCCGCTCTGCCCGGCCGGCACCCCGGCCACGGACACCTCGATCCGGTGCGGGCGGCCGTCGTTGAGGAGCGCGGCGTAGGGGGTGAGGTCGTAGACGATCGGCTGGACGTCGAAGGCGCGCGGGCCGGGAGTGACGTACCAGAGGAAGGGGTTGGACCAGCCTCCGGTCCATACGGTCGGGAACGGCGCGGCGATGCCTGCGAGTTGCCCGTCGACGGAGATCCGCACCTCCCGGTGGGGGCCCTTCTCGGCCTTGCAGGAGTAGGGGGCCGCATCGGGGGTGGTCATGTACCAGTACTCCTCGCAGCCGCCGCCGGAGCCCGTGGCGTACACCTCGGCGAGGAGGCGTTCGGTGTTGCGCGGGGTGGTGATCTCCGGGGCGGTGAGGGGCAGTACGCGGTCGGGGGTGCCGGAGGCCGGCGGGGTACGGCCTTCGGCCGCGTGGAAGGTCAGGGTGACCTTGACGTCGATGACTCCCGTGTAGGTGTCGTCGACGACGTTGCCGATGAGCATCTCGACGGGCTGCGGGCGGGCCAGGGTGTCGCGGTAGCGGGTGACGTCCTTCTCCACGGACCAGCTGATGCCGTCGGGAGAGGGCTGCGGGGTGGAGGTGCGCAGGATCTCGACGCCGCCGAGGGTGACGTTGCCCAGGCGGTCGTACTGGCGGCCCTTGACCTTGCCCTCGAGGCGCAGCACCACCTTGGCCCAGTCGCCGGGGCCGCAGTCCGCGGGCGGTGCGTAACTGCCGCGGTAGGGGGTGAAGTCGCGGAACTGCGCCTCCGCGAGGGTCACCCGGCAGGACCGGGTCCCGGGCCGGGTGACCGGCGGGGCGGGGGTGAGGGGGTCGTGCCAGTCGGTGCCGAACTCGGCGGGCGGGTCGGCCGCGGGTGCCGCCGCCGCGGGGTACGCGGTGGCGGGGTGGCCGGTGGCGGCGTGCGCGGGTCCCGCGGCGGCCGGGGTGCCGACTGCGAGCGCGATCGCGCCGAGCAGGCCCATGATCCTGTGTCGTCTCATGGGCCCGCAGTGAAACCCGGCCCGCAGGGACGGCGCCAGGGCGGCTGCCGCGGAAGTGGCGCGATCTCGCCCCTGCGGGGAAACCCCGGATCAGGCCGGGAGGACCACGACCCCGTCGTCGTCCGCGTGGACGGTGTCCCCGGGACGGAAGGTGGTGCCGCCGATGGTGACGGGCACGTCGACCTGGCCGGCGCCCGTCTTCCCGCTCTTGCGGGGCACCGTGCCCAGTGCCTTGACGCCGAGGTCGAGTCCGCCGAGGGCCACGCTGTCGCGGACGGCGCCGTTGATGATCAGGCCCGCCCAGCCGTTGCGCTCGGCGGCTCCTGCGATGAGGTCGCCCACGAGGGCGGTGCGCAGCGAGCCCCCGCCGTCCACGACGAGGACGGCGCCCTCGCCGGGCCCGTGGACGAGTTCGCGCAGCAGCGCGTTGTCCTCGTGGCAGGAGAGGGTCCGCACCGGACCGGCGAACAGCCGGCGGCCGCCGAGCTGCCGGAACTGCGTGGCACAGATGCCGAGGGCCTCACCGTGCTCGTCGTACATGTCGGCCGTGGGGACGGGGGTGACGCTCATGTCGCTGAAGGTTCCTCGCTGCTCGTTCTCGCTCGTACGTCGCGCCGTGCGGCCAGCGTAATGGCCGCCCGGCGCGGGCCGGCGGACGCGGGTCAGCTGCGGGAGTTGCCGAAGAGGAGCCGGTAGGCGACGAGCAGGACCAGGGAGCCCGCGATGGCGGAGCCCCAGGTGGCGAGGTCGAAGAACTCGGTCTGGATCGGCTTGTCGAGGAACTTCGCCGAGAGCCAGCCGCCGATGAAGGAACCGGCGACGCCGATGAGGGTGGTGACGATCAGACCACCGGGATCCCGGCCGGGCAGCAGGAACTTGGCTATGCCCCCGGCCAGCAGTCCCAGGACGATCCAGCTGACGATACCCATGCCCAGTCACTCCGTTTCGGTGGTTCGGTGTTCACCGGGGAGGACGCGGCGCGGGCCGGAACGGTTCTCAGGAACGGTTCTCGGGCGGCTCGGGCGGCTCAGGCGGTGGCAGCGGCCATCACGGCGGGCGGCGTCCGGGTCAGCAGGAGCACCCCGCGTGCCGCGGCGAGGGCTCCGGCCACCGCGAGCAGCAGGCCGAGCGCGCCGCCCTGGAGGCGCTCGCCGAGCAGGAGCATGCCGATGGCGGCCGCGGCGAGGGGGTTGGACAGGTTCACCACGGCGAGCGGGGCGCCGAGGCCGCCCCGGTAGGCCCGCTGCGACAGCAGCATCCCGCCGACCGCGAACACCACGACGAGCAGGGCCACCGCGACGACCCGGAGACTGAGCAGGTCCCCGCCGCGGCCGCCCGCCACGGCCACGGTCTGGGTCAGGGCGGAGGCGGCCGCTGAGGCCAGCCCGGACGCGGTCGCGTGCCGGAGCCCGGAACGGGGGTCCTTGCGCGCGGTGAGCAGCAGGATCACGGCGGCCGTCGCCCCGGAGACGGCGAGCGCCTCGGCCAGCGAGAGGGTGTCGTCGGGGGCCGGCCCGGAGGCCGGGAGCAGCAGCAGGCCGAGCCCGGCGACGGTGGCCAGGGTGCCGCGCCATTCGGTGGCGGCGACCCGGCGCCCGGCTCCGTGCGCGCCCAGCGGGACGGCGGCCACGAGGGTGAGCGCGCCGAGCGGCTGGACCAGCGTGAGCGGCCCGTACCGCAGGGCGGCGGCGTGCAGCAGCGCGGCGGCGGCGTTCAGGCCGGCCGACCACCACCAGGCGCCGTTGCCGAGGAGGGCCCCGACGCTGCGCGCGACGGCGGCCCTGGCGAGCCGCTCCTGGGCGACCGCCGCGGCCGCGTACGTGACGGCCGAGGCGAGGCAGAGCGCGACGGCGAGGACGGTGGCGTTCACCGCCGCGCTCCTGCGGAGGCGGGGGCCGGGGCGGATGCCGGGACCGGGACCGGGACCGGGGTCGAGGCCTGGGGCGAGGCGGGCCCCGGGACCGGGGTCGAGGCCGGGGCCGGGCCCTGGGCCGGGGCCGATGCGGTCCGCTGGGCGGGCGGGGCGGAGGCGAGCCGGGCCGGGGACGGCGTCCGCAGGGGGCGGGGCGGCCTCGGGACCAGCAGGAGGGCCACGCCGAGGAGGACGGCGGCCACGATGGAGTCGAGCCAGTAGTGGTTGGCGGTGCCGACCACCACGAGCAGGGTCACCAGAGGGTGCAGCAGCCACAGCGCACGCCACCGGGAGGCCGTGGCGGCGATCATGCCGAGCGCCAGCATCAGCGCCCAGCCGAAATGCAGGGAGGGCATCGCGGCGAACTGGTTGGCCATCGTGTCGGCGGCCGGCTCGGCCCCGTAGACGGTGGGCCCGTACACCTGGCCGGTGTCGACGAGGTGGGCCGCCTCGAGCATCCGCGGGGGCGCCAGCGGAAAGGCGAGGTGCAGGACGAGGGCGGCTCCGGTGACCACGGCCAGGACCCGGCGGGCCCACAGGTAGTGGCCGGGGCGGCGGACGTAGAGCCAGACCAGGAAGAGCGCGGTCGCCGGGAAGTGGACGGCCGCGTAGTAGGTGTTGGCCGTGTGCACGAGGGCGTCGCCGTGCAGCAGCAGGCGCTGTACCGCGCCCTCCCCGGGCAGGTGCAGGGCGCGCTCGGCGTCCCAGGTCCACCCGGCGTTGCGGAACGCGTCCGCGGTGCGGCCCGTGGAGAGGGTCCGGCCCGCCTTGTAGACGGCGAACAGTCCCGCGACGAGCAGCAGCTCGCGTATGAGCCGGCGCCGTGCCGCCCCTTGTCGGCCGGGTTCCTCGGATATCCCGGTTGTCTGGGCGTTCATCCGCCGGTCTCGCTTCCTGTTCGCACACGCATCGGTCCTGCGTCCCCCTGGCTCGGCCTGCCTTCGGCCGATATCGACACGCCAGTGTATCGATACATTGGCGTATCGATACGGGGGTGTACCGATACGCTCGCGTTCCCGTAGACTTTCACCAGACCCGCCACCGAGGCGCCCCCGAGGAGCCGCACCCATGACGACGACGCCGCCGACCCCCGCGCGCCGCTCCAAGATCACGCCGGAGCGGGAGCAGGAGTTCTACGACGCCGTCCTGGAGCAGTTGCGCGAGCACGGCTACGAGGCCCTCACCATGGAGGGCGTCGCCGCCCGCGCCAGCTGCGGAAAGTCCACGCTCTACCGGCAGTGGAGGACCAAGCCCCGGCTGGTCGCCGCCGCGCTGCGCGCGAACCGGCAGGGCACGCTCGCCGCGGTGGACACCGGGTCGCTGGCCGGCGATCTGCGCGAGGCCGCACGTATCGCGGCGTGCACCTCGGGCCGGGACACCCGGCTGATCCACGCCCTCGGGCACGCGGTGCTCAGTGACGAGGAGCTCCAGTCCGCGCTGCGCGAGGCGCTGGTCGAGCCGGAGCTGGCGGCCTTCGACGCGATGGTGGAGCGGGCGGTGGCGCGGGGCGAGATCACCGCGGACCACCCGGCCGTGGAGTTCCTGCCCGCCCAGCTCATGGGCGTGCTCCGGATCCGCCACGTACTGGAGGGCAAGTACGCCGACGCCGACTACCTGGTCCGGTTCGTCGACGCGGTCATGCTCCCCTCCCTGGGCCTGGCGCCGGCCGGCGGCCGGACCCCCTGAACCGGCGGGCCGCCGTCCCGATGACCGGACGGAGGCCTGCCCGCGCTGCCTCGTGGGGACGGTGGCAGCGCGCCTCCCGGGCCGGGCGACGGCCACTCATCCGAAGAGTGGCCGCCGCCCGGGCCGTGCGGGCCGCCGCGCCACCGCGCCGCCCCGGCCCGCCCGAGCGCATCGGCATCCCCCGGCTGTCAGCGTACGGAGCCCATCGCCCGCGTGTACTCCTCCGGATCTGCGTCGAAGCCGCGCACCCGTGCGTCGAGGGACCAGGTGCCGGAGGCGTCGCGGAGGAACTCGGCCACCGTGGCCGCGGTGGCGGTCGGCACGTCCCCGAAGTCGCCCTGTGCCAGGCCGGTGTGGCCTTCCCGGATCCGGAAGCCCGTACCGGCGATGTCGGCGAAGGTCTTGGTGCCGTCGGCGCCCGCCACGGCGTTCTGTATCACCACGCCGACGACCACCCGGCGCAACTCGTCGCCCATCCGGTCCAGTTCGATCGTCATGACCTCGTCGAAGCCGAAGCCCTGGCCGGTGTGGCTGTCGCGGTTCAGGGTGATCGTGCCGTCGGGCGAGCGCCTGCCGAAGTGGACCAGCTGGACGGGTTCCCGGTAGAGGTCCGCCGCCCCGTAGACGGCGGCGATGATGTCCAGGTCGTTCGCGGGCGTGCCGGCCGGGCTGGGGTCCCACTTCAGGGCGACCTCCACCTTGGCGAGGCCTTTGCGTACACCGGTCACCGAACTCCCCCTCCGTTCAACGGGTATGGCCCGGCCATGATCCCATGCACACCGCGGCCGGGGCCGAACGACCGCACGATCCCGGCCAGCCGGCCCCCGCCGCGCGTCCGCCTACCAGTCGCCGTCCTGTACGGGCCTGCCCGGCCGCGGGGCGTTCCCGAGCTGCTTGACCTGGCCCGGGTGCGGTGCCGCCCAGGGGGCGTGGTCGTCGCCGAGCCACTCCCCGACCGGCTTGACCTCCCCCAGGGCGTCGGCCGGGGCGAGATCGGCGGCGGAATCGTCGTAGTAGTCGAACCAGGGCAGCCCGGCCCTGGTGTAGGCGGCCCGGTCGGCCGGCGAGGGCGGGGCGTCCTCCCCGGTGATGTGCCGCCATGCGGGCGGGGGCACCAGGTGGACGAAGACGCGCCCGGCCGGCTCCTCGGCCCAGTCGGACAGCGGCCGGTCGTCCCGGTAGACCTCCTGGCGCATGGAGCCGCCCACTCCGAGCCCCATCGCCGGAGCCGCGGGAGGGAGGGCGGAGCCGCCCGGGCGGGCGGAGCCGGGAGCGCCGCCGCACATCATGGGCGCGGGCATCATCGGCGGCGGCCCCGGGCGGCCGGCGAACCCGGCGGGGGGCTGCGGGCCGGCACCCCCGCGCGGCCTCCCCGCCCGCTTCGCCTGATCCGAGCGCCGCCAGTGCGCGAGCGCCACCGGGCCCAGGGGGAACACCTGGAGCTGTACGCCGCCGGTGGTCTCCTCGCCGGTCACCTGGCCCTCGACGGTGGCGCCGAGCCCGAGCGGCACGGCCACGAACTGGCGCACCGTCCCGTTGCCGGAATTGATCCCGTCCAGCCACGGCTGCCGGGGCAGTGTCACGTAGTTCTGCGGGTCGCGCGCGAGCCGCCCCGTCCAGCGTTCGCCCGAGACGGCGCAGACCTTGCCGACGCCGACCTGGAGGGCCGCCGGCTCACGGGTGCCGCCGAAGCGCAGCCACATCGCCTCGCGCAGGTACACGGGCAGCATCACGCCGCCCTTCGCCAGCCACTCGGGCGGCACCGTGTCCGGATGGTCCTCGACGCGGCGCAGCGGGAACTCCCCCATCCCCGGCGGTAGCGCGTGCGTGCCGGATTCGGGCAGCCGCAAGGTCCGGATGAAGTGGATCTGCACCCCTTCTCCCAGTATCAGCGCGTTGTTGTGGACCCTCACCGAACCGTTTCCCATGCCGCCCCTTTTACCGTCCGGGCGCCGATCGGCCGCAGGATCGGCGGTCGGTCCGGATCGTTATCCTCAAGTTTTGCTCAGATCTAGTGACGCTGAGCCGGTCGTCTTCCTAGCTTCCTCGTACACGTGTCTTCCTCGTACACGTGTCTCGACGTCCCCCCACGTCTTCGCGGTTCCGTGTGCCCGGCGATCCCGGCGCGCCGCCGCGTCCAAAGAAAGAGTGCAAGATGAAGGTTCCCCAGGCCGGTGCGGTCGCCGCAGTGATCGCCCTCACCCTCACCACCGCCGGGTGCAGTGGCGACGACGAGGCCAAGGGAACCCTGGCGGTCGGCATCAAGTTCGACCAGCCGGGCATCGGGATGCGGGAGCCCGACGGCACCTTCACCGGCTTCGACGTGGACGTCGCGACGTACATCGGCAAGCAGCTCGGCTACGAGCCGGACCAGATCGAGTTCAAGCAGGTGTACAGCAACGACCGCGAGCTGCTGCTGCAGTACAACGAGGTCGACCTGGTCGCCGCGAGCTACTCGATCAACGACAAGCGCAAGGAGAAGGTCGACTTCGCCGGCCCGTACTTCGTCGCCCACCAGGACCTGCTGATCCGCGCCGACGACACGAGCATCACCAAGGCCGAGGACCTCAACAACCCGGCCAAGCGGCTCTGCTCCGTCGTCGGCTCCACCTCGGCCGAGAACCTCAAGAACAAGCTCGCCCCGAAGGCCGGCATCCTCGAGGTCGCCGGCTACTCGGAGTGCCTCGTCGCCCTTCAGGACCACCTGGTCGACGCGATGACCACGGACAACTCCATCCTGGCCGGCTACGCGGCCCGGAAGGGCAACGAGGGCAAGTTCAAGCTCACGGGCCAGAACCTGAGCGTCGAGAACTACGGCATCGGGGTCAAGAAGGGCAACAAGGAACTCCAGGGCAAGATCAACGCCGCGCTGAAGAAGATGGTCCAGGACGGCTCCTGGGACGCGGCGGTGAAGAAGAACTTCGGCGCCGACTACAAGGGCGAGCAGGCCCCGGCGGTCACAGCGGGCAGCTGACGATCGTCGAGGCGGTGGCCGGGTCCGCCCAGTCGGCGTCGAAGCGGGCGTTGACGACGTAGAGCCGGTTTCCGTACACGGCCGCGGTGGTCGGTTCGTCGAACCGCGGGTCGGTGATCCGCTTGACGAACCGGGCCCGGCGGCCGTCCCCGCTCAGCGTGAAGACGTCCACGGCATAGGCCCAGTTGCGTACGACGTACAGGGTGCGGCCGTGCACCACGAGCCCGTCGCCGTTGCCCACCGAGCCCCCGTCGAGGACGGTCCGGGTCGCGGTCCCGGTGCGCGGGTCGACGCGGAAGAGGGCCTCGGCGGTGTCGTGCACCAGCAGCAGGGCCTGGCCGTCGGGCGTGCGCTCGATGCCGTTGGCGCCCCAGTACTGGCCGCCGGGCGGTACCGGTACCCACTCCCCGCCGAGGCGGAGGGCGCGCGGTGCGGCATCGGCGCCGGTGAGCGAGCGGCCGGCGGGCAGGAAGTACACGACGTCGGCGAAGGAGTCGGTGAACCAGGCGCCGCCGCATCCGACGACCACGTCGTTGATGAAGGCCGTGCCCGTCGCCGCCTGGTGCGTGGCCAGCACGCGGCCGTCGCCGGAGTGGATCACCCGGATCTGCCCGCTGTCGCCGCCGGCGACGAGGAGCCTGCCGTACGCGTCGAGCTTGAGGCCGACCGACATCGGGCCCTGGCCCCGGGTGATGATCCGGCCGGTGCCGGTGGCGAGGTCGGCGCGGTAGATCGAGCCGTCGATCAGGGATCCCGTGTAGGCCGCGCCCCGGCCCGAGACCGCGATGCCCTCGGGCTGGAATCCGGCCGGGGTGGCGACGGCGTCGGGGCGGGAGGCGGTGGTCGAGGTCGCGTCGGCTGTCGTACGGGCCTGGGCGAGCGGGGCGAGCGGGCCGGCGAGTGCGGCGCTGCCGAGGGCCGCGGCCGCCCCGATGAACCTGCGCCTGCCCAAGGGTCGTCCAGTCACGGTGGTGTCCTTTCAACTGCCTTGAAATCAGCATCGATTGACCCACCAACCTCAGCACACCCGCCCTGTCCCGTCAGGGGGCCCGACCGGACACTTCACAAGGGAATGGGGAGCCTCCCGTTCACCGCGCCCCTTCACCGCGCCCGGCCCGCGGACGGCAGTCCGCGGGCCGGGCGACGGCGACGGGGGTGCGGACCGGGACTCAGGCGACGGGGGCCTTGCCGCGCAGCACCGTCAGGAACTCCCGCATCCAGCGCGAGTGGTCGGGCCAGGCGCGGGCCGAGACCAGGGTGCCGTCGACGACCGTCTCGGAGTCCTCGAACTCCGCCCCGGCCGCCTTCATGTCCAGCTCCAGCGCCGGGTACGCGGTCACCCGGCGCCCGGACAGGCCCCCGGCCGCGGCCGTGATCAGCGGGCCGTGGCAGATCTGGGCGATCGGCTTGTCAGCGTCGGCGAAGGCCGCCAGGATCCGCCGCACCTCGGGGTCGTTGCGCAGGTACTCCGGCGCGCGGCCGCCCGGCACCACCAGGGCGGCGTACTCCTCCGGCACCACGTCGGCGAAGGCCACGTCGGCGGGCCAGGTGTAGCCGGGCTTCTCGGTGTAGGTGTCGAAGCCCTCCTCGAAGTCGTGGACGACGAACCGCAGCTTCTTCACCGCGGGCGCCGCGATGTGGACCTCGTACCCCTCTTCGCGGAGCCGCTGGTACGGATACAGGACCTCCAGCGATTCGGCCGCGTCGCCGGTCACGATGAGGATCTTCACTGCCATGGGCTGCTCCCGGTAGGAGGTGTTCACGGTACGGAGGTGCGCGATCGGCCCGGCCGCGCCGGGCCACCGCTACCCTGCCCGCGCCACGGCGGCCCCACACACGAAGATCCGCGCGCCGGACACATGGCCTTTACCTGCCGGGCACATGACAATGTGAACCTCGCTCTGCCACCTGACACCCCGCCAACACCCAGGGCGGGGACGGTGTTTGTGGAGAGGAACCCCCACGTCATGAGATTCTCCCGCCTGACCCCATGGGCCTGCGGCCTCGCCGTGGCCGCCCTGATCGCGATACCGGCGGCCGCCTCCGCCGGCCAGGACCGGACGGCCGCCCCCGCGGCCGCGAGGACTGCCGTCTCCGTGGACGCGTACTACGCCGCCGCCGAGGGCAAGTCCGGTGCCGCGCTGAAGACGGCCCTGCACGACATCGTCAAGGTGCAGTCGAAGGTGAGCTACGACGGCGTGTGGAACGCGCTGAAGGTCACCGACCAGGACCCGGCGAACCCGAACAACGTCATCCTCGTCTACTCGGGCCGCTCCCAGTCGAAGTCCACGAACGGCGGCGGCGTCAACGACTGGAACCGCGAGCACGTCTGGGCCAAGAGCCACGGGGACTTCGGCACCGCCACCGGCCCGGGCACCGACCTGCACCACCTGCGCCCCGAGGACGTCACGGTCAACAGCACCCGCGGCAACAAGGACTTCGACCTGGGCGGCAGCCCGGTCAGCGAGGCCCCGGGCAGCTTCACCGACAGCGACTCCTTCGAGCCGCGCAACGCCGTCAAGGGCGACGTGGCGCGGATGCTGCTCTACATGGCCGTGCGGTACGACGGCGGCGACGGCTTCGCCGACCTGGAGATGAACGACAAGGTCAACAACGGCACGGCGCCGCTGTTCGGCCGGCTCAGCCTGCTGAAGCAGTGGAACCGGATGGACCCGCCGGACGCCTTCGAGCAGCGCCGCAACCAGGTCATCTACGACACGTTCCAGCACAACCGGAACCCGTTCATCGACCACCCTGAGTGGGTCGACTCCATCTGGCCGTAGGGCATTTCGGCCCGGCCGGTCCGGTCACGGCCCGCATCCGCGGCCGCGACTCCGCGGCCGCCGGGGCTCCTGGACCGCGGGCTACGGCAGGTAGACCTCGTCGAGGGTGTCGATCGCACCGTCGGCGCCCAGGTGGTACTGGAACGGGCGGCCCGCGTCGGGGTGGGCGGTCACCCAGTCGATGAGCTGCTGGAGCGTGATCTTCTCCGGCGCCGAGCCCTGGACGATCGGGGCGGTGGCGGTGATCTTGGCGGTGTCCGCGATCGGGACGAAGACCTCCTTGCCGACCGCGTCGAAGTACGCGCCGTCGCCCGGGGTGCCGCAGCTCCAGTTGCCGTACCGGACGATCAGGTTGTGCGAGCCGCCCTCCGGGGTGTAGCGGTACACGGCGATCAGGTCGGGCGCGATCGGCATCTTGTGGTCGCAGCTCGCGCTCGGCACCGGGGAGCCCGGCTTCTTCGTCGCCGCGGGCTTCGCGGCGGACTTGGACGCCGAGGGGGCCGGGGTCTTCGCCGTGGCGGAGGGGGTGGCCGGGGCCAGGGAGCCGGCCGGTCCGGCGGCACTCGGCGAGGCGGCGGGCCCGGCCTTTCCGGCAGCCGGACCGCAGGCCGTCAGGGCCAGCGTCGCGCTCACCGCCAAGGCGGCGAGTGCCGCACGCCCCGGGGTCGTGCGCGGGCCGCGTACCGCTCGCATGGTCGTCTCCCTCTGCATGGTCGAAGTGTGGGGGTCAACCTAGCGTGCGGCTTTCGGCCATGACGATGGCCGGATCACGATCGTCACCTGTCCGGCATCCGGCCGTTGCGGTTCGTGGATCTCCGGGCCCTCAGAGCCGGTCGGCGAGGGTCTTGAACCCGGTCCACGGCAGAGCGGGCGTGCGCGCGTCCCACACCTTCTGGGAGAGGGCGGCCAGCGGCAGCCGGATGCCCGCCGCGACCTGGGCCGGGGTCTGGGCGCCGGACAGGTCGCACCACACGGCGAGGCGCGCACCCAGGATCTGCGGCGCGTACGAGGCCGGCACGGCGGTGGTGCCGCGCAGCACGAGCGGGGTCCACTGCTCGTAGATGCGGCGGCCGGTGGGGTAGGTGAACTGGTTCGGCTCGCCCAGCACGTAGTACAGGTACTCGTCGTTGAGGTTGACGACCTTGCGGCCCTCGCGCAGGTACGAGAGCGGCGGGCGGGCGCCGATCTCCTTGCCCGTCCAGTACTCGGCCTGGATGTCCTTGGCCGCGGTGGTCACCCCGCCGGTGAAGAAGCCGTCGTTCCACGCCTTCAGTGCCTTGCCCGAGGGACGGACCACGGCCGCCCGGTCGTTCAGCCAGCCCGTCGCCAGGTCCTGTACGCGGGCGTTCGCCCCGTACCGCTGCCGGGCGGCGGCGGCCAGCTGGGGGAAGGAGGCCTGCGGGTCGCGGTAGACGAGCGCCTGGTACTCGTCGGCGCCCAGGTGCCAGGCCCCGCCGGGGAACAGCGGCAGGTACTCGCGCAGCAGTTCGTCGACGAGCTCGGCCGCCGCCGGGTCGGATATGTCCACCGCTCCCTTGACCGCCCGGCCCTGTACGTCGCGCAGTTGCAGGCCGGGGTGGGCGCGTATCACCGCGCCGAGGTGTCCGGGCGAGTCGATCTCCGGGACGACGGTGATGTGCAGCCGGGCGGCGAGCGCGTTGATGTCGCGCACCTGGGCCTTGGTGAGGTGCGGGGTGGACACGATCTCGGGGTGGGTGTCGGACTGGATCCGGAAGGCCTGGTCGTCGGAGAAGTGCAGGCCGAGCTGGTTGAGCTTGAGGTCGGCCATCTCCCGCAGCCGGTCCTTGATCCAGTCGGGGGTGAAGTACTTGCGCGCGATGTCGAGGTTGAGGCCGCGCTGGGGCTTGGCGGGTGCGTCGCGGACGGTGCCCTCGGGGGCCGAACCGGAACCCTTGACGGCTTGCTTGAGGGTGCGCGTGCCGTAGAACACCCCGGCCTGGTCGGGGCCGGTGACGTGGACCCGGCCGTCCTTGACGGTGAGGGTGTAGGACTCGGGCGCGCCCGATTTCGCTTCACCGAGGGAGAGTTCCACGTCTCCGGTGCGCGGCGCCGTCGACTCGGCGTATCCGATGCCCAGTTCACCGGCGAGCAGTCTGCCCTCGTCGGAGAGGGCCGCCTTGTCCTCGGCCGGTACGACCACCCGCGAGCCGGGAGCGGGTTTCCAGCCGGGCCCGCGGGCGGGCACGTGCTCCCGTACGGCCGGAATGGTCTGCGGGGCCGTGGAGAGGGGGTAGGTGCGGGTCGGCGTCGGCGAGGGCGTGGGGGCGGCGTCGGTGCTGCGGTCGGCCGGTGTGACGGTGCCGGACCCCTGGGTCGGGGCGGCGGGGGCGGCCGGGGCGCGGGCGCTGTCCGAGGCGGCCGTACAGCCGGGCACGGCAAGGGTGACCAGCGCGGCGGCGGTCGCCGTCGCGATGGCGTGGATCTTCTTGTGCCGTATTCGATTCCGCATCATGCTCCCGTGTCCCCCGTACCAACGTGGCACGGGGGACACGGGAGCGCGAGCGGTGGGGCTCAGCGGTGGGCCGCGACGCGGGCGGGTCCGGGGCTCCCGGAGGCGACGATCCGGCCGGGCCGGGCCGCCGTGCGGCGTTCCAGGGCTCCGGAGACGAGGGCGAGCACGAGGGCGGAGGCGGCCAGGGCGGCGCCGACCCAGTTCGGCGCGGTCCAGCCGAGGCCGGCGGCGATGACCAGGCCGCCGAGCCAGGCGGCGAGGGCGTTGCCGAGGTTGAAGGCGCCGATGTTGACGGCGGAGGCCAGGGTGGGGGCCCCTGCGGCCTGGTCGAGGACCCGCTTCTGCAGCGGCGGCACGGTCGCGAAGCCGAGGGCGCCGATGAGCACGACGGTGACGGCGGCGCCCGCCTTGCTGTGCGCGGTGAGGGTGAACAGGGCCAGTACGACGGCCAGCGCGCCCAGGGTGGCGTACAGCATCGGCATGAGCGCGCGGTCGGCGAACCGGCCGCCCACCAGGTTCCCGGCCACCATGCCGAGGCCGAAGAGGACGAGCAGCCAGGTGACGGAGGTGCCCGCGAAGCCGGCGACCTCGGTCATCAACGGGGTGATGTAGGTGATCGCCGCGAAGACCCCGCCGAAGCCGAGGACCGTCATGGCCATCGCGAGGAGCACCTGGACGTTGCGGAAGGCGGCCAGCTCGTGGCGGATCCGTACGCCCTGCGGCCGGGGCAGCTCGGGAACCAGGCGGGCGATGCCGAGCAGGCCGAGGACGCCGAGGGCGGCGACGATCAGGAAGGTGAGGCGCCAGCCGGCGGTCTGCCCGACGAGGGTGCCGAGCGGGACCCCGACGACGTTGGCCACGGTCAGGCCGGTGAACATCATCGCGATGGCGCCGGCCTTCCTCTCGGGGGCGACGAGCTCCGCGGCGACGACCGCGCCGATGCCGAAGAAGGCTCCGTGCGCGAGGGAGGCGACGACCCGGCCGGCGAGCATGACGCCGAAGGCGGGGGCGAGCGCGGAGAGCACGTTGCCCGCGATGAACAGGCCCATCAGCAGCATCAGCATGCGCTTGCGGGGGACGCGGGTGCCGAGGACGGTCATCAGCGGGGCGCCGAGGACGACGCCCAGGGCGTAGCCCGTGACCAGGAAGCCCGCAGTGGGGATGGAGACGCCGTAATCGGAGGCGACCTCGGGCAGCAGGCCCATGATCACGAATTCGGTGGTGCCGATCCCGAAGGCCCCGATGGCGAGGGCGAGGAGGGCGAGTGGCATGGGGGGAGCCCCTTCAGGAGAGATTGCTTTCGCGGCTTACGTGCGTCCACATTAATTGCAGACGCGGGATATTTGCAAGCGCGGGCTATTGCGGGGTTCGCCTATCCTGGGGGCATGACCGCCACCGACAGCGCACTGACCGGCCTCGCCCAGGGCTGGTGCGCCCTCTCCCTCCTGCACGGGCGCATCGAGTCGCACCTCGAGCGGGTGCTCCAGGCGGGGCACGGGCTCAGCGTCCGCGAGTACTCCCTGCTGGACGTGTTGAGCCGGCAGCACTCCGGCCCGGGCGGACACCTGCAGATGAAGCAGGTAGCCGACGCGGTGGTGCTCAGCCAGAGCGCGACGACCCGGCTGGTGACCCGGCTGGAGGACCGCGGACTGCTGGCCCGCTACATCTGCGACACCGACCGCCGGGGCATCTACACCGACGTGAGCGAGTCCGGCCTGGCCCTGCTGGCCGAGGCCCGGCCCACGAACGACGCCGCACTGCAGGAGGCCCTGGACCAGGCCGCGCTCAAGCCGGAGCTGGCCCCGCTGGTGGCGGCGGTGCGGGGCACGGGGACGGCCTGACGACTCCCGGGGGCGACCCTCCACAGGGCGAAGGCGCCGGTGCCGAGGATCAGCCCGTCGAGGACGGCCGACCAGAGGGGCCGCACACCCAGCAGGTGCCCCCAGACGAACAGCATGACGTTCACGCCCACGAACGCCGGCCACGCCCAGCGCCCCCGGGGCCGCACCGCCACGTTCACCAGCCCCGCCACCAGGGCCACGAGGAAGACGGACAGCCCCGCGCGGGGGTGAACCAGTGCGCGGCGCGGCTCCACGGCAGCAGGAAGGCTCCCGCCCAGACGAGTCCCCGCCGCGCAGCGGCGAGGGAGGCGCCCGTCACGAACTCCATCTGAGGGAGCGTCACCTCCTTGACGGCGACCTCCCGGCCGAGAGTCTCGTCGCGCCCCCGCCGTACGCGGCCCATGCCGCCCTGGCCGACCGGTTCGAGGAGTTGGTACCGGCCCCCGGCCAATGCCCCGCTCGTCTCCGCCACATGGCACACCTCAGAGGACGTCCCCCGTGGTTAGGAGGGAGTCGGCGAGTGGGGAACCGACGGCGATGCCGATTTCCCGCCCGGGCTCGGGAAGCCCGAGGGCGTGACGGACCGACTCGCGGAAGCCCCCGGGGTGGGCGGCGAACTCGGCGACGCGGACGGCGACTCCGGTGTCCGCGTCCCTCCGGGCGACGGCGTCGCCGGACCGGGGGACGACAACGAGGGCGACGGTGACGGCGATGATGTGGGCGGGTCGAGCTCGGGGGGCGCCGCCGGCGGCACCTGGCGGACCGGCGCGTCCTCCGGAGTGAGCACCAGGTACCCGGCCAGCGCGGCGGCAGCCACCCCCAACCCGGCCAGGGCGAAGGCGAGCCGGCGCCGCAGCCGTGGGACGGCCGGGTGCGCACCGGGCGGATCCGCGGGCCGCAGCGTGCGTACCGTGATCTCGGCGGCGCGTGCGTCGAGGGCCTGCCGCAGCCGCCGCTCGACGGGGCGTTCGCCGTCGTGGTCGTACGTCCCGGGCGTCATATCCGTCCCTCCAGGATCCGCTCCAGGGCGTCCAGGCCCCGGCTGGCGTTCGACTTCACGGCTCCCCGGCTGATCCCCAGGGTGGCGGCTATCTCCGCCTCGCTGAGCTCGGCCCAGTAGCGCAGCACCAGCACCTGGCGCCGGCGCGGGCTGAGCCGGCCGAGCGCGGCCAGCACTTCGCGGTGCGCCTCGTCGAGCACGACGGACGCCTCGGCGGACGGCACGTCGGCGGCGGCGGGCGGGGTCCAGGCCCGGGCGGTGCGCCTGCGGCGCAGGACGGAGCGCGAGGTGTTGACCACGGCGGTGCGCAGGTAGCCGAGCGCGTTGTCGACCTCGGCGACGTGCTCGCCGTGGCGGCGGTACAGGGCGGTGAAGGCGTCCTGGACCACGTCCTCGGCGGTGGCCAGGTCGTCCACGAGCAGTACGGCCAGCCGCACCATCCGCAGCCGGTGCGCGTGGTAGAGCGCGGACACGGTGGGCGGCTGGCCGAAGTCGCCGGCGCCGGTGAAGTCGTAGGTGTACGAGGGTCCGTACGCGGGCGCGGTGACCGGCGGGGCGGAGCGTTCGCGGCGCAGCAACGCCCACAGGCCCCGCCACGCCCGGTCGAGGACGGGCGTGGCGGGGCCGGCGGTCGGTACGAGGTGAAGCACGGGTTTCCTCAGCCGTTGGTGCGGCGCCGGACGGCGTACAGGGTTCCGGCCCCGGCGGCGAGCAGGACGGCGGCCCCGGCACCCAGGGCGGTGGTGGTGGCGGAGGAGCCAGTATGCGCGAGCTCCGCATCGGCGGGCGCGGTGGGTGAGGCGGAGGCGTCCGGGGCCGCGCTCGGCACGGAGGACACGGACGCGCTGGGCGCCGCGCTCGGCACGGAGGACACGGACGCGCTGGGCGCCGCGCTCGGCACGGAGGACACGGACGCGCTGGGCGCGGCACTCGGCGAGGCACTGCCGGGGACGCTGACCGAGGGGGTGGGCTTGGCCGCGTCCGCGGGTGCCTTCGGCGCGGCGCTCGGCGAGGAGCTGGAGGCGGGCGCGGGGGACGGCGAGGCGGAGGCCCCCGTGGCGAAGGCCGGTCCGGCGAGGGCGACGACCGCCCCGGCGGCGGCAGCGGTGACGGCCGCCCGGCGGACGGTGCGGGGGACGCGGTTCAGGTTCTTCACGGTGGTTCTCCACGTTCGGGTCGAGGGTGCGGGTCCGCACCCTTCACCCCCGCACGACGCGCGACCCCGGTGGAGGTTGCTTCTTTTCCCGAAGAAGTTTCGGGCCGGTCCGCGAAAGCTCCTCCACCGCTCTGCCCAGCGTGGCGACGCCCTCCTCGATCTCGCTCACGGAGCCGGCCGCGTAACCGAGGATCAGGCCCGGCGCACCCGGTCGCATCCGGTGCCAGGACAGCGGATGGGCCTTGACCCCGAGGGCCAGGGCCGCCGCGGCCAGGTCGGCGTCCTCGAAGCGGGCGCCGTCGAAGGTGACCATGAGGTGCAGGCCCGCGGCCGCTCCGTGCACCCGGGCGCCCGGCAGCCGGTCGGCGAGGGCCCGGAGCATCGCGTCCCGCCGGCGGCGGTGGCGTCGCCGGACGAAGCGCAGGTGGCGTTCCAGCTCGCCCGATTGCATCAGCCGGGCCAGGACGAGCTGGGCGAGGACCGGATTGCCGAGGTCGGCGTACCGCTTGGCCTCGATCACGCGGTCGCGCAGCCGCGGCGGGACCAGCAGCCAGCCGAGGCGCAGCGCGGGGGCGAGGAGCTTGGAGACGCTCCCGGCGTAGCAGACGCCCTCGGGGAACAGGGCGCGCAGCGCGGGGACGGGGGCCCGGTCGTATCGGTGCTCGGCGTCGTAGTCGTCCTCGACGACCAGTCCCCCGGCGGCCGCCCAGCCGAGCAGGTCCCGGCGGCGCTCCCCGTCGAGCACGACCCCCGTCGGGAACTGGTGCGCCGGGGTCGTCAGGACGGCGTCGGCCCCGCTCGCGCGCAGCGCGGCCACGTCCAGCCCGGCCCCGTCGACGGGTACCGGTACGGTCTCCAGCCGCCCGTACTCCAGCTGCTGGCGGGCCCCGAGGGAGCCCGGGTCCTCCACCGCGATGCGCCGTACGCCGTCCTCGTGCAGGACCTTCGCGAGGAGCCCGAGGGCCTGGGCCACCCCGCTGACGATCACCACCTCGTCCGGATCCGCCCGGATGCCCCGGTTCAGCGACAGCCAGCCGGCGACGGCCTCGCGCAGGGCGGGCGCGCCCTGCGGGTTCCCGTAGCCGAAGTCGGCCGGGGTGAGTGCGGCGAGCACGCGGCGCTCCGCCTGGAGCCAGGCGGTACGGGGGAAGGCGGTGAGGTCGGGGACACCGGGAGAGAGGTCGATCCGGCAGGGCTCGGCGCGCAGGGCGTCCACGAGGCCGCCGCGTTCGGGGGCGGCGGCGGGGGCGGCCGCCGGGGGCGGGGCGGCGACCACCACGGTGCCTGCGCGCCCGCGGCCGTCGACCTGGCCGGTCTCCGCGAGCCGCTGGTAGGCCTCGGTGACCAGCCCCCGCGACACGCTGAGCTCGGCGGCGAGCACCCGGCTGGCCGGGAGCCGGCTGCCGACCGGGAGGGTGCCGTCGGCGATGGCGGCGCGGAGCCGTCCGGCGAGCCAGTCGGTCCGGCCGCCGGCCGGGGCCTCGCCGATGTCGAGCTGGAGGAAGTCCGACCCGGCCGCTGCCCCGGACGCCCGCCCGGGCCTTTTGGACCCCTCGATGCCGCTCTCTTTGGACCTGCTCACAGGTCCATTGTGTGCCCAGGCTGGTCCGTATGAAGAAGAACGCCTTCCGGGACCTGGCCCCCGGTATCGCCGGCATGGCGCTGGTCGGCAGCAGCGTCACCGTCTCCCGCGCCCTCGTCGACGCCCCGCTGTTCACCCTCCAGGCCGCCCGGTACGCGGCCGCGGCGCTGCTCCTCCTCGCACTGGCCAGGGCCGCGCGGGTGACCGTCCTGCGTCCCCGCGGCCGCGAGTGGCTCTGGCTGGCCGGGATCGCGGTGACGGGGCTGGTGCTGTTCAACGTGGCGGTGGTGCGGGGGGTCGCCCATGCCGAACCGGCCGTGATCGCCGTCGCGGTGGCCTCCGTGCCGATCCTGCTGGGGCTGCTCGGCCCGCTCCTGGAGGGGCGCCGGCCCAGCCGGCAGGTGCTGCTCGCGGCTCCCGTGGTCGTGGCGGGGGCCGTACTGGTCGAAGGCACGGGCCGGACGGACGCCGCCGGGGTGGCCTGGGCGGTCCTCGCCCTGGGCTGCGAGGCCGGGTTCACGCTGCTCGCCGTACCGGTGCTGCGGCGGCACGGCGCGTGGGGGGTGTCGGTGCACGCGGTGTGGATGGGGGCGGTGATGTTCGCGGGGCTCGCGGCGGTGTTCGAGCAGCCCTCGGAGCTGGCCTCGGTCACCGGGACGCAGTGGGCGGCCTCGGGGTACCTGGCGGTCATGGTCACCGCGGTGGCGTTCGTCCTCTGGTACCGGACGGTGGCCGCGGTGGGCCCGGGGCGGGCCGGGCTGCTGACCGGGATCGCCCCGGTCGCGGCGGCCGGGGCGGGGGTCTGCGCGGGCGGCGGGATCCCGGGGGCGGCGGTGTGGCTGGGCCTGGCCGTGGTGATCGCCGGCCTGGCGGCGGGCCTGCGGACGCCTTCGGGGCGGGGCGCGGTGGACCGGGCCGGACCGGTCGCCCTGGCGGGCGCGCGGCAGGCACCGTGAGCCCGCCCGCCGGGGGTCGGGGGTGCGGCGGGGTGCCCCCGCAGGGCGTCGAACGCAACCGCCCTCCGGCCTCTGGCCTCCGCCCTCCGGCCCGTGACGGTGCCGCCTGCCCCGATCGCGAGGTCGCCGACCAGGACGCGCCCGGTGTCGGTGAGCCGGTACAGCTTGGGCGCGCTCCAGCCCGCAGGCAGGGTCCAGGTGGTGGAGCCGCCCTTGTCGTTCCAGTGGGAGAGCTTGCCGCCGCGCGGCAGCAGGTGGGCGTCACCGGACAGGACGGTGCGGCCGTCCGTGGGCCGCGGCCAGCCTGCCGGCGTTGGCCAGGCCGTACATCACGGTGGTGGCGGACGGTCGACGGGGGTGCTCGCGGTCACCGGGGTGAAGGTGTCCCCGGTGCCGGTGGTCGCGGTGTGCATGGCCGCCGTGGCGAGGGCGGCGCCGGGCTGGTCGCTGCGGACGCTGACGAGGGTGTGGTCGGGGACCGCGAAGCTGCGCACGCGCAGTGCGGCGGTGTCCTCGATCGCGGTGACCTTGAACTCCACGGTCGAACCGGTCACCGAGATCCGGGACCTGATGGTCACTCCGGAGAAGGCGAGCGCGTAGTCCATGCCCGAGGCGGAGGGGGTGGAGGTCACGGTGGGGGTGTCGCTCGTCCCGTTGACGAGAACGGTGCTCAACGGGTCCTCGTTGCCGTGCAGTACGTCCCCGATGACGCGGGGGAAGGCGCCGTCCACGCTGACGGACAGCTCGGGCGAGATGATCGTCACGGGCGCGGCCGCCGTGGCGGGGGCGGCGGGCACGGCCACGACCACGACCAGGGTGGCGGCCAGACCGGCCGCCGCGGCCGCGGCCGCGGCCAGAGGGGGGTTCGCATGGGGCCTCCGGGAGTCGGCGCTTCCTGCACGGAAGACCGCTCACGGCACGGAGGGCCCGAGCGGTCCGCTCACTGGTCTGTCAGCTTGCGGACCGGGGCGGGACAAACCCATGGACAAAGCGGAGCGCCGTCCTGGACTTACGGCGGCGGCAGCGGCAGCGGTGTCGGTCAGGCGGCGGGGACCAGCACCACGGCCGTCCCGTACGCGCACACCTCGGTCCCGACGTCGGCCGCGTCGGTGACGTCGAACCGCATCATCAGCACGGCGTTCGCGCCCCGCGCCTTCGCCTGTTCGATGAGCCGTTCCATGGCCTGGTTGCGCGTCTCGACGAGGGTCTTGGTGAGGCCCTTCAGCTCGCCGCCGATCATCGACTTCAGTCCCGCGCCGATCTGGCTGCCCAGGTGGCGGGAGCGCACGGTGAGGCCGAAGACCTCGCCGATGACCTGCTCGACCCGGTATCCGGGGACGTCGTTGGTGGTCACGACGAGGATGCCGGTCTCGTGCGCACCGGGACCGCCGCCGTAGTCTTCGATTCCCATGGCACCCACTCTCGCCCGGCCCGCCGCAGCCCGCATCCGGAAAGTCCCGGAGGTTCCGGGTCGGCCGGTCCCCGTCAGGCGGCCCCGGTCAGCGTCAGCCGGTCCGGGTGACCATGCCGAACTCGTGGGCCAGGACCACGGCCTGGGCGCGGCTGGCCAGCTCCAGCTTGCTCATGCAGCGGTGGACGTGCGTCTTGACGGTGGCGGCGCTGAGGAAGAGCCGCTCGGCGATGTCGCTGTTGGAGAGCCCCGCTCCGACCAGGCCGAGCACCTCCCGCTCGCGCGGGGTCAGTGTGCTCAGACCGGGGTGGGCGGCGGGGGCCGCGACGGGGGCGGCGTACGCGTCGATCAGCCCGCGCAACGCGCGGGGGCTGAACAGCATCTCGCCGGCGTGGACGGTGGAGATGGCGGCGAGCAGCCGGTCGGGCGGGGTGTCCTTGACGAGGAAGCCGCTGGCGCCGACGCGGAGCGCGCGCAGGACGTACTCGTCGGTGTCGAAGGTGGTGAGCACGAGCACCTTGGGCCCGCCGTCGGCGTGCGGCTCGCGGCCGTCCGCCACGATCCGCTCGGTGGCGGCGATGCCGTCCGTGCCGGGCATCCGGATGTCCATGAGGACCACGTCGGGGCGGGTCTCGGCGGCGAGCCGGACGGCCTCCTCGCCGTCCGCCGCCTCGCCGGCGACCTCGTAGCCGGGTGCCGCGGTCAGCAGCGCGGTCAGTCCGGACCGGATCAGGAACTGGTCATCGACGACGAGTACGGACGGCATCCGCTCCATCCCCTCCTGTTCGGGGTACGGGGACCCGCAGACTGACTTCGAAACCGCCCTCGGGCGCGGGCGCGGCGGTCACCGTGCCGTGGTAGATCGTCGCCCGCTCGCGCATGCCGATCAACCCCTGGCCCGTGCTCGTCCCGGGTCCGGCCGGCTCCGGGGCCGGAACCGGGGTCCGCCCGTTCCCGGCGTCCTTGACCCGTACGTGCACCTCGTCCGGGCCGTAGTGGACCCGTACGGTGGTCCGCGCCCGCGGGGCGTGCTTGATCACGTTGGTGAGGGCTTCCTGGACCACGCGGTACGCGCACAGGTCGATGCCCGGCGGCAGCTCGTACGCGGTTCCCGTGATCCGTACGTCCACCGGCACCCCGGCCTCGCCGACGCGTTTGACCAGTTCGTCCAGCCGTCCGAGCCCCTGTACGCCGCCGGGCGGCCCCTGCGGTCCGTGCTCCGGGCCCGGTCCCTCCTCGCGGAGCACCAGCAGCATCCGCCGCATCTCGGCCAGGGCCTCGCGGGCGCTGTCCCCCGCGGTGTCCAGGGCGCGGCGGGCGGTCGGCGGGTCGGAGGAGAACACGTACCCGGCGAGCCCCGTCTGGACGGAGATCACCGAGACGTGGTGCGCGATGACGTCGTGCAGTTCGCGGGCGATCTGGATGCGTTCCTCCATGACGGCCCGGCGGGCCTTCTCCTCCTGTTCCAGCCGCAGCCGGCGGGTGAGCTCGCGCAGCCGCCGGGAGCCGTCGCCGGCCACCCAGCACACCACCGTGGACACCGACACGAAGCCCACGCTGAGCGCGCCGATGCCCGGCTCGGCCAGCCGGGTGCCCCACAGCAGCACGGCCAGGCTCCCTGCGGCGCACCGGACCGAGACCCGGCGCGGGCACAGGGAGGCCACCGTGTAGAGGGCGAGGAGCAGGCCGCAGACGGCCACGACGTGGTAGTAGCCGAGCGTGAAGTAGGTGCCGACGCAGACGGCCGTACCGGCGAGGACCGGGACCGGGAACCGGCGGCGCAGCACGAGCGGCAGGTAGACCGCCACGAGCAGCGCGTAGGCGAGCGCGTCGGTGTCCCGCCAATAGCCGTTCGGGTCGGGCCAGTTGCGGAGCATCGTCGTCGAGATCCAGAGCGAGCCGAGGGCGTACACGACCTCGCTGACCACCGGAAGCACGGCGCGGAGCCGGACCGCCGCCGGGTGTGCGGCCACGTGCACGTCAACCCCCCTTGTGTACACCCCTCGTTGTACAGGGTCGCCATCGTTGGGGGTAGGCGGATGTCAACCCGTGGATGGGCGCGGCCGCGGTCGGCGGGCCCGTACGGTGTGCCGAGCCGGTTCACCGGCCGGCACCGGCCCTTTCCCCCCGGGGCCCCGCTGCGCGGCCGTGCCCGTTCGGGGGCGGGCACGGCCCCGCACGCCGATACCGGAGATTGGGCATATCGGGCTAACCGGCGGTGCGCCACCCGAGGGCCCGGCTCCCTCCTCGCCATAGTCGTCCGTGGCAACCGCCCGGTTGCCGCCCCGTGCCGCGCTCGGCGGCCGGGCGGAAGTCTTCGTAGAGGAGCCGGCTCATGCTGAAGTCCACCAGGACCATCCTCGCCCTCACCGCCGGAAGCCTGGTGCTCGGCCTGGTCGGTGCGGGCACCGCGGTCGCGGAGGACGGCGGGTTCCGCATCGCGGGCCACACCACCGGCAAGGTCGTCTCGAAGGGCCCGCTGAAGGTCCGGAGCAAGCCGACCACCCGCTCCCGGTCCGTGGGCGAGGTCCGCCCGCACAGCAAGGTCGAGATCTGGTGCAAGAAGCGCGGCGAGAGCGTCGACGGGAACAGCATCTGGTACCGCCTCGCCGAGCGCGACGACAAGAAGGAGAACGGCGACTCCGAGCACGGCGACTGGCAGATCGGCAAGCCGGAGAACGGCAAGCCGGAGAAGGGCGACTGGCAGAACGGCACCCGTCCGGACGACCGCAAGGCGTACGGCGAGGAGCGCTGGGTCTCCGCCCGCTACGTCGAGAACCACGGCTGGGTGCAGTACTGCCGCTGAGGCCGGCCGGCCCCCGGTCAGTCCGGCGGGCGTACGGCGCGCGGCCCCACGCACCGCGCGCCGTGCGCCCGCACCCGTTCCCGCAGTTCGCGGTCGGCCGTGACCACCACGCAGTCGCGGTCCGCGTAGGCCGCCGCCAGTTCGACGATCCGGTCGTCGCCGCTGCCGGGTGCCGGGTCCACCCGTACCCCGGGCACGGACTCGACACCCCGGGCCGCGCCTTCGACGACGAGGATGATCTCCTCGCCGGCGTCGCGCGCGGCCAGCCGGTCGCGCAGCCGCTCCGCGGCGCCCCGCCGGTCCCGCCACCAGCCGTCCGGCACCGAGCCGACGACGTTCGCGGCGTCCACGATCAGCACGCTCATCTCCACGCTCCGCGCTCCGTGCCCCGGCGCCTAGAAGTCGCCGTAGTTGACCTGCCAGGTGGGCAGGCCCATCCGGCGCCAGACCGCGACCACCCGGTCCCGGTCGTCGAGCGACACGCGAACCGCGTACCGGTGGCGCACGTGCGCGTCGAACAGCTCCGCCTTCACCACGTCGTCGCGGCGCTGGTCGCCGGTCGCACGCATCCACAGCTCGTCGTACGGGACTTCGTGGCGGGCCAGCCAGCGCTCGGTCTGCGGGCGGTGCTCCTCGCTGCGGCCCGACAGCAGCACGATCCTGTCGCCGTCGGCCCTCCGGAAGACCTCGAGGGCGTGCCGGACCGGCTCGTTGAGCAGGTCGAGCTCGCAGCGCGTGAAGTCGTAGGGTCCCCGGTCGCCGATCAGGGCGAGGGTGCCGTCGATGTCGCACATCACGGCGGCGGGCAGCGCCGGGTCGGGGACGTACTCCGTCACCGGGGGCACGGCGCCGCCGCCGGAGCCGCCGTTCATCCACTCCGAGGTCAGCCGCCAGCCGCCCTTGCGGGCCTTCTCGTGCTTCTCGGCCAGGATGCGGATGATCTCCTCGCCGACCTGGCGTTCCCGGCCGGCGTCCCGGCGCAGGCACTCCTCCAGCGGGACGTCGGTGAAGTCGTGCACGACGAAGGTCGCGAGGCCGCCGACCGCCGCCTTGAGCCGCTTGGGGATGTTCTTGGTCAGGTGGGTGTTGTCGACGACCACGTCGAAACCGCCGTCGACCGCGGCGCGGACGGCCGCGTCCTGGACCGCGAGGACCGTCTGCTCGTGCGCCCAACTGCGGCCGCGCTCGGGGGCCGGCAGGTCGAGCATGCTGCGCAGGTCGTCGAGGTTGACGCGGCGCATGCGCCCGCCGGCCTCGGCCTGCAGGGCGCGCGCGGCCGTGGTCTTGCCGGAGGCCGGGAGGCCGGTCATGACGTGCACGACGGGCAGCCGGTCCTCTTCGGCCGCGGTGCCCGTCGCGGCCTCGGTCGCGGTCGCGGTGCCGGTCGCGGTCGCGGTCGCGGTGCCGGTCGCGGTCGCGGTCGCGGTGCCGGTCGCGGTCGCGGTGCCGGTCGCGGTCGCGGTGCCGGTCGCGGTCGCGGTCGCGGTCGCGGTGCCGTCGGGTGCGGGTGTCTCCTCGGACACGGGTCAGTTCTCCTCGTCGTTCGTGTAGGGGTCGGAGGCCTCGGGCCGGATGAACCGCCAGACCACGAGGTCCGTCGGCTTGCCGTCCAGGCGCAGGAACATCGCGGGGCGGATCGCGCGGTCGGGCAGTTCCTTCACGGCGCGCGCGAAGGCACCGCGGTCCGCGGCCAGGTGCGCGAGTCCCGCGTACGCCTCCTCCACCGCGCGCCCGCGCCGCTCGGCCTCGTCCTCGAAGCGGGCGATCATCTCGCGCACCCAGGCGTCGAACTCGTCGGGCACCTGGTCCAGGAGCGCGTCGAGCGGCTTGCCGCCCCAGGCCTCGATCTCGGCGGCCGTGCAACCCAGTCCCTGCGCGAGCTGCTTGACGGGCCGGCCGGCGAACCGCTGGATGCCGTGGGCACGCCAGATGTCCCGCTCGGTGACCTTGGTGAGCACCCGGTGGAGCCGTACGTACTCGGCCAGCTTGGCCTTCGCGCGCACGCCGGAGGCGAAGCGCAGGACGAAGCCCTCCGCGTCGATGCCGCTCGCCGGGGTGCCGCCGGGCAGGGTGTTGGACGCGGTCAGCGCCATCAGCTCGTCGAGGGGCATGGCGGGCCACACGGTGACGACGGAGCCGATGCCCTCCCAGTGGGCCGCGGCCTCGGCGAGCGGGACCTCCGTGCCGTCGGCGCCGTAGGCGGCGAGGAGCACGAGGTCGCGCCGGTCGCCGTAGTCGACGACGATGCGGTTGCCCGGGTACAGGATTTCGGCGAGGTAGGTGGTCCCGGGGCGCAGGCCCGCGGTGTCCTTGCCGTCGAGCCGGCGCTGAGCCCAGGTGGCCTGCGCGCTGATGAAGGATCCCTTGGAGGCCACGTTCCAGCGGCCCGCGTAGTGGAAGACCACGCCGAGGCTGCCGTCGACCTTGTCGTACACCTCGAACGGCTCGTCCGGCAGGGCCGGTGCGTAGGGCCGGCCCGACTCGTGCTCGCTGACGTTGAAGAACTTCGGCAGCGGCAGCGCGACGACCGCGCCGGTGTCGTCGTCGGCGACGAGTCCTCGGCAGCGCGTGGTGACCTCGTTCCAGACGTGTTCGTACTGGGCGGTCCGTGTGTACGTGTAGATGGACAGCGGCAGTTCGGGGTGCGTCTTGCGGGTCACGTGCCCGGCCTCGATCGCGTGGTCGAGCGCCTGGGCGGGCAGCAGGTCGTGCAGAGTCAGGGTCTCCTGGCTCATGGGTTCCTCCCGGATTGAGATGCGTCATTCTGACGCGCGGGAGGTTCTGCCCGGTACTTAATTATGCCTGGTCACGCCCTGCGCCCAGGCGGTTGATGTCGGCGGGCCGCAGGATGTGCCCCGGGACCTCGGTGCCGGGGGTGGCGACGGCGATCATGGCCCGGCCCATCGCCTCGGAGCCGATGACGAGGTCGGGTGCGATCCGGCGGACCAGCGGGATCAGCGGCGCGGTGACCGCGTACAGGGTGCGGTAGAGCCGGGTCCTGGAGGGCACTCCGCGCACCGGCTGGACGATGCCGGGGCGGAACATGTAGGCGCGGAAGGGCAGTTCCAGCAGGGCGTTCTCGGTCCGGCCCTTGACGCGGGCCCACATCTGCCGGCTGCGCCCGCTGCCGTCCGTCCCCTCGCCGGACACGTAGACGAAGGTCAGCCCGGGGTTGGCCGCGGCCAGTCGCCGGGCCACGGCGAGCGTCAGATCGTACGTGATCCGCCGGTACGCCTCTTCCTTCATGCCGACGGAGGAGACGCCGAGGCAGAAGAAGCAGGCGTCGTAGTCGGCCGGGTCGACGCCTGCGGCGGCGAGGTCCGAGGGGTCGCTCTGCACGGACTCGCGGAGCTTGGGGTGGCTGACGCCGAGCGGGCTGCGGCCGATGGCGAGCACCTTCTCGACGGAGTCGTCGCGAAGGCACTCGCGCAGGACGCCCCGGCCGATCATTCCGGTCGCGCCGAACAGGATGACGTTCACGGCACCAGCCTAGGCCGTCAGTGGGAGACGCAGAGTTCGTTGCCCTCGGGGTCGGTGAGTGTCGTCCACGCGGAGGGGCCCTGACGGCCTTCGTGGAGCTGCTTGGCGCCCTTGGCGACGAGGCGTTCGACGACGGCCCGCGGATCGTCGTCGCCGGTGCGGACGTCGAGGTGCACCCGGTTCTTGACCGTCTTGGGCTCGGGCACGAACTGGAAGAGCACCCGCGGTGCCCGCTCCAGTCCCTCCGGGTGCCGGATCCCGGTTCCGGCCTTCCAGACGAGGGAGCCGCGGTGGGTGGTGGTGTCCTCCATGCTCGCGTGCCCGGCGGCGACCATGCTGCGGATGAACTCCTCGTCGCTCTGCTCCACTTCCCACCCGAGGGCGTCGGCCCACCAGTCGGCGAGCGTGTGCGGATCGGCGGAGTCGATGGTCACCTGAAACGTGTACGCCATGCCTGAACCCTATCTCTTGTCGCTCAGATGTTCGAGTCGATGGTAGGAGGTGATCATGGCGGCGCAGGTCAGCACGCAGGCGCCCACCGCGATCCACAACAGCACCTCGCCCAGCGGGCGCAGCCATGCGATGCCCGCCGGTTCCGCCACGGAGAGGCAGGCGGTGGCCGTCATGCCGAGCGGGAAGACGGTGGCCCAGCGGCGGATGTCGTAGCGGTGCCGGGGATGGCGCAGTTCGGCGCCGAGGAGGACCACGTACCAGGCCAGGGACAGCGCGAGCAGGATCAGGGTGACCGTGCGCAGGGCCGTGTGCGCGGCGCCGGTCCACACGGGCGACGCGGTGAGTTTCGACCCGGCGAGGGCGGAGATGGACAGCGCCCCGCCGGCCACCCAGTGGTCCCCCGCGCCGCCCGCCACCTCGCGCAGGTCGAAGCGGAGCAGGGCCGCCACGTAGAGCAGCAGCCCGAGGAGGAAGAGGGCCAGCGCGGCCCGGGCCAACCATGCGGGGCCGCCGGTGTCGGCGAGGGTCGCCGCGAGGACGGCGAGCCCCTGGGTGGCGACGCAGACGAGGAAGCCCGCGCCGGGCATGCGGTGGCGCCAGTGCCGCAGTACGTGCAGCAGCAGCCCCGGCCACAGTACGGCGGCCAGCGCGAGCAGGGCCGCGGCCGCGGTCTGCCGGCCGAGCAGGGAGATCCGGGTGCCGAGCACGGTGGTGGCGGCCACCGCGGTGAGGGCGGCCGGGGTGTCGGCTTCCGCGCGGAACCGCCCGCGGTCGCCCAGCAGCCGGGTCGCGAAGTCGACGGCCAGGACGAGCCACAGAGCGGCCGCGACGACCAGCGCCGCCAGCGACAGCGGCTCGCGCCCGGTCAGGTGCAGGCCGACGGAGAGGATGCCGGTGGCCATGACGGCGGCTCCCGCCGCCGGCGGCAGGCCGGCCCACCAGCCTCGGCCAGGAAGAGGGCTCACCCCTCCAGCGGACCCCACCGGCCGCCGGGCCGCCAGTCCGGCACCCCCCGCCGGATGGCCAAACCTTTTTGCACGCATGATCAACAGACCGTGCACGCGATGCACACACCGGACCGGGGACCGGCCCTAGGCTCTTTCCAGGACGAGGGCCGCCGATCTGTCACAGGGGTACAGATCGGCTGGCTCCGCGGATCGACACGCTGCCGCGGCGGCGGCCGGGGGATCCGCACGCGTCGCGAGCGCGGCCGGGCCGTCACGGGGATCAGGAGTCACCGGGGCGCCGGCCGCGCTCGCCTTGCTCCGAGGCTTCCGGTTCCACCCGCATGGCGGGCCGGGCGGGGATAGCCTGACCGGATGGACGGTCCGGACGGAGTGGAGATCATCGCCTTCGCTGACGGCGAGGCGTTCGAGGACTGGCTCGCCGCGCACCACGGGCGCCGTGAGGGCGTGTGGGTCAAGGTGGCGAAGAAGAAGTCCGGCATCCCGACGGTCACCGACGGCGAGCTGGTCGACATCGGGCTGTGCTACGGCTGGATCTCCGGGCAGCGCCGCTCGCTCGACGAGCGGTACTACCTCCAGAAGTACGTGCCGCGCCGGCCCCGGAGCCTGTGGTCGCGGGTCAACGTGGACAAGGTCGCGGCGCTGACGGCGGCCGGGCGGATGCGCGAACCGGGCCTGGCCGAGGTGCGCAGGGCGCAGGCGGACGGCCGGTGGACGGCGGCCTACGAGTCCCAGAAGACGGCGGACGTGCCGCCCGACCTCGCGGCGGGGCTCGACGCGCGCCCCGAGGCGAAGCGGGCCTTCGAGGCGCTCGACAGAAGCGGGCGCTACCAGGTGATCCTGCCGCTGCTGCAGGCCCTCGCACCGGAGACCCGCCGGGCCCGCCTGGACCGGGCCCTGCACCGGCTGACGGCCGGCGAGGACCCGGCATGATCCGCACGGCCGGGCGCGGGTCGTACCAGTACTCCAGGGGGATGTCGTCACACTCCCGTCGTCGCCCGGAGGGCGGCCCCGCGGCGTCTGGTGCCCCGAACCGCTCGACGATCCCGAAGGGGACGTCGGCGCCCTCGTCACCACGAAAGCCGTCAGGCCCGGCTTCCCCGTGGGGAAGCCGGGCCTGACGGGAGGATCGGCGAGGACCGCTGGTCAGGAACGCGAACCGTCGGCCTTCCCGGGCTTCTCGGCGGCCTTCGCCGCCTTCTCGGCGTGCATCTCCTTGATGCGGACCGATTCCTTGCGGACCTCGGCCTGCGTGGCGCGCTCGCGCTGCAGCCACTCGGGAGACTCCTGCTTCAGCGCCTCGATCTGCTCGGTGGTGAGGGCCTCGGTGACCCCGCCGCGGGCGAGGCCCGCGATGGACACGCCCAGCTTCGCCGCGACCACCGGGCGGGGGTGCGGGCCGTTGCGCCGCAGGTCCTGAAGCCACTGGGGCGGGTCGGCCTGGAGCGCAGTCAATTCACTGCGCGAGACGACACCCTCCCGGAACTCTGCGGGGGTGGCCTCGAGGTACACGCCCAGCTTCTTCGCCGCGGTCGCGGGCTTCATCGTCTGGGTGTTCTGGTGCGACGTCATGGTGTCAAGGGTATCGAGCGTGTGCACCGGCTCTGACCACGACCGGTAACCTGGCGGGGTGACAGGCTCGGAAGTACCCCATGCGTTCCGTCTCGCCTATGTACCGGGCGTGACCCCCGCCAAGTGGGTACGCATCTGGAACGAGCGGCTGCCGGACGTCCCGCTGACCCTCGTCCAGGTGTCCCCCGCCGAGTCGTTCGGCGCGCTGCGCGGCGGCGACGCCGACGCGGGCCTCGTCCGGCTGCCGGTCGACCGTACGGATCTCAGCGCGATCCCCCTCTACACCGAGACCACGGTGGTCGTGGTCCCCAAGGACCACCTCGTGGCGGCGGTCGAGGAGATCACCACCGCGGACCTCGCCGACGAGATCGTCCTGCACCCGCTCGACGACACCCTCGGCTGGGAGGAGCTGCCGGGCCGCCCCGCGTTCGAGCGCCCCGCCACGACGGCGGACGCCATCGAGCTGGTGGCGGCGGGCATCGGCGTGCTCGTCGTCCCCCAGTCCCTGGCCCGGCTCCACCACCGCAAGGACCTCACGTACCGGCCCGTCACGGACGCGCCCGAGTCGCGGGTCGCGCTGTCGTGGCAGCAGGAGGAGACCACCCCCGACCTGGTCGAGGAGTTCATCGGCATCGTCCGCGGCCGTACGGTCAACAGCACGCGCGGCCGTGGCGGGCCGACGCCGCCCCAGCCGAAGGCGAAGCGGAAGCCCGCGCCGGCAGCCGGGAAGTCCGGCGGCAGGACGGGTGGCAAGACGGGCGGCAAGAACCCCCGCGGCGGCGCCGGCGGCGCCAAGGGCGGGAAGGCGACCCCCAAGCGCGGGAAGCCGCGCAGCCGCTAGGGGACGGGCCCCAGCAGGCCACGGGCGGCCCCCTCCGGTATCCCGCGGGGCGACAAGGGCGGCCCCGACGGCCTCGCGTGGCGGATCCGGGCGGCCCCGCGGTGTATGCAGGTGGGATGGATCTTCGGCCGCCCAGCGCCCCCCGGCAACGGTCCGAGCGGGTGCGTCACGCCCAGCTCGCGGTTCCGGTCGTACTGATCGCCGCAGTGACCGTGGTCGACATCCTGGCTCCGCCCGAGGTCCACCTCGGACCGTTCCTGGTCGCCGCGCCCGCCCTGACGGCGTCGTTCCGCGGTCCGCGGATAACGGCGTTCGTCGGCCTGCTCGCCGTGATCGCGCAGGTGGTGGTCTCGGCGGTCCGCACCACCCTGACCGACCTGAACCACACGTTCCAGACCATCGCCCTGATCATGATCTCGGTGTTCGTGACCCTCTTCGCATATCTGCGCGAGGAGCACGAGAAGGAGCTGGTCCAGCTCCGCTCCGTGGCCGAGACCGCCCAGCAGGTGGTGCTGCGGCCGCTGCGGGAGCGGATCGGCCCGCTGCGCGTCGCCTCCGTCTACCTGGCCGCCGCAGCGGAGGCCCGGATCGGCGGTGACCTGTACGCCGCCGCCCGCACGGCCACGAGCACACGGCTGATCATCGGCGACGTCCGCGGCAAGGGCCTGGACGCGGTCGGGGAGGCCGCCCTGGTCCTGGGCGCCTTCCGGGCGGCCGCCCACCAGGAGGCCGATCTGCGTCGGCTGGTGGACTACCTGGAAGGCGCGGTCGCCCCGGACCTGTACGACAGCACGGCCCCGGACGAGGACGAGGGCGCGGGCCCGAGGGCGGGTGAGGACGAGGGCTTCACGACGGCGGCCGTCCTGGACATCCCGGACGACCAGCCGCTGCTGCACCTCGTCAGCTGCGGACATCCGCCGCCGCTGCTCCTGCTGCGCGACGGCCGGCCCGTTCCCCTCGAAGTGGCCCGGCCCTCGCCGCCCCTGGGCCTCGCCGGGCTCGTGGACGGCCCGGTCGCCGTGCAGACCTTCGCCTTCGAGGAGGGTGACGTCCTGCTCCTGTACACGGACGGCGTGCTGGAGGCCCGCGACCGGGCGGGGGACTTCTACCCCCTCACCGAGCGCGTGGCCGCCTGGACCGGCCTCCACCCCCAGGCCGTCCTGGACCGCCTCTGCGCGGACCTGCTGGCCCACGTGGTGGGCAGCACCCTCGGCGACGATGCGGCGATGGTGGCCATCGAGCGGCTCCGGCGTCCGTGACGTTTGCCAGAATCGGATCATGCTGAGCATCGGGACGATCGTCATGGGCGCCGCGGACGTGCGCCGCGCCGCGGAATTCTGGGGCCGGGCGCTGGGGTACGTACCGCGCGACGGCGAGGTGGACGAGCGCTGGACCGTCCTGGTCCACGCCGAAGGCCGCGGGCCGGACCTGGCGCTCGGGCGGAGCGCGACGCCCGTGCAGGAACGGCCGCGCGTCCACCTCGACCTGTACGCGGCGGACGCTGCCGAGCAACGGGCCGAGGTGGAGCGGCTGGTGGAGCTGGGGGCCTCGCACGTCGACTGGGACTCCTACCCCGAGGACCCGGACTTCGTGGTCCTGGCCGACCCCGAGGGCAACCGGTTCTGCGTCATCGACGCCACCCACGGCTGAACCCCGGCGTCCGGCCCCGCCGTCCGGCCCCGCCGTCATGACCCGGGGCCGGCTGGGCCGCGGACGAGATCGATTTCCCCGCAGCGGCGTCTTAACACCCGCCTTTCGCTTCCTTAAGCGGAACCTAAGCCTCGAAGCGGCTGTCCCCAAACGAACGAATGTCCGTTTCGGGGCGGCTAGCGTGCTGCCGCATCCCCAACTCCCCGGTAACACGAAGGCAGGCACGCGATGGGCAGCACAGTCGGGCACCGGCGCAGGACGAGCCGTACGGCGAAGGTCACGGGAGCGATGCTCGCGGCGGCGGTGATCGGCGGCGCGGCGTTCGCGTTCACCGGGACCGCGCAGGCCAGTTCCGTGGGCGCCGTGTACACGAAGTCCAGTTCGTGGAGCGGTGGTTACACCGGCCAGTACGTCATCACCAACAACACCGGCCAGGCGCAGACGGATTGGACGCTCCAGTTCGACCTGCCGGAGGGCACGAAGATCGACTCACTGTGGAACGGCACCCACACGGTCGAGGGACGGCGCGTCACCGTGAAGCCCGCGGGCTGGAACCGGGAACTCGCGGCGGGCGCCTCGGTCACCGTCGGCTTCGTCGCGAGCGGCGCCGGCGCCCCGGGCGACCCGACCCGCTGCCTGATCAACGGCGTGAAGTGCTCGGTGGACCAGGGCGCGACGGCCCAGCCCAGCGGACGCCCCACCGCCCGCCCCACCGCCACCTCGACCACGGCCCCGACCGCGCCCGCCACCTCCTCCGCCCCCACGAGGACCGCGTCCCCCTCCCCCACGGCCCCCACGACTCCTCCCCCCACCGGCGGCGGCGCCGGCGCACGCTTCGCCCCGTACGTGGACACCTCGCTCTACCCCTCCTACGACCTCCTGGACACGGTGGCGAAGACGGGCGTGAAGGAGTTCCACCTGGCCTTCATCACCTCCGGCGGCGGCTGCGCGCCGCTCTGGGGCGGGGTCACCGACCTCGCGAGCGACCGGGTCGCCTCGCAGATCGGCGCGCTGCGCGCGAAGGGCGGGGACGTACGGGTCTCCTTCGGCGGGGCCGCCGGGCACGAACTGGCCCTGAACTGCGGCACCGTCGACGAACTGGCGGCCGCGTACGGGAAGGTCGTCGACCAGTACCGGCTCACGAAGGTCGACTTCGACATCGAGGGCGCGGCCCTGCCGGACACGGCGGCCAACGCCCGCCGGGCCCAGGCGATCGCCCGGCTGCAGAAGTCCCACCCGGGCCTGGACGTGGCCTTCACCCTCCCGGTGATGCCCGAGGGCCTGACCCAGCCGGGTGTGGCGCTGCTGGCCGACGCGAAGAAGAACGGCGTGCGCGTCGACGCCGTGAACATCATGGCGATGGACTACGGGCCGGCGTACAGCGGTGACATGGGCCAGTACGCCATCCAGGCCGCGACGGCGACGCAGGCGCAGATCAAGGGCGTCCTCGGCCTCTCGGACGCGGCGGCGTGGAAGGCGGTGGCGGTCACCCCGATGATCGGCGTGAACGACGTCGCGAGCGAGGTCTTCACCGTCGCGGACGCGACGCAGCTGGTGGACTTCGCTGCGTCGAAGGGCATCGGCCGCCTGGCGATGTGGTCCGCGACCCGCGACAAGCAGTGCGCGTCGGGCGCGGTGGCGTACGCGGACGCCACGTGCAGCTCGATCCTCCAGCAGCCCCTGGCCTTCACGAAGGCCTTCGCCGCGCTCAAGTAGCCCGTACGCGGGCGCAGTTCCCCGCCCGCCGCCGGTCCGGACCGACCCCCTTCCCGGTCCGGCGGCGGAGCGGTTCCGCGTGTCACTTCTTGGCGGGCTGCACCTTGGCGAACCAGGACGCGGCTTCCGCCGCGTCCAGCACCCGGTCCAGCACCAGGTCGCCCCGCATGCCGGGGAAGAAGCGCCCCGCCGGCCAGGTGCGCTGGTACGGCGGGGCATCGAGGACGAGGAGGCGGGTGCCGTCGACGAGGGGCACGTCGGTCGGGTCGCCCTCGTTGAAGATCCAGGTGCCGTCCGGGGCGACCAGGTTGAAGGACCCCTCCGTGGCGACCTGCCCCGGCGCATCCGTGCAGACGGCGATTTCCCCGGCCGACGGGGCGCGGCCCGGTAGGTGCTTCCCTCCGATGAGCACGCCCGCGAGCAGGGTGTGCAGCTGGAAGTTGTCGCCGATTCCGCTCATGCGCAGGGCGTAGCCGGTTCCGGTGGCGCGGTGCAGGACGACGAGCGGTTCGTCGTCCAGTACGCGCAGCGCGTACGCCAGGCACTTGAACTCGTGGCCGGAGGCCTCGGCGACCCGCCCCACGGCTTCGAGGAGCTCCGCCGTCCCTTCGGACTTCCGCCGTACGGCCGGGTCGTTGAGCATGGCGACGCACGCCATCTCCCACTGGGGCAGGGTGAACCAGCCCATCGCGGGCTCGAGGCCGGTCCGCCCGATGATCTCCTCGGTGGGCTCGTCGCCCAGGTCCGGCAGCTCGCCCCCGCCCGTGTCCGCCCAGCGGGCGCAGAAGTCCTCCGCGGCCGCGAAGGCCTCGCGGGCCGAGGCGAGGATCCAGGGCGCGCACGCCGACGCGTCCGCGCCGCGTTCCACACACGCCCCGGCGATCACGGCGACCGTGGCCCGGGGCCCGTGCGGCACCGACGGCAGCAGCGCCGCCAGCCGTGGTCCGGCCTCCTGGAACGCCCGGTCCCCGGCCTTCGCGCTGGTCTGCCGGAGTCGCCCGAACGCCTGCTCCGCCGCCGCCTGGTCCTGCGCGTGCACGGCGTTCTCGAAATCGCCGACGGCGGCAAGGAACTTCTTCTTCCCGAATATCATCCGCACATACTGCAGCACCGCCCGATCCGGCGAATGCCCAGGTCACGCCCCGTGGACGGGTCAGCCCGCAGCGGTCACGAGGCCCGGCAGCTCGCGCATGTCGTGGAACACGACCGTGCCGGCGCCCTCGAGGCGTTCGGCCGGGGTGAGGCCGCCCGCGTAGCCGAACGCCCGCATGCCCGCGGCCCGGGCGGCCTCGACGCCCGGACGGCTGTCCTCGACCACCACGCAGGCCGCCGGGTCGACGCCCATCCGCTGGGCGGCGTACAGGAACAGGTCCGGGGCCGGCTTGCCCCGGGCGACTTCGGTCGCGCTGTGGATGCGGCCCGCGAAGCGTTCGTAGAGGCCGGTGCGGCCGAGGGTGTGGCGCATCTTGTCGTGGGAGCCGCTTGAGGCGATGCAGGTCGGCAGGGTGAGGGCGTCGAGCGCCTCGGGCAGTCCGTCGACCGGGGACAGGCCCTCGTCCACCGCCACGCGGTGGAGCTCTTCGAACCGCTGCGACCACAGCGCCGCCGTGTCGTCGCCGAGCCGCTCCGCGATCTGCTCGCGGATGGAAGCGTGGGAGCGTCCGAGGAACCGGTCGACGACCTCCTGCTCGGTCAGCGGCCACCCCAGTTCCGCTCCCAGGGTCACCTGTACGCGTACCGCTATGCGTTCGCTGTCGACGAGCACTCCGTCGCAGTCGAATATCACGAGCTCAACGGGCTTCATGGGCTTCACTTGCTTGCCGGGCTTGATCATCTCCGCAGGATAGGGCCGGCCCCGCGGGCTGGCCGCTTCCGGTGGCGATGGGATCACGTGCGGCTGCATCGGCCGTGCGGGCGGGCCGGGGTCGGCCGAAATGCCGATGGGCCGGAGGGGCGGCGCCTGGGAAGCTTGTCCGGGGGCCGGTCCGATACCACCGATTCCTCGCCGGACAGGAGCTGCACCGTGCTCGTCCTCGATTCCTCACGTGCGGACACCGCACGCGCCCGTCACGCCGCCGCCCGGTACCTGCGGGCCAGGTGCCCGTGGGTCGACCCGGACGACGTACTCCTCGTCGTCAGCGAACTCCTCGGGAACGCGGTCCGGCACACCGACGACGGCCGGTGGCGGCTGCGGATGAGCTGCCCGGCAGGCTCGCTCGTCGTCGAGGTGTACGACCACAGCAGCGCCCGGCCCGTGCCGCGGGAGGGGGACCCCGACGACGGGGGCGGCTTCGGCTGGGGCATCGCCGAGCAGCTGACCTCCTCGCTGACCGTCCTGCCGCATGCCGTCGGCAAGTCCGTACAGGCGGTGTGGTCCGCCGCCCCGGTGGCGGAGTGCGGCGAACAGTCACCCTCGACACCGGTCCTCGCGGCATGACTTGACCCCGTCGCCCCGCCGTCGCGACCACATGCTGAGAGGATCTCGTCCTCATCCGGCCTGCGACGAGCGGTTCGCGCCATTGTGGCCGTCAGATCAACTGAACACGGGAAAAAGCGGGTTACGGTCCCGCCATGTCTTCGAACATACGGACCGTCGACACCCCCACCCCTGCCCCCGCGCCCGCCCCGAGTCGCCGCACCCTGCTGCGCACCGCCGTGGCGGGCACGGCGGTCGCCGGTGCGGGCCTGGCCTTCGGTACGGCCTCCCCCGCCTCCGCCGCCTCGCGGGAGGCCGAGAGCACGGAGCGGATCACCACTCCCGCGCAGGCGCTGCGCCGGCTGGCGGCGGGCAACGAGCGCTGGCGCACCCTGCGCCAGGAACACCCGCACGAGTCCGCGTACTTGCGCCGCCGGCTCGTCGACGGCCAGCAGCCCTTCGCCGTCGTGCTGGGCTGCATCGACTCCCGGGTCCCGCCGGAGCTGGTCTTCGACCAGGGGCTGGGCGACCTCATGACCGTGCGCTCGGCGGGCGAGGTGCTGGACGAAGCGGTGCTCGGGAGCGTCGCCTACGGCGTCCTCGAACTGCACATCCCCCTGGTCATGGTCCTGGCCCACCAGTCCTGCGGCGCCGTCGCCGCGGCCGTCCACGCCGACGAGACCCACGAACCGCTCCCGGCGCACATCCAGTACCTGGCCGATCAGATACGGCCGTCCATCGACCGCAGCCAGAACGGGGCCGCCCGCATCGACGCCACGATCAACGCGAACGTACGGAGCGTGCGCAACAGGCTGGCGGCCGATCCCGACATCGCGGCGAAGGTGGCCTCGGGCGGACTGGCCGTGGTCGCGGCCCGCTACGACCTCCGCGACCAGCGCGTCCGCACCCTCGGCTAGGCCGCACGTGCGGCTCGCCCCGGCCGTGGCGCGGGCCGGGGCGAGCCGGGTCGTGACGGTGGGCGTCAGGCGTTGACGCAGGTGTTGGCGGCGGCCGGGTTGAGGGCGCCGACCAGGTTCACGGTGTTGCCGCAGATGTTGATCGGGATGTGGATCGGGACCTGGACCACGTTGCCCGACAGCACGCCCGGCGAGCCCACCGCGAACCCTTCGGCGTTGGCGTCGGCCGAGGCCACGGACGCACCGCCGATGACCACGAGACCGGCCGCCAGGGCAAGACCCGCGCTCTTCCACATACGCAACATGTGACATCTCCTCGCAACGACACAGCGGAGCCGGAGCACCGCACGGCCCCGAGCGGGGCCGACCCCTGTTCCTTCGGCAGCCGACGGCCGCGAGCCCCTGTCCGGGCCGCCGGGTTCCCTCGAAGAGGTGGCCGGCACCCCTCCGTTCGGAGGCACCGGCGCCCCCGCCCGTACGATGTCCGCATGAGTGAGGGCATGCACCTGGCAGGTGCGCGGGATGCGCAGCGGCAGGGTGCCCGGCTGGAGACCGCCGCGTCCGTGCTGGCCCTGCTCTCCGACCGCACCCGGCTGGCGCTGCTCGACGAGCTGGGCCGGGGCGAGGCGGACGTCACCACCCTCACCGAGGCGTGCGGTGCGGCTCGGCCCTCCGTCAGTCAGCACCTCGCGAAGCTCCGGCTCGCCGGCCTGGTCACCGCCCGCAAGGACGGGCGGCGCGTGGTGTACGCCCTGCGCCACGGGCACCTCCGGCGGCTGGTGGACGAGGCGCTGAACGTCGCGGACCACCAGCTCGACTCCCTTCCCCCGCACGACTGAGGCCCGCAAGGGGCGGCCCGACGGGCAGCACGGCAGGCAGCCGGCAGGCAGCCCGGCAGGCAGCCCGGCAGGCCCTTCACCCAATACGTGCACAGGTGCGCACATGTTGGCTACGATGGGCTCCTCCCAGCGACCCGCCGACAGGGAACGGGGCCCGCCGATGCTCTCCGTATGGCGCAACCGCACCTACCGCCGCCTGTTCACCGCCCACGCGGTCGCCCTCACCGGCACCGGACTCGCGACGGTCGCACTGAGCCTGCTCGCCTACGACCTGGCCGGGGAGCGGGCCGCGGCGGTGCTCGGGACCGCGCTGGCGGTCAAGATGATCGCCTACGTCGCCATCGCCCCCGTGGCCTGCGCCGTCGCGTGCCGCATCCCGCGCCGGACCCTGCTGGTGGCGACGGACCTGGTCCGGGCGGCAGTCGCGCTCGCCCTGCCGTTCGTGACGGAGATCTGGCAGGTGTACGTCCTGGTCTTCGTCCTCCAGTCGGCCTCGGCCGCCTTCACGCCCGCCTTCCAGGCCACCGTCCCCGCCCTCTTCCCCTCCGAGCGGGACTACACCCGGGCCCTGTCGACGATCCGGCTCGCGTACGACCTGGAGAGCCTGTTCAGTCCGGCCCTGGCCGCGGCCCTGCTCACCCTGGTCTCCTACGACTGGCTGTTCGCCGGGACGGTGCTCGGCTTCCTCGCCTCCGCCGCCCTGATCCTGTCCGCCGTCGTGCCCGGCCCCGGCCGGGCCGGGGCCGGTGCCAGGGCCCGCTCCGGGGCCTCGTACGGCGTCCGCCTGTTCCTGGGCACCGCCCGGCTGCGGGCCCTGCTCGCCCTGGACCTCGCGGTGGCCGCCGCCGGAGCGATCGTCTTCGTGGACACCGTCGTACTGGTCCGCGACCACCTGGGCAGGCCGGCGAGCGCCGTTCCCCTGGCCCTGGGCGCGTACGGGGCCGGCTCCATGCTCACCGCGCTGCTCCTGCCCCGGCTGCTGCGCCGCTTCGCCGACCGCGCCGTGATGCTCCCGGCCGGCTTCGCCCTCCCCGCCGTCCTCGCCGGGGTCGTCGCACTCACCGCCACCGCCCCCGGCCCCTGGTCCTGGCCCGCCCTGCTGGCCGCGTGGGCCGCCGTCGGCGCCGCCTGCTCGGCCGTCCTGACCCCGGGCGGCCGCGTGATCCGCGACTGCGCCGAGGACGCCGACCTGCCCGCCGCGTTCGCCGCCCAGTTCTCGCTGTCCCACGGCTGCTGGCTGCTCACCTACCCGCTCGCCGGATGGCTCGCCGCGGGCGCCGGCCTCCCCGTCACCGCAGCCGTCCTCGGCGCGGTGTCCCTGGCCGCGGCCACCGCAGCGCTCCTCGTCTGGCCGGCCGCGTCCCCGCTTCCGGCGGCCGTCCGCCAGCCCGCCTAGGCGGGCCGTCAGTCGTCGGGGCCGCTCCAGTCGAAGGGGATGTGCTTGCTCGACTGGCCCTCGCGGTTCCACTGGAAGCCGAACGCGTCGGCCCGGTCCGCCGTCGACCGGCCCCAGGTCACGACCTGGCCCGGCCCGGTCTCGCAGCCCGGCATGTTCACCGACTGGACGCGTGCGCCCTCCGGTGTCGTCGGACCGTCGAGCGCCACGGCCCCGGCCTCCACCCGGCCGGGCACCGAGGCCCGCCATCCGCCGAGGTCCGCATCGACCTCGATCCGGACCGGGGCGAAGTCCATGCCCCGCATCTCGGGGCCGAGCGTGCCCACCAGCTGCGCGGGCCAGCCGCCCGCCTGGCCGCCGAAGATCATCTGAAGGGCCGCGCGCTGCGCGTCGTCCGCGCGCTCGTCGAAGAAGACCGCCGCGTACGCGTCGGAGTGCTCGCCCCACACGTTGCCCACGAACGAGCCGAGCATCAGCACGTTGAGCCCGTCGAGCGGCACGTCTCCGTAGGTCCCCTCGTTGACGTGCCAGGCCAGCACGCCGTCACACTCCCCGAAGGTGGGCAGCTGCGCGAAGGTGCAGGGGCAGGGGACGTTGCACCTGCACGTATCGAACCAGTCCCCTGCAACGTGCCAACTCGGAACGGTCACCGTGGTCTCGGACATGGTCCCGCCTCCTCAGCAGGTCCCCCGGACCATTGTCCGCCCGGAACGGCGGGCGGACCAGGCCGGCCGGGCACCTGCCGCGATTCTGTGCTGTGCTGGAGATGTCCTCGCGCGTTCGGGAGGAGTGCCATGCCGCACGTCCGACTGGCGCCGCCGGCCCCCACCGGGCCGGGCGTCCTCCTGCCCAGGCGCGAACTGGCGGCCGCCTGGATCCTGCTGACCGTGCTCGCCGCACTGGCGTGGGCGCTGACGGCCGCACAGTCCCGCGAGATGGGCACGGGCACCGGCACGATGGGCATCGCGCTGCTGCCGTTCCTGGTGCTGTGGGTGGTCATGATGGCGGCGATGATGCTGCCCTCGGTGGCGCCGGTCGCCCTCACCTGGGCGGGGGCGATCCGCCGTACGTCCTCGGGCCCGGTCCGGGCCGTCCGGACCGCCGGGTTCCTCGTCGGCTACCTCCTCGCCTGGACCGCGTTCGGGCTGGTCGCCTACGGGCTGCTCACGCTGACCGACCGGCTGCTCGCCGACCACCCGGGCGCGGGCCGCTGGATCGGCGCGGCCGCCTTCCTGCTGGCGGCGGTCCAGCAGTTCGGGCCCCTGAAGTCGGTGTGCCTGCGGCACTGCCGCAGCCCCATGTTCCAGCTGCTGCGGTACTCGCGCTTCCGGCCCTGGGCCAGGGACCTGCGCGTGGGGGTGCACCACGGGACGTACTGCGTCGGCTGCTGCTGGGGGCTGATGATCGTTCTGATTCCGCTCGGGGTGATGAACCTGGCCGCCATGGCCGCACTGGCCGCCGTGATCTTCCTGGAGAAGCTGTGGCGGCAGGGCCCGTGGCTCGCCTGGGCGGTCGGCGCCGTCTTCCTGGTCCTGGCGGTGCTCGCGCCGTTCCAGGACTGGGTGCTCCCGGGCCTTCAGACGTCGGATCCGTCGATGGACATGGACCGGATGCTGGACTGGACACACTGGTGAGAGGACTGACGACATGGCGAACAAGGCACGGCTCGAAGGCGGACCGGACGACCTGCCCGAGCGGACCGTCCCCGTCCCCCCCGCCGGCGAGGACCTGAAGATCCCGCACCGCGGCGGCTACGAGCACTTCCGCAGCACGTCGCGGACCCAGGACGGCCCCGAGGGCCCGCAGCCCGTCTACGAGTGGTGGGAGCGTACGGAAATCGCCGAATGATGTTGACCGATTTGCAGACGGTCATCACGTGACGGAGACGCTACGATCACGGCATGGTCACAGCCCGCACCCGCCCAGGCACGCCCTGGGTCCGCGGTGTGCTGCTGGCCGTCCTCACCGCGCTGCTCTTCGCTGCGTTCCACTGCTCCACCTATCCGCACGGCGACGGCGCCGGGCACACCGCCTACACCGCCTCGGCCGGGCACGAGGAACCCGCCCACACGGAGCACGGTTCCGCCTGCGCCGTACCCGCGCTGACCCCGCAGGCCCAGGCAGGCGCCCAGGGAACGGTGGCGGCGGACCTCGCACTCCCCGTCGCCGGTGCCGATGCGGCCGCGGCGCCGTACCCGGCCGCAGCGCCCCGCTCCGCACTCTCCCCGATAGACCGGTCCGGCCGCTCCACGCTGACCGGCGTGTGTCGATGGCGCGTATAGGCCGCTCCCGGCGAGCGAGCACCTGACGCATCTTCGACCGAGAGCGGAAAAATGCATACATCGATCACCGACCTGTCGTCCATGACGCCCCCTGCCCGCACGGCCCTGACCGGGCTCGTCGGCAACACGCCCCTGCTCCGCGTGTCGGAGCCCCTCGCCCCGGCGGGGCGCGGCTTCTGGGCGAAGCTGGAGGGATTCAATCCGGGCGGCATCAAGGACCGCCCCGGCCTCCACATGGTCGAACGCGCCCGCGCCCGCGGCGATCTGGAGCCCGGGGCGCGGATCATCGAGTCCACGAGCGGCACCCTCGGCCTGGGCCTCGCGCTGGCCGGACTGGTCTACGGACATCCGGTCACCCTGGTCACCGACCCGGGCCTGGAGTCGTCGATGACCCGGCTGCTGACCGCGTACGGGGCCCAGGTCACCGTGGTGTCCGAGCCGCACCCGGCCGGCGGCTGGCAGCAGGCCCGCCGCGACCGGGTCGCCCGGCTGCTGGAGCGGCATCCGGGGTCGTGGTGCCCGGACCAGTACAACAACCCGGACAACACCACCGCGTACACCCCCCTCGCCCTGGAACTGGCCACCGGGATGGGCCGCATCGACGTCCTGGTGTGCAGCGTCGGCACCGGCGGACACTCGGCGGGCGTCTCCCGGATCCTGCGCCGGCTCTACCCCGGCCTGACACTGGTGGGCGTGGACACCGTGGGGTCCACCATCTTCGGCCAGCCCGCCCGGACCCGGCTGATGCGCGGCCTCGGGTCGAGCATCTACCCCCGCAACGTCGCCTACGAGCAGTTCTCCGAGGTGCACTGGGTGGCTCCGGCCGAGGCCGTGTGGGCCTGCCGCCGGCTCGCGGCGTCCCACTACGCCACGGGCGGCTGGAGCGTCGGCGCGGTGGCGCTCGTGGCCGGCTGGCTGGCCCGCACCCTGCCTGCGGACACCCGGATCGCCGCCGTCTTCCCGGACGGGCCGCAGCGCTACCTGAGCACCGTGTACGACGACGACTACTGCGCGGCCCACGGTCTGCTCGACGCTCCCCCGGCCGCCGAACCCGACACGATCGGGCGGCTGGACGAGAAGGAGGTCACGCGCTGGACCCGCTGCGGGACCGTCGTCGACCCGCTCACGCTCGGCCAGGAGGCGGAGGAGACGGCAGAGGCGGCAGAGGCGGCAGAGGCGGCGGGGAACGGCCCGGTCGCGCAGGCCGCGCACGACGCGGAGGAAAGGGCCTGATGGCGGGCACGATCGCACAGGTCCGCTCCTACGAGCCCGCTGTCCGGCTCCTGATGCTCAACCAGTTCACCATCAACCTCGGCTTCTACATGCTCATGCCCTATCTGGCCGCCCACCTGGCGGGCCCGCTGGGGCTCGCGGGCTGGACCGTCGGGCTGATCCTCGGCGTACGCAACTTCAGCCAGCAGGGCATGTTCCTGATCGGCGGGACCCTCGCCGACCGGTTCGGCTACAAGCCGATGATCATCACCGGGCTGGCGCTGCGCACGGCCGGATTCGCGACCCTCGGGCTGGTCGACTCCGTGCCCGCCCTCATCGGCGCCTCCGCCGCGACGGGGCTGGCCGGGGCGCTGTTCAACCCGGCCACCCGCGCCTATCTGGCCGTGGACGCGGGCGAACGCAGGGTGGAGGCGTTCGCCCTGTTCAACGTCTTCTACCAGGCGGGCATCCTGCTGGGGCCGCTGGTGGGCATGGTGCTGACGGGGGTCGTCGACTTCGGCGTCACCTGCCTGGCCGCCGCGGGGATCTTCGCCGTGCTCGGCCTCGTGCAGATCCGGGCCCTGCCCGCGCGCAGGGGGGAGGCCGCGTCAAAGGGAGGCGGCCGGCGCGACAGCGTGCTCGGGCAGTGGCGCGGGATCCTCGCCAACCGCCCGTTCCTGCTCTTCTCCGTGGCCATGATCGGCTCGTACGTCCTGACCTTCCAGGTCTACCTGGCGCTGCCGCTGGAGGTCCGGCGCCTGGGCGGCGGGGGCGCGGGCGGCACGGCTGCGGTGGCGGTGCTGTTCGCCGTGTCGGGGCTGAGCACGATCCTGTTCCAGACCGGGGTGACCGCCTGGTGCAAGGCCCGTATGGAGCCGGGCCGGGCGCTGGTCCTGGGGCTGCTCGCGATGGCGGCGGCCTTCCTGCCCCTGCTCGCCGCGACGGCGGTTCCGGTGCCGGGCGGCGGGGTGGGGCGGTGGCTGCTGGCGTCGGTGCCCCCCGCGCTGGCCGCCCTGCTGCTCGCGCTGGGCACGATGATCGCGTACCCCTTCGAGATGGACACCATCGTCCGGCTCTCCGGCGACCGGCTGGTGGCGACGCACTACGGCCTCTACAACACCGTCTGCGGGGTCGGCATCGCGCTCGGCAACCTGCTCACGGGAGCGGCGCTGGACGCGGCCCGGGCTGCCGGTGTGTCCGCGCTGCCGTGGCTGGCGCTGTCCGCCCTGGGGCTGGGGTGCGCCGCAGCCCTGTACGGGCTCCAGCGGACGGGCCGCCTCGCGGCGCCCGTCGTCACCGCGCGGGCGGGAGGGGTGAGCGTCTGACCCGGGAGCGCCGTCAGCCCTGCCGCCCCGGCGCGGGGGCCGGATCTCCGAGCGAGGGCTCGGCCCGGATCGCCAGGGCGGCGGGGCCGGCGCCGTCCAGTTCCAGGACGACGATCTCGTTGCGGCCCGGCCGCAGCAGGGGCCAGGGCAGGAGGTGACGGTGGGCGCGTGCGCGCCGTCGTGGCCGGGGCCGCCGCGGTTGGCTCCGGCCCAGGTCCCGAAGTTGGTTCCGCCGTGCGCCATGTAGACGTTCACCGAGGCTCCGGCGGCGAGCATCCGGTCCAGCACGCCGGCCGCGTCCGCCGCGTCGCGGGTGGTGTGCTGCTCGCCCCAGTGGTCGAACCAGCCGTTCCAGTACTCCATGCAGAACGGCGGTTCCTGCGGGCGGAGTTCGGCGAGGGCCTCGAAGGCGCCTTGGGGTCGCTGCCGAAGTTCACGGTGGCCGGCACGCCGGGCAGGGGTGCCTCCGGTGAGCATGTGGGCCTCCGGGCCGTCGGAGGTGAACAGCGGTACGCCGATGCCCCGCCGCACCAGCCCGTCGGCCAGGTACCGCAGATAGGCCCGGTCGGAGCCGTACGAGCCGCGCGGAGCATCCCGAGCCGGTGCGGTCACTGCTCGGGCAGCACCCGGAAGCAGTGCAGCGCGCCGGAGAGCACCCGGTGGGGGCGCCCGTCGAGGAGGAAGCCGCCGGGAGTGACGTCGAACCGGTGCATCCGCGGTGCTCTCCTCGCGGTCGAGCCGAACGTCGGGAACGATCGATCGGCCCGAGTATCGCCGACCCGGCCGCCCTGCCGGAAGGCTCCGTGGCGGTCAGGCGGTGCGGTCGAGTTCCTCGCGGCGGACCCCGTGCAGGAAGGGCAGGCCCGAGGCGTAGCGGGCGATCTCCCCGATCGCCGCATCGGCCGTGCGGTGCAGTTCGTTGCCGAGCGATCCGGCGATGTGCGGGGTGAGCAGCACGTTGGGCAGGTCGTACAGGGGTGAATCGGCCGGCAGGACCTCCGGCTCCGTGACGTCGATGACCGCCTGGATCCGCCCGGTGGCCAGCTCCTCGGTGAGGGCGGCCTGTTCGACCAGCGAACCCCGGGCGGTGTTGATCAGGGTGGCGCCGTCGCGCATCAGCGCCAGCCGCCGGCGGTCGATCATCGACCGGGTCTCCGGCAGGGCCGGCGCGTGCAGGCTGACCACGTCGGAGATCCGGCAGAGCTCGTCCAGGCCCACGCCCCGCACCCCGAGGGCCTCGGCCTGGTCCGGTGTCAGATACGGGTCGTGGACGACGGGTTCGAGATCGTACGGGCGCAGCAGCTCGATCACCCGGCGCCCGATCCGTGAGGCACCGACGATGCCGACGGTCCGGCGGTAGTTGCCCGCGTGGCCGTACCGCAGGTGCCAGTCGCGCCCGGCGCCGCGGAGGCTGCGGTACTCGTCGCGGAGCTGGAGCACCCGCTTGTTGGAGAGCAGGACCATGGCCACGGTGTACTCGGCCACCGGCAGGGAGTTGGCCCGGGCGGCGGAGGACACGGTGATGCCGCGTTCCCAGCAGGCCTCCGTGACGAAGTGCTTGACCGAACCGCCGGCGTGGACCACCGCTCCCAGGCGGGGAGCGGCCGCGAGCGCGGCGGCGTCGATGACGGGTGCTCCCCAGAAGGTGAGCAGGATCTCCGCCTCCGCCAGCACCGCCGCCACCCCGGGTCCTCCGAAGTCGTCGGCGACGATCTGGGGATCGAGCCGGGCCACCGCCCGGAGCCGGCGGAGCGCGGCTTCGTCCAGGAGGCGGGGTACGAGCTCGGGGGCCATCGACAGCAGGACCCTCGGGCGGCGTTCGGGCATCCGGGTGCTCCTTGCGGCTGGGTGGGCCGCGCCGACTCTATGAACCCGTGATCCGACCGTCAAGATCCGTCGATCGCCCGCGGCCATCCGATCGAAACGGTCGCGGAGTGCGGCGGCGCGCCGGATACGGCCCGTCCCGTCCCGGGCGGCGCGCGGGGTTACGGTCTGCGCCATGGACGGTGATCGCCAAGGGTGGCGGCAGTGCGTGCTCGGCGGGGCGGTGTTCGCCGTGTGCATGGCGGGCACCACGCTCCCGACCCCCCTCTACGGCCTCTACCAGGAGAAATTCGGATTCTCCGAGCTGACGGTGACCGTGGTGTACGCCGTGTACGCCTTCGGGGTCATCGGCGCGCTGCTGCTGGCGGGCAACGCCTCGGACACCGTGGGCCGGCGGCCGGTGCTGCTGGCGGGCCTGGGCTTCGCGGCGGCGAGCGCGGTGTGCTTCCTGTGCGCCACCGGGCTCGACTGGCTGTACGCGGGCCGGCTGCTCTCCGGGCTGTCCGCCGGCCTGTTCACCGGCGCGGCGACCGCGTACGTGATGGAGCTGGCACCGGAACACGGCGCCTCCCGGGCCACGTTCGTGGCGACGGCCGCCAACATGGGCGGCCTGGGGTGCGGCCCGCTCATCGCAGGGGTCCTCGCGCAGTACGCCCCGTGGCCGCTCTACCTGCCGTTCGCCTTCCACCTGGCGCTGGTGGCCTGCTCCGCGGCCGTCCTGCTGACGCTCCCGGAAACGGTTCGGGCCCGGCGGCCGTGGAGCGCCGTGCGACCGCAGCGGCCCGGCCTGCCCGCGCAGGTGCGGGCGGCATTCGCACCGGCGGCGATCGCCTCCTTCGCCGGCTTCGCCCTGTTCGGGGTGTTCACCTCGGTCAGCCCCGCGTTCCTCGCCCAGTCCCTGGACGTGCACAACCGCGCCCTGACCGGGCTCGTCGTCGCACTCGCCTTCTTCTCCTCGACCGCGGGGCAGCTCGCCGTCGGCCGGATCGGGGTGGGACGGTCGCTGCCCCTGGGCTGCATCGGGCTCTTCACCGGCCTGGCGCTGCTCGCGGGTGCGCTGCGGTGGGACCTGCTCGCGCTGGTGGTGCTGAGCGCAGTGGTGGGCGGGGTCGGGCAGGGCCTGGCGTTCCGCGGGGCGCTCGCTGCGGTGGCCGCCGCCTCCCCCGCGGACCGGCGCGCCGCCGTGATCTCCACCCTGTTCGTGGTGGCGTACGCGGGCATCTCCGTACCCGTGATCGGCGTGGGGCTGCTGGTCGGGCCGATCGGGCTGGAGAGCGCTGGGCTGGTCTTCATCGCCTGCATGGCGGCCCTGGTGACGACCGCGTTCGGCTACTTGCTGCGGCATCCGGTGCGGGCGGCGGCCTGACGGGCGGACGCGCCGGCCGGCGTGCTCCCTCGCCCCGCGGTTGCCGGTGGCACGTGTAAACGGTCCACAATGGGTACTCGCAGAGCAGGCAGCACCGAGTCTCGGGAGGTGGCCATGGACGGCCCCGAGCTCTCCCGGCAGGAGCGGATGATCCTCGAAGACATGGAGGCCCGGCTTCGGACCGATCCGGTCCTCGACCGCAGACTGCGCACGCTGCGCCGCGGCATCAGGCCATGGACGGGTTCCCTGAGCGACGGGCTCGTGCTGTGCGCGTGCCTGCTCTCGCTGGCCTCCGTGGCGGCGTTCCTCAGGGCCGCGACCTCGACCTCGCCGGCCGGCATCGTGACCTTCGCGGTCCTGTGGGTGCCCACCGCGGCCTGCCTGCTCGGACTGCTGTGCCGATGGAGCCGCGCGACGCTGGCGGGGCGGGCCGGCCGCAGGAAGGACGGACCGTGACGGGTCCCGCCGCTGCCGGCGGGGACCCGCCTTCCGGGATCAGGCCAGCGGGTCCGCGGCGAGCGCGATGACCTCGGCGGGGCCCGCGCGGAACGCGGGGCTAGCGGCATCGGCTTCGATCATGTGCGGAGTGGCGTCGTGCGCGGCCAGGGCCTCCTCCGACGCCCACCGCTCGATGAGGACGAAGCGGTCGGGATCGCCGCTGACCTGGTGCATGTCGTACTGCAGGCACCCCTCTTCGGCCCGCACGAGCGGGGCGAGGCCCTCGAACGCGGCGATCTGCTCCCGGCCCCGGCCCGGAAGCGTCGTGATGAGGATGACGAGTTTCACCGGCTGCGACATGAGCCGCATCCTAGCCAGCTCCCGTCCGTACATGATCAAGGGGGCCGGTTCCGTCCGGTGACGGGCCCGGCCCTCCCGGTGAGCGGGGTCAGACGCGGTCGGCCGCGATCAGGACGTACTGGAACGAGCCGTCCTTGTAGGAGTTGATGAAGGCCTCTTCGATTCCGGTGACCAGGGAGGACGTGGCCCGCAGCTCCCAGTAGGGCAGGGTGTCGGGGGTCAGGTCGATGACGGCCTGGGGCACGAGGCGGTTGTCGGCCATGGCGCGCAGGTACTCGCGGCGGGAGTGGATGTTGCACTCGAAGTGCGCGTTGATCTGGGAGACCCACTTCGAGGGCTGGCCGTAACGCGGGTTCCAGCACCCGGTGATGGTCACGTAGCGGCCGCCGACCGCGAGGACCCGGGAGTGCTCGGCGAAGAGGTCGTGGAGGTCGACGTACATGCTCGACTCGTTGTTCCACGACGCGGCGGCATGGCCGGTCTCGAAGGGCGTGCTGAGCATGTTGCAGACGCGGGCGCGGACGGAGTCCTCGATGCCGAGCTCACGGGCGCGGTTGTTGGCGAAGTCGGCCTGCTTGGCCGACAGGGTGACGCCCTCGACCTTGCATCCGAAGCGCTGGTGGGCCATGACCATCGAACCGCCGCGGCCGCAGCCGGCGTCCACGAGGGTGTCGTCGCGGCCGACGGGGCCGAGGTGGTCCAGGAGCAGTTCGGCCTGGGCCGACTCCAGCCGGTGCAGCTCCGCGATCAGCTTCTTCTCGTATGTGCTGTCCGCGGTGTCGCCGAGGGCGGCGTGGTCGACGTCACCGATGCCGTAGTGGTGGTGGTAAAGGCCGTCGACGTCACCCAGGCGCAGGTTGACGGGGCGGGCCTCGTTGTTCCAGTAACGGGCGATGTCCCCCTGGTAGGCCGTGGCCGGGGCAGGAATGAAGGCGGAAAGATCAGTGCTGGTCATGAAAGTGTCCCATCCTTACCAGAAGTCGGGCAGGCTGTATCGGTAGGTGTTCGTCTGGTGCCAGTAGTGGTTGCCGTCGACCCACACGGCCACTCCCCGCAGGAAGCGCAGCACGCTGGGGGCGGGGCAGGCCGCGGCCAGGGCGGCGGCCTCGGATTCGAAGTCGTGCATGAGGTCGTTGTGGACCTCGACCGCCTTGAGGTAGGCCTCCTGGTCGGAGAGGCCCTCACGCTCGGCGATCACCACCGGCAGGTTCAAGTGCTTTCCGGGAGAGGCCAGTTCCTTAGTGTACGAGTAGAGGTCGTTCACGATCGTCGTGGCGTTCCCGGCGAGCGCGAGGACCCGCTGCATGGCGGGCTGGGCGTGGAGGTCCGCCGGCAGTTCGTAGCCGCCGACGGTGTCCGTGATGGTGGGGCAGGGGCGGAAGTTGTTGAACTGGCGCATCGCCAGGTACTCCCACACCTCCGGCACGTGGTCGGTCTGGGCCCAGGCGGCCTCGGCGAGGTATCCCATGTGCAGCCGGGCCATGTCGTGCCGGAACCGGTCGGCCTGGGACGGGGTGGACTGCCGGACGAAGTACTCCATGGCGGAGCGGTAGGCGCGCCGCGGGGCGTCCGCGCGGAGCGACTCCTCCCACTGCGGGTGGTACTCCTTCGTCGTGTGCAGGGGGTCGAGCGCGGTGTGGGCCAGCAGGAGGCGTCCGCCGAGGCCGATCGGCGAGCCCCCGTGGTCCTCGCAGTAGCAGTCGTCGACCGCGTTCTCGGCGACCATCAGCCGGGTGGCGATCATCAGGTGCTCGATGCCGGGGGCGTCCGGATGGCAGGCGACCATGTAGCGCCCGACGGAGAAGCCGTCGAACTGGTCCTCCCAGTCCTCCGGGTAGAGCTCGACCTCCTCCAGCGCCCAGGCCTTGATCCTGCGGCTGACCTCCTCCACCCGCAGCGGGTCGGGCTCCGGCACCGGGTGGTGGTAGAGGCCCGGAATCGGACGGCCCGCCGCCGGCTCCGGCGGCTCCGGGGCCTGCGGTACCGGTGGCTCAGCGCGCCGGACCAGGCTCAGCGCCGCCGTGCCGAGGCCGCTGGGGCCGCGCAGGATCCGCTCCATGGCCGGGCTCGGCCCGTCGGGTACGGGGACGCCGGCGGGGACCGCCTCCGGGGCGGAGGCCCGGCCGAAGGGCAGGGTCGGCGCGGACGGCAGGGCGCCGGCGGGGCGGACGGGGGCGCCGACGGCCGGGGCCTCGGCGGGGGCCTGTGCTCCGGCCACCGCTTCGGCCACCGCGTCCGCTGCGGCTCCGGCCACCGCCTCGGCCTGGGCTACGGCTGCCGCTTCGGCCGCGGCGAGGACGTGGGCCCCGAAGCGGGCCGCAGCCGAGGGCAGGCCCGACTGCAGAGGGGAAGGCCCGGGAACGGGCATCCGTTGCTCCTTGGTGAAGTGGTTGGGCGTCCCGGATCCCGGGCATGCTCGGCGGCCGGTCCCCTGGGGCCTGTCGTCGACTCCCGTCGTCGCCCGCGGGGCAGACGGGAGTCCGACGACAGGACCCAGAGCCGGGTCCGCCGTGGCGACGGCCGTGCGGGCCGCCGTACTGCTAGTCGCGCCTGCGGGCGATCTGTACGTTCTCCAGCACGCCGAGCGCGTCGGGCACCAGGATCGCGGCGGAGTAGTAGGTGGTGACCAGGTACGAGATGATCGCCTGCTCGTTGATGCCCATGAAGCGCACCGACAGGCCCGGCTCGTACTCCTCCGGCAGACCGGTCTGGCGCAGACCGATGACGCCCTGGTTGTCCTCGCCGGTTCGCATGGCGATGATCGAGCTGGTGTTCTCCCTGCTGATCGGGATCTTGTTGCAGGGCAGGATCGGGACCCCGCGCCAGGCCGGGACGGACTGCCCGCCGACGTCGACGTGGTCCGGGTAGAGCCCGCGGGCGTTGAGCTCGCGCCCGATCGCCGCGATGGTCTTGGGGTGGGCCAGGAAGAGCTTGGTACCGCGGCGGCGGCAGAGCAGCTCGTCGAGGTCGTCCGGGGTGGGCGGGCCGGAGTGGGTCTGGATCCGCTGCTTGAAGTCGGCGTTGTGGAGCAGGCCGAACTCCCGGTTGTTGACGAGCTCGTGCTCCTGGCGCTCCCGCAGCGCCTCGATGGTCAGCCGGAGTTGCTCCTCCGTCTGGTTCATCGGCCCGTTGTAGAGGTCGGCGACCCTCGTGTGGACCCGCAGCACGGTCTGCGCGATGGAGAGTTCGTACTCGCGCGGCTTGAGTTCGTAGTCGACGAAGGCGCCGGGCAGTTCGGCCTCGCCGGTGTGGCCGGCCGACATCGCGATCTCGGCCTCGCCGTGCTTGTTCTGGCGCTGCTGGGGCAGCGAGCTGAACCGGTGGATGTGCGTCTGGAGGCTCGGCGCCGCGGACAGCACGGAGGCGAAGTCGGCACGGGACAGCGTGAGCAGGGTACCGGGGGTCTCGGCCGTGGCGGTGTAGTCCCAGCCGGCGTCGCCGTCCAGCAGGGCGTTCTCGCCGAAGCGGTCGCCGTCGGCGAGTACGGCGACGGACACCTCGTCGCCGTACTTGCCGACGGTGGTCTGGCTGATCCGGCCGTGGGCGATCAGGTGGATGTGCTCGGCGGGGGCGCCGCGCTGGACCAGCACCTCACCGGCCCGGAACTCACGCTGGACGCACCGGCCGGCGAGCTCGGTCAGCACGTCCACGTCGTCGAAGCCGCGCAACAGGGCGAGTTCGCCGAGCTCGCGGGGGATCACACGGACGTTGGCGCCGTCCTGGACGAAGTCGATGCGCCCGTCGCCGACGGTGTAGCTGAGCCGACGGTTGACCCGGTAGGCGCCGCCCTTGGTCTCCACCCAGGGGAGCATCTTCAGCAGCCAGCGGGAGGTGATCTCCTGCATCTGCGGGGCGGACTTGGTCGTGGTGGCAAGGTTGCGGGCGGCAGCCGTGCTCAGGCTGGACTGCGGGGATGGGTCCAGCTGCGCTTCCGGGCTGGCGTCAACGGTCATCGGACGAGCTCTCCTTCTCAAGGGCGGCGATCGGCGCACGGCACGTCACCGTGAAAAGAGGAAAAAGGGGGGCGAATATCTGGGAATCCGTCCAGATCCGTGGGAACACTAGCGGCACGGGCGGCCGGATGACCTTGGAGAGCCGTCCGCATTACCTCGATGCAGTGATCTTGTCCGGGACGGGGTTTGACACGGATTCCGACGGCATTCGGACAGGGCCGAGGGCCCGGCCGTGCCCCGCACACCGCGGACGTCCGCCCGCCGGAGCGCCCACCTGTGGATTCCGGTGAACGCGCCCTCGCCCCCTCGGCCCGGTGGGAGCCGAATCCCGCCACACGCGCGCCGGAGCGGCAGGCTGTGCCCCTGGAGGGGGTGGTGGCGGGATCAGCCGGCGTCGACGACGAGGTCGGCGCGGTGGCGGCCCGCGGCGACGAGACGGGCGTTCGGCTCGTCCGAGCGGGCCACCCAGGCACGCGCGTACTCCGGGTCCTTGCCGTGGCGTACGTGCCGCTCGACCAGGCGCCGGACCCGCAGCTCCTCCGCCGGGGCGAGGAACCAGGCCTCGTCGAGCAGCGGCCGGACCGTGGCCCACTCCCCCGCGTCGTGCAGCAGGTAGTTCCCTTCGGTGATCACCAGCGGTACCTCCGGGACGACGGGGATGCTGCCCGCGACCGGCTCCTCGAGGGAGCGGTCGAAGGCGGGTGCGTACACGGTGGCCCCGTCGGATCCGCGCAGCCGGCGCAGCAGGGCGAGGTACCCGGCGACGTCGAAGGTGTCCGGGGCGCCCTTGCGGTCCGCCCGCCCGAGCCTGACCAGTTCGGCCTGGGCGAGGTGGAACCCGTCCATCGGGACCACCACGGCCGTCTCCGGCCCGAGCGCCTCGGCGAGCAGGGCGGCCAGCGTCGACTTGCCGGCCCCCGGCGGCCCGGCGATGCCGAGGATCCGCCGGGTTCCCCCGCCGCCCCGGCCTCCCCGGACTCCCCGGCCTCCCCGGGCGGCCAGGGAGGCCGCTCTCGCCACCAGTTCCGTCGTCGTCAGCACCCGGACATCCTGCCCGAGTCCGCCTGCCGGCGGGGCGGGGGCAGGGCAGAGGCCTCAGGGGTGCTGTCGGAGGGGCGTGCGACGATCCGGAACATGATCGCCTCGCTCGCCGCCCTGTTGCCCGCCGCCGGCACGCACACGTCGACCACCTATGCCGACTGGGTCGCCGCGCACGATCCGGACGCCGAGCCGATCGCGCGCGGTCTGATCGACGACATGCGCTCCGAGCTGGGCCGGCTCCGGACCAGGCCCGGCGGGTTCGTCGACGCGATGGCCGTACGGGCACGGCGGCTGCCGCCGGCCCATCTCCCGTGGTTCTGGGACACCGTCGGGCACCGGCTGATCGGTCACGGGAGCCGGCCGGGCGGGCGTGCCTATGCGGCCGCCCGGGCGGCGGAGGCGCAGCACGGGCTGCCGGTGGACGCGGAGTACCGGCGGGCCAACGCGCTGCTGTTCGCCGAGGGCGGGGCGATGCCGGCCAGGGAGTTCGGGGCCCATCAGCGGTTCCTCGCCGAGACGTTGGATCCGGCCGCGGCGCACGCGGCGCTGGACGCGTTCCTGACCGTGTGGGCGGGCTCGTCCGCGGATCTGCCGGCGGATCTGGTGCGCCGGGTGCGGGCCTCCGCCAAGGCGGCGGGCCACGGGGACGAGGAGGTCGCGCGGCTGGTGGGCGCGATCCTGTCGGTGACCCGGAAGAAGTCGGTCCCGGACGCGCTGCTGACCGCCGCGGGCCCGGTCCTGACGGCCCGTCCGCCGGCGGAGGAGACCGCGGCCGGGCTGGTGGAGGTGTTCCCGGACGGGGCCACCGACGGCGGGGCCTGGCTGCGGCTGCTGATCGGCTGCGGCGCGGCGGAAGCGATGGAGTCGGGCCGGGTGGTGCCGCAGGGCGGGCTGCACGGGTGGGTCGGGAACTTCGTACGCATGTACCAGTACGCGGTCCGGTCCGGCGGCGGGGCCGGGCGGCAGCCCCTGCCGGAGGAGTTCCTCGGCCTGGTCGGCCGGTTGGGGCCGAGGCTGCGGGCGGCGGGCGCCCCGGTCACGGTGCACACCACCCGCCACCGCTGGCAGGGCTTCGACGCGGACGTCCTGGACGCCTGCCTGGCGGCCGGGGTCCCGGTCGTCGACCCGGGCCCCGAGGTCCGCATGCACTTCTGGGGCGAGCGCTCCCGGCGGGACCTGGCCGCACTGGCCGCCGACCCGGCGTTCGGCCCCCGGCTGGAGGGGACCGTGCACGCGGGCCTGCTCCCGGACCGGCCGGCGCCCCGCAGCCGCCGGGCCGGGTCCGCGGTGACGCTGCTGCCGGGCAACGAGGGCATCGCGAACGAGGTGGCCGGGCGGGTCGGCAAGCTCGTCGACACGGTGGCGGGCGGCGGCATGGCGGGGGCCGAGGAGGCCGTGGCCGAGCTGGAGACGCTGCTGGACCGGCCTACGGTGTCCGCGCTCGGCGGGGTCTGCGACGCCCTCGCCGGGGCCGGCGCGGCGGGCGCGCTGCGGCGCTCGCTGGCGGCCGGCCTCCCGGAGGAACTGGCATGGCCGGGCCTGGAGTCGGTGTACGCGGAGTTCGCCGCCGACGCCGGGGCCGGGGAGGCGGACCGGACGCTGCCGGGCGTGGCGGGGGTGACCTCCACCTGGCCGGTGCTGACGGTGTTCGGGCGCGACCGGGCGGTCGCCGTCTCCCCCGACGGGGTGCGCGGTTCGTGCCGGTTCACGGTGCCCGACGGGGCGACCATGTACGCCGTCCACTACGTCGGCGGATCCTTCCTGGTGAGCTGGACCCTTGAGCGCAGTCCGTACCACTGCGACACCGCAGTCTGGGCGGAGCGTCCCGAAGAGCCCTTCACCCCGGACGAGTTGAGCGGGCTGGTGCCGTTCGGCGGGAGCCTGGACGGGGCGTACGGCTTCCAGTTCGAGACCGCCGACGGCGGCGGGCGGCACGGCGGCCTGTCGGTGCTGCGCCCGGGCGGCACCGGGGGCATCGACGGTGCCGAGCTGCAGCTCGGCGACGGCTCCCGGATCTGGACCAACGCCGTCTTCGGCGACCGGCCTTGGGAGGAGGTGGACCCGGTCACCGGGGAGCGGCGGGGTGCGTCGGCGCTGCCGGACTTCCCGGGCCGCCCCGCGGACGCCGGTCCGGCCGCGGAACCGTCCGGGGCCTGCATGGCCCTGGCCCGCGAGGCCCTGCAGCTGGCGCCGCTGCCCGCCGGGTTGTCCGGCTCCCCGCTGGGCTGCCGGGACGGCCTCGTCGGGACCCGGGTGCTGTTCCGCACCGGGCACCGCGACGCCGCGCCCCACCACTACCTGGTGGAGAGCGTGGACGGGCGCAGCGCCCGCTTCGACGTCGACCGGCCGGGACAGGAGCCCTGGGGGCTGTGGTCCCCGCCGGAGGGTGCGGTGGAGGACGTGGTCCTCGCCGAGGCCAAGACCCGTACCGGAGTGCGCGCCTACACCGCCGACGGCGTGCTGCTGTGGGAGCTGGACGGGCACCACTCGCCCCGCCATCCCCGGGTAACACCGGTCCGCCGCGTCACCGCTTCGGGAGGCGTGGCCCTGCCGCCGGCCTTCTGGTACCTGCTGCGGACCCGGGACGCGGCCGGTTCGCGGGCGCTGCGGACCGTAGGGCGGTCGAGTGCGGACGCCCTGCTGACGGCCGCGCTCGAGGCAACGGCCGTCGACGGCACGGCGGCCCTTCGTGCTGCCGTGGCACGGGAGTTGCCGGAGATCACCGACCCGGTACTGGCCGAGGCCGTCGTGGCGGTGGCCGTGCGGGCCGCCCGGGTGGAGGAGCGGCGGCGCGCCCTGCACCGGCGCGTCGTCCTCCTCTCCGAGGTCCCGCCCGCCCTGCCCCGCCGGTCCGCGCCGGACACCGAGCTGATGCCCGCACTGTTCGGGCTGGTGTCGGACGGGGAGCGCGCAACGGGGCGGCCCGCCCCGGAGGTGCCCCTGCCCGCCACGCTGTCCGCGCTCGCGGCCGACGGCGCCTGCCTCGCCGGGACCGTCGTCGAGGAGGTGCGGCGGGCCTCGCCGCCCGCGCCGCCGCACGACTGGTCGCAGCTGCTCGGCACGATCGACGCCGCGGCCTGGCGGGCGGCCGTGGCGCCGACCCCGGATGCGGAGCGGGGGGCGCTGCTGGCGCTCCTGGACACCTGGGCCGACCAGCCGTTCGCCCGTGCGGGCAGCGCCTGGTGGGTGGGCCGTGCCGACGGCACCGCGGCCCTGGAGGCGCTGCGGGCCGGCGGGACCGCCGTGGCGTCCGCGCCCGTACGGGACGGAGGTTCGCCGCAGTGGTTCGTGGCCCCCGCCGCCGAGGAGCGGGACGACGACCCGGTCCCGGCCGCGGCCGGGCAGGCGCGGCTGGTCCGGGTGGAGCGGGACGACGCCGGCCGCCTCCGGGCCCTGGTGGCGGCGGTCGAGGCGCACGGGCCGGTCCCGGTGCCGGAGGCCGCGTCGGCGCGCTTCGCCGAACTGACCGGCGTGCGCAGGGCCGTGGCCCGGCTCGTGGTGGCCGGTCTGGTCGGCCGGCCCGGCCGGGACGAGACCCGCTCCCTGGCGGGCAAGGCCCCCTACAAGGCGACCCCGATGACGGCCGAGTCGTACGAGCGGCTGCTCCGGCGGCTCGGAGCCGCCGGCCGGCGCGCCCTGCTGGCCGCGGCGATGCCCGGGGATCCGGCGGAGCTGTGGCGGCCGGGCGGGGTCCTGGCGGCCGTGGAGCGCATGGCAGGGGTGTGGCAGGACCTCCTGGGCACCCTCCCGGCCGTGCACGACGGGGCGGCCGACGCCCTGGAGGGCGAGCTGGGCCTCTCGGAGGTGTGGGCGCGGCGGCTTGCGGGCGGCTACGAGGCGGCCGAGGAGACGACGGTGCCCGCGGTCGGCTGGGAGCTGGCGGCGACCGCGTACGGCACCGGGGTGGAGGTCAGGGCCGTGCCGGCGGCCGGGCCCGCGCTTCGGTACGGAACTCCGGTGGGGCTCCGGCTCGGGGAGATCGCGAGCGCGCTGGTGTGGGCGTGGACGGACCGGCCCGTCGGAGATCCCGCGGTGGCCGGCGCGACGGCCCTGTACGAGCGGCTCCACGCGGAGCTGGCCCGTCCCGAGCTGCTGCTGGCACTGCCCGGCGGGCGGGTCCACGACTCGCCCACGCCGTTCGCCGAGCGGTTCGGGCCCGGGCGGCTGCCCGTGGCGATGGACCGCCGCAAGGAGGAGGATCCGGCTCCGGTGACGGCGTACGACTCCGGCCCGCTGGTGGTGTGCGCGCCGGGAGGCGACGCCTTCCTGCGGCCCTCGGCGGTCACCGGCCCCGAGGTGTGGCAGCGGATGCGCGGGGTCACCGGCCTCGCGGAGGCCCTGGACCGGGTGGCGCCGCTGCTGGCCGGCGGCGGGCTGGAGCGGATGATGCTCCGGGCGGGCTCGGGGGCGGTACCGGCGGGCGCGTACGAGGCTGATCCGCGGCAGTCCTGCCCGGAGCTGGTCACGCGGGTGGCGGCGGAGCTCGGCACGGGGGCGGACGCCGCAGCGCTGTACCTCCAGATCGCGACGCTGGCCGCGCCCACCGACCGGAACGTACGGCGGTGGAACGGCTGGACGGCCAAGCGGCACACCCAGGTCGGGGCGGAGCTCCTGGCCACCGGCGCGGTGCTGGAGGCCAAGCGGGCCCGGGCGGGCCGGAGCCTGTTCCTGCCCGGGGAGTGGACCGAGCTGAAGGCCCCGCACCTGCCGCTGGAGACCGTGAAACTGCAGAGCCACCGGGTGCGCCCGCTGTGGCGGGGCCGGATCGAGTCCCCGTTCGGCCGGGTGCTGCCGACGGCGCCGCTGCACGAGATGTTCGCCGGGGCCTGGGCCCGGCGGGGCGGTGGCTGCGGCGGGTGACGTCCCCTGCGCTGTACGCGCCGAACGATCCTCGCAGAACCCGCCGAAGCGGATGAACGGTCACAATACGACCAGGAGCAATTCCGTGAGCGCGGGACGAGAGGAGGCTGCCCATGGTGCTGGTGGCAGCGGATGTGCCGGGTGCGCCGTGCTGGCTGAGTCTGATGGCGCGCGATCTTCAGGCTGCGGAGCGCTTCTACGGGGCCGTCCTCGGGTGGACCTTCCGGCGGGGCGTCTTCGGGCGGGCGTCCTCGGTGGCCGAGCTGGACGGCGTGGCGGTGGCGGGGATCGGGGCGATGGCCGGGGAAATGGCCGCACCCGTGGCATGGACGGTGTACTTCGCCGTCACCGACGCCGATGCGGCCGTGGCCGGGATCCGCGAGCGCGGCGGCACGGTCGGGGTGGGGCCCGTGTCCTATCCGCCCCGCGGCCGGGCGGCCCTCGCCACCGACCCCGAGGGCGCCGCCTTCGGCGTCTGGGAGGGAGAGGCCCTGTCCGAGTGGCGCGTGGGCGAGGGCGGGGCACCCGCATGGGTGGAACTGCACACCCGCAACGCCTTCGACGCGGCCGTCTTCTACGGCGAGGTCCTGGAGTGGGTCGCGCACGAGGACGGGGACGAGGGCGAGGAGGAGAACGAGCACGCCGACTGCTGCGAGGTCTCCTACGAGGAGGACCAGGTGGTCCTGCGGCGCGGGGGCCAGGCGGTCACCCGTCTGAACAGCGGACCGGTCGAGACCTCCGCCGACAAGCCGATGCTGCGGCCCCGCTGGCTGGTCCACTTCAAGGTCCCGGACCTGAAGGAGGCCCAGCGGGCGGTCGTCGAGCACGGCGGCACCATCGTCCCGGAGGTCGGCGGGTGGGCCGGCGGTGATCGCGTGACGGTGTGCGATCCGGACGGCGGCCTGTTCACGCTCGACGAGTCTCCGGCCGCCGCGGGATCCCGCTCCACGGCGAGCTGACGCCGGCCCCGTCCCCCTGCGCGGCGCTCAGCGGCGGCTGCCGCCGACCGCCTGCCGCCCCCGGTCGCCGACCGACCGGGGTTCGACCCCGACGGCGAAGCCGCTGCGGGGCCGGGTCGGGATCCGGCTCAGCGGGATGGACAGGTCCTGTTGCGGTACGGCGAGGTCCAGGCGGGCCAGCGCCGGCGACAGCGTGCCGAGCAGGGCGAGCGTGATGTCCTCGCCGGGGCACCGGTGGCCGGTCCGGACGTCGCCGCCGCCCTGGGGGACGAGTGCGCCGCGGCCGGGTTCACGGCCCAGGAAGCGCCCGGGGTCGAAGTGGTACGGCCGTGCCCAGATCTCCGGGTCGTGGTGCTGCCCGTACACGTCGAGGAGCAGGAGGGTCCCGGCGGGGATCCGGTCACCGGCGTAGGCGATCTCCTGGGCGGCCACGCCTCCGATGAAGGGCACGAAGGGGTAGAAGCGGCGGACCTCCTGGGCGAAGGCGAGGGCGTAGCCGGGGCCGTCCGTGCGCAGGTGGTCACGCTGGCCGGGGTGGCGGTGGAGTGCGTGTGCGGCGAAGGTGACGTACCAGGTCACCGCGACGGTCGGGCGGATGATGTTGAGGAGTTCGACGGCCGCCGTGTGGGGATCGAGCGGGGAACCGTCCGGATCGCGGTGCAGGGCGACCGTTTCCGCCACGGTGCGCGTACCGGACGCCGGCGGCCGGCGGTTCTCCGCGCGGATGCGGTCGACGGCGGCCATGAGCCCCTGTTCCTGGCGCTGCCGGGCGCGGCGGGCCCGGACGTGCCGGGGGCCCGCCGTGGCGAAGCCGTCCACCATCGCCACGCAGTCCTCGGCGATCTCACGGGCCGCGTCGTCCGGGACCGGCAGACCCGCCCAGTCGCACACCGCCCCCGCGAGCAGGGCGGCCACTTCGTCGAAGAGCACCACCCTGCGGTCCTCCCAGCCCTCCACGGCATCGCGCCAGCCGCTCTCGACCCGCGCCGTGAGGCCGCCGGTGCCCTCCGGTGACATGAGCAGCGAGACCAGCATCGCCTTGCGGCCCCGGTGCCCGGGCCCGTCGAGCGTGTGCACCGCTCCCCTGCCGAAGAGGGTGTCGACCACGGACCCCGGCAGGGCGCCGTGCCGCTGGACGCGGCTCTCGTCGTAGAAGAGCGGCACGGCGTCGGGGCCGTGCAGCAGTGCCGCGTGCCGTCCCATCAGGCGGGTGTGCACCACCGGCGCACCGTCATGGGCCCGGCGCAGGTCCGGGGCCCATGCGTAGCCGTGGGTCAGCAGGGACAGGGTGCTGTCGATGAGGTGACCGTGACCGGACATACCCGGCGCTTACCCGTCCCGGGGCCACGCAATCACCCTCCGGGGGGCTCGGCGGTACGGGGCGGCGCCCCCTGCGGGGCGGCGGCGCGGGGCCCGCTCCGGCCGCGCCGTACCCCTGCCGGGGGCTCGGCGGTACGAAGCTCGCTCCGGCCGGGCCGGGTGCCTGTGGCGCGGGATGCCTGCAGGGCCTGCTCCGGCCCGGCCGGGACCTTGTGGTGCGGCCCGTGCAGGGGCTCGGCGGTGTGTGGCTCGCTTCG